>CAYWDQ010000033.1:0-26885 GCA_964457065.1 uncultured Acidimicrobiaceae bacterium | reverse complement strand
GGGCCACGGCGATCGCCTCGACGACGTCCCCCGGGTCCATGTTGTCGAGCAGCACGGCGTCGGCACCCGCGCGCGCCGCCTCGGCCACCTGTTCGAGCGTGTCGCACTCGATCTCGACCATCCGCCCCGGCCACAGTGCCCGGGCCCGCCGCACCGCCCCGGTGACGCTCGTCCCGGCGAGGTGGTTGTCCTTGACGAGCACGGCGTCGGAGAGCCCGGCCCGGTGGTTCGTGCCGCCGCCGGAGCGCACCGCCGCCTTCTCGAGGATGCGCAGCCCCGGGGTCGTCTTGCGGGTGTCGAGGACCTGGACCGACGGGTTGCTCTCGTGCGCGGCCGCCACGAATTGCGCGGTCAGCGTGGCGACCCCGGACAGGTGGCCGAGGAAGTTCAGCGCCGTCCGTTCGGCTGTCAGGATCGGCCGCAGCGACCCCGTGATCTCCATGACCGTGTCACCCGACGACACCTCGGTGCCGTCGACCACGTGCCACACGACGGTGAGCGCGGGGTCGACCCGGCGGAAGGCCTCCGTGGCGCAGTCCCGCCCGGCGACGACGCCGTTGTGGCGCGCCCGCAACGCGAAGTGGGCGGTCACGCCGGGGGGCACCAGCTCCGCGGTCAGGTCCCCCTCCGGACCGAGATCCTCGGCCAGCGCCCGCTCGACGGCGTCGGCGACGGCCCGGTCGTACGCGTCCGCCGCCTCGTCCGGCCCGGCGCCGCTCACGTCTCCCTCCCCGTGGCGAATCCCCCGTGGACGAGTCGGCGGCGCCAGGCCGGGTCCACGTCGGGGTACTCGCGGCGCGCGTGGGACCCGCGGCTCTCGGTGCGGGCCAGCGCGGAGACCAGCAGCGCGTCCGCCAGCTGGAGCAGGTTCGCCAGCTCCCCCGCGCCGGCGGAGGCGGCGCCCTCTCCGAGCGCGGCCGCGATCTCGTCGACCACGGCGCGGGCGCCGCCGAGCGAGTCCGCACTGCGCACCACCCCGGCGCCGCGCGTCATGGCCCGCTGCAGCGTGTCGCGCAGCTTGGTGACGTCCACGCCGGGGAGCCGGTCGGCATCAGCGGGAGCGGCCGGCGGGGGACGCTCCAGCAGGGTGCACCCGATCCCGTCGATGGGCGCCTCACCCAGCACCGCCCGCAGCGCGCCGCTCGGCTCCGGGCCCACGAACCCCGACGCGATGTGCTCGGCCAGGCGGGCTCCGAACACCATCCCTTCGAGCAGGGAGTTGGAGGCCAACCGGTTGGCCCCGTGCACCCCGGTGCAGGCCACCTCGCCCACGGCCCACAGGCCGGGCAGCGCGGTGGCACCCCACAGGTCGGTCACGACGCCGCCCGAGAGGTGGTGCGCCGCCGGGGCGATCGGCAGCCAGTCGCGCTCGGGGTCGAGCCCGATGGACGTGAGCGAGGCCGCGATGGTGGGGAAGCGCTGGGAGAACCGCTCCAACCCGGTCGCGTCGAGCCAGAGGTGCTCGACGCCCTGGGTGGCCATGCGCGCCGCCATGGCCCGGCTCACCACGTCGCGCGGTGCGAGCTCGTCGACGAAGCGCTCGCCGTCCCGGTCGCGCAGGATCGCCCCGTGGCCGCGCAGCGCCTCGGAGAGCAGGGGCCGGGGCATGGCCGGGTGGTGCAGGGCGGTCGGGTGGA
Organism: uncultured Acidimicrobiaceae bacterium; assembly: GCA_964457065.1. Classification (GTDB taxonomy): domain Bacteria; phylum Actinomycetota; class Acidimicrobiia; order Acidimicrobiales; family RAAP-2; genus Bog-473. The sequence goes on along the minus strand of CAYWDQ010000033.1, from coordinate 25,248 downwards.
ACTGCACGAACTCGATGTCGGCCGTGGGCACGCGCGCCCGCAGCGCCATCGCCACGCCGTCGCCGGTGGATTCGGGGGGGTTCGTCGTGACGGAGAAGAGCTGGCCCGCACCGCCGGTGGCCAGCACGACGTGGTCGGCCCGCACCTCCACCGGCCCGGCGCCGGCGGGTGGCAGCGCCGTCACGCCGACGCAGCGGCCACCCTCGACGAGCAGGTCGAGGGCGAACCACCCCTCGAGCACGGCGCTGGCCGAGCTGTAGGTGGCGTCGACGAGCGCGCGCTCCACCTCCGCGCCGGTCGCCGCGCCGCCGGCGTGGACGACCCGGGGTCGCGAGTGGCCGCCCTCGCGCGCGAGCGCCAGCAGCCCGGTGGCCTCGCGGTCGAACTCGACGCCCAGGGCGATCAGCTCGTGCACGCGGCCGGGTCCCTCGCCGACCAGGATGCGCACGGCCTCCTCGTCGCAGAGTCCTGCGCCGGCGGCCAGCGTGTCGGCGAGATGCAGGTCGGTCGAGTCCTCGTCCCCGCCGAGCACGGCGGCGACCCCACCCTGCGCCCAGCGGGTCGCCGACTGGGACAGCGCGCCCTTGGTCAGCACGCCGAGCGACAGCGCGGGCGACGAGGGTGCGCCTGGCGCCGCCAGGCGCACCGCGGCCGACAGCCCGGCGACGCCGCTGCCCAGGACCAGGACGTCGAAGGGTCCCGGCCGGGCCCCGGCGGTCACGCCGGTTCGGTCAGCGTGAGCTCGGCGTCGAGTCGGGCCGACACCTCGTCGATCACCCGGTTGCGCGCGTCGACGTGCACGACGCGCGGCACGTACGCGTCGAGCTCCTCGCGCTCGTAGTCGGCGTAGGTGATGATGATCACCTTGTCACCGGGCGCCACCAGCCGCGCCGCGGCGCCGTTCAGGCAGATCTGGCCCCGCTCGCCCTCAATGGCGTAGGTCTCGAACCGGGCGCCGTTGTCGATGTCGAGCACCGCGACCTGCTCGTAGGGCAGCACATCGGCCAGCGCCATCAGCTCGGTGTCGATGGAGACCGAGCCGACATAGTTGAGGTTGGCGCCCGTCACCGTGGCCCGGTGGATCTTGGACTTCATCATGCGGCGGCGCATCGGCTCAACCGATCCTTTCGAGTTGGCGGACCCGCTCGGTCCCGTCGGGTCCCGCGGCGGTCTCGTCGGCGCCCTCGACGGCGCCGCTGTTGTCGATCAGCCGGACGGGACCCACCTGGGCTGCGACGAGCAGGCGCACCGTGCCCGCGTCGTCGATGTCGCCGGCCTCCTCGAGCGACCCGGCGTCCACGGCCACGGCATAGTCCAGCCGCACCAGAGGCTCGCGGGCGACGGCGGCCGCCATGGCCCGTGCCACGGCCGCGCCGGAGCGCTCGCCGGCGGCGATGGCGGCGCGGCCGGCGGCCAGCGCGCCCGAGAGCACCGCCGCGGCCTCCCGCTCGCCGCCCGAGAGCCGCGTGTTGCGGCTGGACAGCGCCAGGCCGTCGGCCTCCCGCACGATCGGGCACCCGAGCACCTCGATGGGCAGCGACAGGTCGAGCACCAACCGGCGCACGACCGCCAGCTGCTGGAAGTCCTTCAGCCCGAAGTAGGCCCGGCAGGGGCCGGCGATGGAGAACAGCTTCGAGACCACGGTGGCGACGCCGTCGAAATGGCCCGGGCGCGACGCGCCCTCCCACCGGTCACTGACCCCGCGCACCGACACGGTGGTCGCCGGCGGCGCGGGCCAGGACGGGTACATCTCGCTGACCGGCGGGACGAAGACGACGTCGGCGCCGGCCTCGGCGCACACGAGAAGGTCGCGCTCGAGCGTCCGCGGGTAGCGCGCGATGTCGTCGGGGTCACCGAACTGCAGAGGGTTCACGAAGATGCTGACCGCGACCACGTCGCACTCGGCCCGGGCCCGGGCCACGAGGGAGGTGTGCCCCTCGTGCAGCGCCCCCATGGTGGGCACCAGCCCGACGGCGCGCCCGGTCGCGCGCTCCCGGTCGAGGGCATGGCGGCAGGCGGCTGCGGTCTCGACGACGTCCATCGCCGGCGCCCTACACCGCCGCCGGCATGGCCGGCCGGGGTGCGTCGGAGTGAGCCAGGCGGGTCGCCAGCGCCGCCCCGGCCTGGTAGCCCGGGCGCTCGTCCTCGGGCAGCGCGTCGAGGTGCCGGCTGAGGGTGGCCCAGTCGCCCCGGCGGGCGGGGCCCGTGAGCGCGGCGCCGGCCCCGAGCGAGGCCACGTCGTCGACCGCGGCGCGGGTGAGGGGCAGGAACGACTCGAGGTCCAGACCGACCGCGGCCGCCACCCGCTCGACCTGACCCAGCAGCGCCACCACGTGGTTCGCCGCGATGCAGGCTGCGGCGTGGTACGCCGCCCGGTCGCGGTCGTCGACCTCGACCGTCCGCCCCCCGAGACACCCGACCATCTCGCGGGCGACGGGGGCGCCGGCGACGGCGAAGGTCACACCCGAGCAGAGCCGGGCCGCACCGACCTCCCCGTTGGGCAGCGGCACGAGTGGGTGGACCGCCGCCCGCACCGGGTGGGGCGCCAGGGCGTCGAGCCCGAGCGAGCCCGAGAGGTGCAGCACGGTGGTCCCCTCGACGGGGACGACCGAGGCGGCGACCTCGGCCACGACGTCGTCGGGTGTGGCGATCACGAGCACGTCGATGCCGCGTGCCGCGCCGGACACGTCGTCGTGGCGTCCGGCGAAGCCGGCGAACTCCCAGCCGCGCGCCGACAGTGCAGCGGCGAGGGACGTGCCGGCCCGACCGGGACCGATGATCCGGATGGAGTGCATCTGACCTCCTTCGGCGTTCCAGCCCCTCACGGGTGCCGTTCGCCTACAGACGATCTCAGAAACGTTCGCCTACAGATTACCCACACGGGCGACGTCCCCACCAGAGCCCCTGAGCTGGCCCGACGTGACCAGGTCGGGTGCGAGGTCCGCCAGGGGCTGCACCACGAACCGCCGTTCCCACAGCCGGGGGTGGGGGACGACCAGGTCGGGCTCGTGCACCTGCCACCCGTCCACCAGCAGGACGTCGGCGTCCAGCGTGCGCGGGCCCCAGCGCACGGTGCGCACGCGCCCGGCCGCCGCCTCGAGGTCCCGGCAGCGCTCGAGGAGCTGCCGCGGGCCGTCGGCGGTCGACAGCTCCACCACGACGTTGAGATAGGGCCCCTGGTCGCCGGGCCCGCCCACCGGCTCGGTCTCGTAGAGGGGCGAGACGCCGACGACGTCGCCTCCGGAGCGCAACCCGTCCACCGCGGCCCGCAGCAGCGCCCGGCGGTCACCCTGGTTGGAGCCCAGCCCGATGAAGGCGCGCCAGGGCGGCCCGGTCTCCGGTGGGCGGGACTCCGGCCGATCGCCCGGCCGCCCCATCAACGGGCGCGCCGCACCCGCACCCCGGTCGAGCCCACGTCGAGGGCCAGCGGCGGGCGGAGCTTGCGCACCGTCACCTCGACCGCGTCGATGCGGGGGTCCACGATCAGCAGCGCGCTGGCCAGCCGGCCCGCCAGCGCCTCGAGCAGACGGTACGACCGCCCGCCGACCACGTCGGACGCCGTCTGGGCCAGGGCCCCGTAGTCCACGGTGTCGGCGAGATCGTCGCTCTGCTGGGCGGCGTCCATGTCGACCCACGCCACGATGTCGAGCGAGAAGGGCTGGGCGCGCTCACGCTCCTCGGGCAGGACGCCGTGCACCCCCGTCACCCGGAGGTCACTGATCTCGATCCGGTCGGTCACTGCGCCCGGCCGCGCGCGGGCATGCCGTCGAGCTCCGACAGCAGCTCACGGCCGGGCTCCCCCATGGCGTGCCCGCACACGTGCTCGACGAGCGCCACGGCCTGGGGCTGGTTGGCGATGCGCCTCGACCAGACCAGGTAGCCGGCGACCACCCCCATGACCCTGTCGCCCAGTTCGTCCTGGTGCAGGAGGATGCGCAGGCCGGCGGCCAGCGAGTCGTCGATGTCCCGGTAGCAGGCCGTCAGGACGGGACGCGGGTCCCCCGACTTCTCCAGGGGGTAATGGGCCCAGGCCAGCCCCTCCTCCTCGTAGGCGGCCAGGTTGTGCGGCGACGCCAGCAGCGAGATGACGCGGCCGAAGCCCTGGACGCGCAGCCAGATGATCTCCTCCTGGCGCCGCACCCGCCGGTGGTTCACCGAGAACCCGCCGGGTCGCTCGCTGACGGCCAGGTGGTCCTTGATCACCCACGTGAAATTGCGCGGCGGGATGCCGGCGGCCCACTTGCCCTTCATGCGGCAGGACCATACAGCCGGGCCACCTGCACCGTCGCCGCCACGTCGTGGACCCGGACCATGCCCGCCCCCGCCACCATGGCCGCAGCCGCCGTGGCGAGCGACGCCTCGACCCGGTCCCCCACCGGCAGCGGGACGGGCTCCACGCCGGCGCCCGCGCCGAGGAGCCCGAGGAAGCGCTTGCGGCTCGTGCCCACCAGGACCCCGGCGCACCCGGCGCCGGCCGCGGCCTCGACCAGCTCGGGCAGGTGCCGCAGCAGCGAGAGGTTGTGGGCCGGTGTCTTGCCGAAGCCGATCCCGGGGTCGACCCAGACCTCGCCCACCCCGGCGCCGAGGGCGCGCGCGGCCCGCTCCAGCACGAACGCATGCACCTCGGCCACGACGTCGGCGTAGCGGGGGTCCTCCTGCATGGTGCGCGGCCCGCCCTGCATGTGCATGGCCACCCAGCCGGCCCCCGTGGCGGCCGCCAGGTCCCACAGCGAGGCCGAGATGTCGTTGACCAGGCTCGCACCGGCGGCGACGGCTTCCTCGGCCACCACACGCTTGACGGTGTCGACCGACACCCGGACGCCCCGCCCGGTGGCGGCCACCGAATGGGCCAGGGCCTCGACGACCGGCACCACCCGGGCCAGCTCGACGTCGGCGGGGACCGGCTCGGCTCCCGGTCGCGACGACTCCCCGCCCACGTCGACCACATCGGCGCCCTCTTCGATCATCTCGAGCCCGCGGGCCACCGCCCGCTCGTACGTGTCGTAGAGCCCCCCGTCGGAGAACGAGTCCGGCGTGACGTTGAGGATCCCCATCACGAGCGGCCTCCCGGACGCGGGGGGCGGCCCCTCCACCGGAGTCAGCGGCCCCGGATGAACTGCATCGCCTCCGCCCGCGTGGCGACGTCGGTGCGGAAGAGGCCGCGCACCGACGAGGTGACCGTGACCGTGCCCGGCTTCTTGACGCCCCGCATGGACATGCACAGGTGCTCGGCCTCGATGACGACGAGCACGCCCCGGGGCGAGAGGACGCCGTCGATGGCGTCGGCGATCTGGGTGGTCATGCGCTCCTGCACCTGCAGGCGCCGGGCGTAGCCGTCGACGAGCCGGGCCAGCTTGGACAATCCCGTGATGCGGCCGTCCTCGGCCGGGATGTAGGCGACGTGGGCCTTGCCCAGGAACGGCACCAGGTGGTGCTCGCACAGCGACGCGAACGGGATGTCGCGCACCATCACCATCTCGTCGTGCTCGGCGGCGAAGGTGACCTCCAGGTGGCGGGCCGGGTCGTCGTGCAGGCCGGAGAACAGCTCCTCGTACATGGAGGCAACGCGATCGGGCGTGGCGACCAGCCCGTCCCGGGTGGGGTCCTCTCCGATGGCGACGAGCAGCTCCTTGACGGCCACCCGCACCCGATCCACGTCCACGCTCACGCTGGGCTCCCCTTGTAGTGATGCACCCCGCGCAGGTTGCGGTAGCGCTCGTCGACATCGAGCCCGTAGCCGACCACGAACTCGGGCGGGATGGTGAAGCCGACGTAGCGCAGGTCGAGACCGACCCGCTGCTCGCCCTCCTTGACGAGCAACGCGCAGATCTCCAGGCTCTTCGGGTCGCGGGCGTTGAGGTAGCGCCGCAGGTAGTTGAGCGTGAGGCCGCTGTCGATGATGTCCTCGACGACCAGCACGTGACGGCCCTCGAGCTCGGAGTCGAGGTCCTTGACGATGCGCACCACGCCCGAGGTCTTCGTCGCGCTGCCGTAGGAGGACACGGCCATGAAGTCGACGTCCACCGGCAGCGCGATGGCGCGGCACAGGTCGCTCATGAACAGCATGGCGCCCTTGAGCACCGCGACGAGGAGCGGCGGTTCGTCCGCGTAGTCGGCGGTGATCTGGGCGCCCAGCTCCTCCACCCGTGCCGCCAGGCGACCCTCGTCGACCAGTACGGGCCCGACGTCGGACTCGGCCCAGGTCGGGACGCCCGCTCCGGCCTCTTCGGTCACCGGCGTGACACTACCGGAGCCGCCCGACCGCTCCACCCGGAGCCGGCCGCCGGTCCGGCGCACCCGCACGCCCCCCGCGAGCTCCGTCCCGAGCGCGGCGCCCTCGGCCACCGCGAGGGTGCGGTCGACCGCCGCCAGCGACGGCGGGTGGCCACCGCCACCGGCATCGCGGATGAAGCGCCGCAGGGCGCGCCGCGCCAGCGGCCGGGGCGCGCGCGCCACCGCCCGGGCGTCGGCGGGGTCGGGCAGCGCGTCGGCGGCCAGCCACTCCATCAGCGCCACCTCGTCGCGCAGCACACCGGCCTGGCGGGCCAGCAGGGGGACCGGATCGCGACCGGCCACCTCCGCGCAGAGCGGCAGCAGCTCGGCGCGGACGCGGTTGCGGACGAAGGCCGGGTCGGCGTTGCTGGCGTCGCACACCGGGACGAGGTCGGCCCCCGCGCACACGGCGTGCGTCTCGGTGCGGCGCAGGCCGAGCAGCGGGTGCCGGACGCCCGGCTCCATGCCGGCCAGGCCGTCGGAGCCCGCCCCGCGCAGCAGGTTCACCAGGATGGTCTCGGCCTGGTCGTCCATCGTGTGCCCGGTCGCCACCCCCCGGGGCAGCACCGCGAACCGGGCGGACCGGGCCCGCGCCTCGAGGTTTGGCCCCGGAGGCACCGACACGCGGTGGCTCTCGAAGCGCGCCCCGAGGTCCGCCGCCGCCGCCGCCACGACCCCGGCCTCCGCGTCCGATCCGGGGCGCAGGCCGTGGTCGACGTGGATGGCCGTGACGTCGCAGCCCGCGGCGACAGCGAGAACCAGGAGGGCCAGCGAGTCAGCGCCGCCCGAGACGGCGCAGGCGAGCGCAGTGCCCGGCGGCGGGAAGGTGCAGCGGGGAACGAGGTCGGAGGCGAGGGAGGCCGGAGCGGCGCCCGGCCGCTCACCCACCGGCCCGGGCCACCCAGAGCGCTGGGTCGCGGATCTCCTCCAGGGTCGGCAACCACTCGGGGCCCTCCCAGACGCGCGCCAGCAACACCGACCCGCCTGCCGCCTCCACCGATTCGACGAAGCGCTCGCCTTCGGCGTACTGGCGCATCTTGGCATCGAGCCCGAGCAGCTTGGACATCAGCTTGGTCAGTCCCCGGGCCTGGGTGCGGCGCTCGTGCAGCACCTGGGAGAAGTGGGCCGCCCCCGGCACCTCGGTGGCGCCCGCCCGGTCCATCGTCACGTCACCGTGGCCCTCGAGCAGGCTCATCATCCCCGAGATCCTCGACAGCGCCAGCCGCTGCTCGGGTGTGGCCAGCATGCCGACCACGCCTCCCTCACGGGCCGGGTGGCGCCCGTTGCGGACGTCGTCGGCCACACGCCGCACCATGTCGGCGAAGCCCGACGGGTCACCCGAGAGCGGCCCGAGCAACTCCGAGACCAGGCCGACGAAGTGGTCGCGCAGCCAGGGGACGGCGGTGAACTGGAGCCGGTGCGTCACCTCGTGCAGCGCCAGCCAGAGCCGGAACTGGCTCGGTGCGAAGTCGTACTGCGCCTCCACGGCCACGATGTTGGGCCCCACGTAGGAGACGAGGTCCTGGTCCTCCGGTGCTTCGTCGTTGATCAGCAGGTCGTACTGGCCGAGCACGCGGGTCGCCATGTAGGCCAGCATCAGCCCCAGTTGCGTCCCGGCCACGGCACGGCCGACCACCAGCGAGGGGCCACCGAGCTTGGCCCCCCGCTTGCGCTGCAGCTCCATCAGGGCGGGGCCGACCAGCCGTTCGACGGAGCGCACGTTGGCGGAGGCCCAGCCGGGACGGTCGGTCACCTTGGCCCGGGCCGACCCGTGAGCCGAGTGCAGGCCGGTCGCCTCGCTGACCAGGGATTCGGCGCGCGCGGTCAGCTCGTCGAACTGGTCCTGCAGGTCCGAGGACCGGTAGGAGGCGGGAGCCGGCTTCAGGATGAGGGCGCCCGCCGCGACGCGCTGGGCCAGGGCCCAGTCCACCATGGCGGGACCGCCCGGCGGCACGTCCGGTACCGCCGGGGAGATGTCGGTGCTAGCCGTCGTGCTGCCGGCTTTCTTCGTCGATCGCCTCGGCCACGCGCCGGATCAGGCTGTCGGGGACCCGGTCCTTGCAGCGGTTGGCGATCACCCTGCGCAACTCTGCCTCGAACTCGGCGGCGCCGCCGCAGGGCCCGCACCAGTCCAGGTGGACGCTGATCTCCGTACGCCGCTCCTCGGTGAGCTCGCCGTCGAGGTAGCGGTAGAGCTCGTGCACCGCCTCGACGCAGTCGACGGAGGGACCGAAGAGCCCGCCCGCGTCCACCGGCGTGGTGGTCTCGGTGTCCTTTGTCTCGCCCACGTCCTCGCTCATTCCCTCGACCCCCCGGGCATGCTGCCGACGAGCCCTCTTTGCTCTGCCACATCGTGCAACGTCTTCTGGAGCGCCCTTCTTCCCCGGTGGATGCGGCTCATGACGGTCCCGATCGGCACATCGGTGATCTCGGAGATCTCCTTGTAGCTGAATCCCTCGACGTCGGCGAGGAGCACGGCCATGCGGAACGCCTCGGGCAGCGCCTCGAGCGCCGCCTTGACGTCCTCGTCGGTGAAGCGCTCCAGCGCCTCGTCCTCGGCCGACCGCCCCGGGTCGCTGCCACCCGGGCCGGCCAGGCGCTTGTAGAGGTAGAGGTCCTCGACGTCCTCGACGTCGGACACCTCGGGCCGGCGCTGGGCGGCCCGGTAGGAGTTGATGAAGGTGTTGGTCAGGATCCGGTAGAGCCAGGCCCGCAGGTTCGTCCCCTCGGTGAAGGAGCCGTAGGAGCGGTAGGCCTTCAGGTAGGTCTCCTGCACCAGGTCCTCCGCATCGGCCCGGTTCCGCGTCATCCGCAGAGCCGCCGAGTACAGGCCCGGCATGAACTCCATGGCGACGTCGGTGAAGGTCGCCTGATCTGCCATGGACCCACCCTATCCACCCGGCGATATCGTCTCCGCCGTGACCACTGCACCCGCCGATCTCGGGATCGACCTCATGAGCGGCGCGTTCTTCGGGCGGGAGCCCCACGACGCCTTCGCCTGGATGCGGGCCAACGCACCCGTCTACTACGACGAGCCCAACGATCTGTGGGCCGCGGCCAGCTACGCAGCCGTCAAGCAGGCCTCGGTCGACACCGAGTCGTTCTCCAACGCGGGGGGCATCCGGCCCAAGTTCCCGGCGCTGCCGATGATGATCGACTTCGACGCGCCCGAGCACGTGCGGCGGCGGCGGCTCGTCTCCGAGGGGTTCACGCCCAAGCGCGTGCGCGCCATGGAGGACAAGCTCCGGCTGGTGTGCGACGCACTGATCGACCGGGTCTGCGAGCAGGGGCGCTGCGATTTCGTCAAAGACGTCGCGGCGCCGCTCCCCATCATCATGATCGGCGACATGCTCGGCGTCGCGCCCGGGGACCGCGACGACCTGTTGCGGTGGTCGGACGACATGCTCAAGGGACAGGGTGCGCCCGACCCCTCGCTGATCGACAGCGCGGCCATCGCCTTCGTGGAGTACTCGGAGTACATCCACCCGGTCTTCGAGGACCGCCGCGCCAGCGGCAACACCGACGACCTCGTCGGCGTGCTGTGCCATGCCGAGATCGACGGTGACTCACTCGACGACGACTCGCTCGTCCACGAGACGCTGCTCATCCTGATCGGCGGCGACGAGACCACCCGTCATGTCATCAGCGGCGGTGTGGAGGAGCTCCTGGCCCACCCCGACCAGGCAGCGCGCCTCGCCGCCGATCCGGCCGGGCTCATGCCCGCAGCCGTCGAGGAGATGCTGCGCTGGGTGTCGCCGATAAAGAACATGGCCCGGGTCGCCACCCGCGACGTCGAGCTGGCGGGTGCGCACATCCGGGCCGGCCAGGAGCTGATCCTCCTCTACCCCTCCGCCAACCGCGACGAGGCGGTCTTCACGGACCCGGACACCTTCGACATCACGCGCAGCCCCAACCCGCACGTGGCCTTCGGCTTCGGCGCCCACTTCTGCCTGGGCAACCAGCTGGCGCGCCTGGAGCTCAAGGTCATGGTGGAGCGCGTGCTGGCCCGCCTGCCCGACCTGCACCTCGCCGTGGACCGGGCGTCACTGCCGCGCCGGCCGGCCAACTTCATCTCGGGGATAGAGCAGATGCCGGTGGAGTTCACGCCCAGTGCGCCCGTGGGGGTCGGTCCCGTCTGATGGTCGAGCAGTCGGCAGGCCCGGCGGGGATCGACGGCTGGTCGATCCTGGTCACCGGCGGCGGCAGCGGCATCGGCCTCGCCACCGCCGAGCGCCTCGCCGCCGACGGCGCGCACGTCACCATCTGCGGGCGCACCGAGCAGAAGCTCGCGGACGCGACGGCGCGCATCGAGAGGGCGGGCGCCCGCGGCGCCACCGCGCGCCATGTGGTGGCGGACGTCACCGTCGAGGAGCAGGTGGGCGCGGCCGTGGCGGCGGCCGCGGAGGCCACGGGGCGCATCGACGGCCTCTTCGCCTGCGCCGGCGGCTCGCTGCACCTCGGCTCGATCCTGACGGCCGACGTGGACGCGGTGCGCGCCACCATCGACCTCAACCTGACCGGCTCGGTCATCTGCGTGAAGCAGGCCGCCGCCGCCATGGAGGCCCAGGGCGGCCCCGGGTCGATCGTCCTGATGTCCTCGGGTGCGGGCCGATTCCCCCACCCGCACCTGTGGGCCTACGGCGTCTCCAAGGCCGGCATCTGCTTCCTGGCCGAGACGGCCGCCGAGGAGCTCGGGCCGCTCGGCATCCGGGTCAATGCGGTGGCGCCCGGCATCATCGACGACGAGCTGATGGCGTTCATCACCGCCGGCGGGCCCCTCCTCGACGACTACCTGGCCCAGATGCCCCTCGGCCGCGTGGGCACCGTCGAGGACGTGGCCTCCGCGGTCCGCTACCTGATCGGGCCCGAGTCCTCCTTCGTCACCGGGGAGACCCTGGGCGTCGACGGCGGGCACCACCTACGCCGGGGCGCCGACTACTCCCTGCTCTTCGGCGGCTGAAGACCCCCGGGCCCCGGGGCCACGAGCCGTCATCAAGGCCCGATCTTGCCGCAGTAATCCGAAATGATTACCGTTATGGTTATGAACATGACCCGTCAGCCCCTCATCTCCCTCCTCGCCGGCGCCATCAGCCTGGGCGTCCTCGGCGGGGCGGGCGGCGCGTCGGGCGCGGCCGCCACCCCGACCGTCGTCCACGTGGTGGCGGCCGAGAACTTCTGGGGCAACATCACGAGCCAGCTCGGTGGCCGTGACGTCCGGGTGACCTCGCTCATCACGAATCCGAATGCCGATCCGCACCTCTTCGAGACGGACGCCGCCGACGCCGCCACGTTGGCCGAGGCCGGGGTCGTCATCGAGAACGGCGCCGGATACGACACCTGGATGAGCTCCCTCCTCAGCGCCGACGGCGGGCACCCCACGATCGTCAACGCCGCCTCGGTCCTGCACGTCTCCGGCAGCGACCCGAACCCCCACCTCTGGTACGACATCCCGCGTGTCCCCACCGTGGCCGCCGCCATCGCCGCCGCGCTGACGGAGGCGGCGCCGCAGGACGCGTCGACGTTCCGGACCAACCTGGTGCGCTTCGATGCGTCGCTGGCGCCCATTGACGCCACCCTGGCCACCATCAAGGCACGCTTCCACAACGTGTCCGTCGCCTACACGGAGCGGGTGCCCGGCTACGCGCTGGCCGTGGCAGGCCTCGACGTGAAGACGCCACCCGGTTTCGCCCGGGCCGTCGAGGACGGCGTCGATCCCGGCCCGGCCGACACCCTCGCCATGCAGCAGCTGATCGACGACCACGACATCAACGTGCTCCTCTACAACGTGCAGACCGTCACCCCGGTGACGACGCAGATGCGCGCGCTGGCCCGGCAACACGGCATCCCCGTCGTGGGCGTGTCCGAGACCATGCCGGCCGGCGTGGCCACCTACCAGCAGTGGCAGCAGTCGCAACTCACCAACTTGCTGCACGCGCTCGGGTCGAGCCGCAGCCCGTGACCGCGCCGGTCGTCGAGCTCAGGGGCGCCGCCGTGCGCATGGGGACACGGACGCTGTGGTCCGACCTCGACCTCGCCCTGTCCGAGGGCGAGTTCCTCGCCGTCCTCGGACCGAACGGCACGGGCAAGACCACGCTGCTCAAGGTCCTGCTCGGCCTCGTCCCCCTGTCGGCCGGCACGGTGCAGGTCAACGGCGCCCCGCCCCACGCGGGCAATCCCGAGGTGGGCTACGTCCCCCAACAGCAGGCCTTCGACCGCACCCTCCCCATCCGCGGCCGCGACCTGGTGCGCTTCGGCGCGGACGGCCACCGATGGGGGTTACCGCTGCACAACCGTGCGACCAGGCGTCGGGTCGACGCCGTCCTCGAGGCCGTGGGTGCCACGGGCTACGCCGACGCCCCTGTCGGCCTCCTGTCGGGCGGCGAGCAGCAGCGGCTGCGCATCGCCCAGGCGCTGCTCGGGGATCCCACGGTCCTGTTGTGCGACGAGCCACTCCTCGCGCTCGACATGGCGAGCCAGCGCGCCGTCACGCGTCTCATCGACGAACGCCGGCGCGAGGCGGGCTCGCCCGTGGTCTTCGTCACCCACGAGGTCAATCCCGTGCTGCCCTACGTGGACCGCATCCTCTACCTGGTCCGCGGCCGGTGGGCGATCGGCACCCCCGCGGAGATCCTGACCAGCGAGCGACTCAGCGCCCTCTACGGGATCGAGGTCGACGTGGTCAAGGTACGCGACCGCTACCTGGTGGTCAGCGCCGAGGACGAGCTGCCCACCGAGCCCGGTGCCCACGCGCACCACGACCACGCGCACTGATGGGCATCGGCTTCTACCTCCAGTTCCCCTTCGCGCAGCACGCCCTCGAGGCGGCGTTCCTCGTGGCGGTCAGCTGTGGCCTCATCGGCCCCTTCGTCATCACGCGCACGATGTCCTTCGCGGTCCACGGGACGAGCGAGCTCGCCTTCACGGGCGCCGTGGCCGGACTGCTGGTCGCGAACAACCCGCTCGCCGGCGCCCTGGTCGGCGCGCTCGTCGTGGCAACCCTGATCGGACTCCTGGGCCAGCGCGCCTCGGAACGGGACTCGACCATCGGTGTCATCCTCGCCGCCGGGCTCGGCCTCGGCGTCTTCCTGCTCGGCTACTACCACGGCTATGCGAGCGAGGCGCTGAACATCCTCTTCGGCAACATCTTCGGCATCAGCTCGAGCCAGATCCTCCTGCTGGCACTGATCGCCGTCGCCGTCGCCGTCGTCCTGACCTTCATTTGGCGGCCGCTGCTCTTCGCCTCGGTCGACCCCGACGTGGCGCGGGCGCGCGGCGTGCGCACCGGGCTGCTCGGCATCGTCTTCCTCTTCGTGCTCGCCGTGACCGTCACGGAGGCCGCGCAGATCGTCGGGACCCTGCTGGTGCTCAGCCTCGCCATCACGCCGGCTGCGGCGGCCCAGCGCCTCAGCCCCAACCCCTTCGTGGTGACGGTGCTCTCCATCGTCATGGCCGTCATCGCGGCGGACGGCGGACTGCTGCTCAGCTTCCAATTCGACACGGTGAAACCCAGCGTCCTCATCGTGGCGATCAGCTTCGCCTTCTACGTGGTGGCCCGCCTGATCGGCCCCGCCGTGACGGCTCGCCGCAGGCGCCCGGCCACCGGCCCCGAAATGGCAGAGTTGACCCGTGGCTGACGTCAGCGACCACCAGGCCCGCAGCTCGCGCCGGACCCGACAGGGCGACGCAGTGCTCAACGTCGTCCTGGGCTCGGACAACTTCCGCAGCGCGCAGGACATCCACGCCGAGCTCAGGGCCTCGGGCGAGACGGTGGGGCTGACGACGGTCTACCGCCACCTTGCCCTGCTCACCGACGAGGGCCGCCTCGATGCGCTCCAGACGGCCGACGGCGAGGTCGTGTACCGCCGCTGTCACAGCGAATCCCACCACCACCACGTGGTGTGCCGGCGCTGCGGCCGAGGCGCGGAGGTCGAGCTTCCGGACCTGGAACGCTGGGCCGAGGCCACCGCGCTGGCCCTCGGCTACACCGACGTCACCCACACGGTCGAGATCTTCGGCCTGTGCGCGGACTGCCGCGACTGAGCGCTGGGGGGCCGCGGCGGCGGATCAGCCGGCGAGGGTGAAGAGCCCGGCGTCGATCACGGTCTCGCCACGCTGGGTCTCGGTGCGGAACCGGTAGGCGCCCGGCACGCTGGCGCCGATGTCCCACATGGAGACCGTGAGCGTGTCGCCCGGCATCGTCGGCTTGGAGAAGCGGGCCCGCATGCCACCGAAACGCGCCGGGTCGGACCCGCACACGGTGTGGAGGAGCGCGCGCCCGGTGAACCCGTAGGTGCACAGGCCGTGCAGGATCGGGCGGTCGAACCCGGCCCGCTTGGCGAACGTCGGGTCGGAGTGCAGCGGGTTGCGGTCCCCGCTCAGCCGGTAGAGCAGCGCCTGGTCGGGGCGCGTGGCGTAGGTCACCACCTCGTCGGGCTCGCCTCCGGGCAGCGGCTCGGCGGCCAGGGCGCTCTCCTCGTCCCCCTCGGGGTTGCGCGGGCCGCCGAAGCCGCCGGCGCCGCGGATGAACAGGGCCGTGCGGTTGGTGAACGCCAGTGCCCCGCTGTCCGCGTGGCGCGACTCGCTCTCGAGCACGACGAGCCCCGCCGACCCCTTGTCGTACATCCCGGCGACCGTCGTCGTGATGGACACGGTCCCCGCCGCCGGGATCTCGCCGTGCAGACGGATGGCCTGCTCGCCGTGCACGAGCATGGCGGGGTCGAAGTCGCCGATGGACTCACGGCCGCCGCCGCCCTGCCCCACGATCGTGGTGAACGTGGGCAGGACCCGCTGGGTCACCCCGTCGGAGTTCTCGGTGGTCAGGTCGAGCTCGAAGCCGGTCGGGTCCAGCGCGCCCGCCCCCACGCCGAGCGCATAGAGCAGGGCGTCCTTGCTGTGCCACGACCGCTCCACGGGCTCGGACACCGTGCCGACCGCATCGAGGTTCAGTCCCATCGCTCGCACCTCTCTTCTCGTCTCCCTACGTCAACAGTGCTTGATGTTACATGGATCAATGTCATACTTGTCAAGTGGGGATCGACGCACGGGCGACCATGACCATCGACGACCTGGCGGCGGCGGCGGGCACCACGACACGCCGCATCCGCTCGCTCCAGACCCTGGGCCTGCTCCCCCACCCCACGCTGCGGGGCCGCACCGGCCTCTACGGGCCGGAGCACGCAACGCGCCTCGCCGCCATCCTCCGGTTGCAGGACCTGGGCTTCTCGCTCGAGTCGCTCGGTGTGCTCTTCCGTGCCGTCCGCGCCGGCGAGACGCTCGCCTCGGTCCTCGGGCTCCCCGAGCCCGGGACTGCGGACGGCGGCGGCGGGCCCGAGCCGGGTGCGGACGCCGCCGAGCTGTACGGCTTCGCCGAGCTCGAGCCGGCGGCGACCTCGGCGCCGCGCGGGCGCGGCCGGCCACTCCTCTCGGTCCTCCCCACCACCGTGTGGGACGAGAGCGAGGCGTCCTAGAGACCTCCGGCCGGCCGCGGGTGGGCGCTCGATATGGTCGGGAGCCGTGCCCGACTCCATGGCGGTCCCCCTCGTGCACTGGGAGGAGGCGGCCGCGTCCGGGAGCGCGGTCGCCGTCACGACGCGCCACGGCGGGGTGTCACGGACCCCGTACGACACGCTGAACCTCGGGCTCCACGTGGGCGACCGCCCGGTCGACGTCGAGCTCAACCGGGCCCGGGCGGCCGCGGCCTTCGGCGTGGGCCTCGAGACCATGGTCTTCGCCCGGCAGGTGCACGGCACGACCGCGGCGCTCGTGGGCCCGGCGGACCGCGGCCGCGGCAGCGTGTCGGAGGACGACGCCGTGCCCGGCGCCGACATCCTGGTGACGACGTCGGTCGGCGTGACGCTGGTGATCCTGGTGGCCGACTGCGTCCCTCTCGCCCTCGTCGATCCGGCAGCCGGCGTCCTGGCCGCCGTGCACGCCGGCTGGCGCGGTACCGCGGCCGGCGCCGTGCCCGCCGCGCTGCGCGCCATGGCGGACCGGGGTGCCCGGCCCGAGCGGGTGCGGGCCTTCCTCGGTCCCGCGGTGGCGCCGGAGCGCTACCAGGTCGATCCGGCGGTGCGGCACGCGCTGGCGCGCGCCGTGCGTCCGGCGGACCTCGACCCCGCGGTGGCGCGGGCCGACGGTCCGGACCATTGGCTCGTCGACCTCGTGGCGGCGAACCGGCAGCAGCTGGTGGGCCGCGGCGTCCTCCCCGAGCACATCTCGGCGAGCGGGGTCACCACCGCCGACGGGGCGTTCTTCAGCGATCGCGCCGCACGGCCCTGCGGGAGGTTCGCCCTGATGGCGCGGCTGCTCGGCTGATCCGCCCACCGGGCCGGCATCGTGCCTGCCGCGCCGTAGCATGGGGACGCCCGGCCCCCGGGCAACCCCCTCACCTGCGATGCCGCCCCCTCCCGACCAGTTCCGCTACGACGGGGTCGTCGTCGACCCGGCCGCCCACCGCGTCACCTGCACCTATTCGACCGCCGATCACACCTTCGCGGAGCGCTTCACCTTTCCGGCGGGGGGCGATTGGGGCGGTCCGGCGGTCCGGGCGGCCGTGCGCGTTCTCTTCCTCGTCGCGGGCGTGTCGTACTACAAGACGACGGCCGCCCGGATGATCGACCTCGGCGACCTGCCCACCACGGCGGCCGAACGCTCGTTCCTCACGGGCTACTACGTGCACGGCCTCGCCGAGTTCGCGCACCGCAACCAGATCGACCTGCGCCGCGTCACGGTGACGGGACCCGAGGCCGTGCCCGCGCCACCCGTCGCGTACGAACCTGAGCCGGGGCGCCCGCTCATCCCCTTCGGCGGGGGGATCGACTCCATCGTGACCGTCGAGTCGCTCTCCGCCGACCACCCGGGCGCCGCGCTGTGCGTCGTCCACCCGCCCCGGGACCGCTTCGCCGCCATAGAGGACGCGGCGGCGCTCACCGGGCTGCCGGTGACGCACATCGCCCGGGAGATCGATCCCCTCGTGCGTCGGTCGGGGGAGCTGGGGTTCCTCAACGGGCACGTGCCCGTCACCGCGATCATCACGGCGACCGCCGTCGTCGCCGCCGTCCTGGAACGGCGCGACGCGGTCGTGCTGTCCAACGAGTGGTCGGCGTCCACGCCCACGCTGGTGGCCGACGGCCACCCGGTCAACCACCAGTGGTCCAAGGGTGAGGAGTTCGAGCGTGGCTTCGCCGAGCTGATCCGCGCCGCACTGGGTCCGGGCCTCTCGGTGTTCTCCTATCTGCGCCCGCGCACGGAGCTGTGGGTCGCGCAGCGGTTCGCCCGCCTCACCGGCTACCACCACGCGTTCCGCAGCTGCAACCGCGCCTTCCACCAGGACCCGGCCCAGCGCCTCGACCATTGGTGCGGGCGCTGCGACAAGTGCTGCTTCATCGACCTCGTGCTCGCGCCCTACATGGACCGGTCGGACCTGGCCGCCGTGTTCGCCGGCGACGAACCGCTGGAGAACCCCGCCAACGAGGAGCGCTTCCGCGCCCTGGTCGGGGTGGGCGTCGACGCGAAGCCCTTCGAGTGCGTGGGCGACATCGACGAGTGCAGGGGCGCCGTGTTGCTGGCGGCGCAGCGGGAGGACCGCTCCGGCACCGTGCTCCTGCGCCGGTTGCACGACGCGCTGACCGACGTCACGCCCGCGGCGGGCGGCGCGGGCGTGACGCTGCTCGAGCCGCGTGGGCCCCATCACATCCCGGATCGCTATGCACCCACCGATCTCCTGGCCCGCACTCGCTGACGCGTCGGTCGGTGTCTGGGGGCTGGGCGTCGAGGGCCGCGCCAGCGTCCGCCGGCTGCGTGCCATGGGCCGCGTGCCCGTCCTCGTCGACGACGCCCCCGGCGTGCGCAGCGTCGACGGGCTCGACGTCCTGGCCACCGGGGAAGGGGGCCTCGACGCGCTGCTCGGGTGCGACGTCGTCGTGAAGGGCCCGGGCATCAGCCGCTACCGGCCCGAGGTGGCGCGACTCGAGGCGGCGGGGGTGACGGTGTGCGGAGGCCTGGGCCTGTTCATGGCCGAGGCCGATCCGGCCCGTGTGGCCTGCATCACCGGGACCAAGGGGAAGAGCACGACGACGGCCCTGGCGGTCCATCTCCTCACCGGCCTCGGCTACCGGGCCCGCGCCGGGGGGAACATCGGCCATCCGCCCTGGGACCCCTCGCCCGAGCCCGCGCCCGACTACTGGGTGATCGAGACGTCGAGCTTCCAGGTGCCCGACATCGTCGCCGCGCCTCATGTCGTCGCGGTGACATCCCTCTCACCCGATCACCTCGACTGGCACGGCACGGTCGAGAGCTACTACGAAGACAAGCTCGCGCTGTGCACCAAGCCGGGCGTCAGGCTCGCCCTCGCCGACGGCACCGACGAGCTGCTCCGTGCGCATGCAGCGCTCCTCGGCCCGCACCTGCGCTGGGTCACGGCGACCGAGGTCGAGCGTGACGCTGCCTGGTCGAGGTCGCTCGGACTGCCCGGACCGCACAACGCACGCAACGCGGCGCTGGCCCGCGCCGTGCTCGTCGGCATGGGGATCCCGGGTGCGGCCGACGACGATCGGATCGCCCGCGCCGCCGAGGGCTTCGCCGGGTTGCCCAGCCGTTGCCATTCCCTCGGCCGCGTCGGGGACGTCGAGTTCGTCGACGACAGCCTCTCGACGAACGTGCTGCCGGCTCAGGCGGCGCTGCGCGCATTCGAGGAGCGCCCCGTCGCACTGCTCGTCGGCGGCCACGACCGCGGGGTCGACTACGCCCCGCTCGGCCGGACCGTCGCCGACCGCCGGGCGCCGACCCTCGTCGTCACCATGCCGGACAACGGCCCGCGCATCGGTGCAGCCGTGCGCGCGGCCGGCGACGGCACCGTGGGGGTGATGGACACCGCCAGCCTCGACGCCGCCGTCGAGGCTGCCTTCGGCTGGGCCGAACCCGGCACCGTTGTGCTGCTGTCGCCCGCGGCCCCGAGCTTCGGGCGCTACGCCGACTACCAGGAGCGGTCCGCCGCATTCGCGGAGGCCGCGGCCCGGTGCGGGCAGCTCAGTTGAGGAGGCTCAACAGGATGCGACCGCCGGTGCCAGCTCCTCGCGCTCGCTGAGGAACAGCCACCACGAGTCAGCCGACACCGTCGCCGCGGCCTGCACGACGTCGGGATCGGCCACGAGCTCGGAGAGGGCCTCGAGAGACCACCCGGCGTGATCCACCTCCTGAGTGCGGTGCACGTCCCAGAAGCGGGTGCCCTCCTCGTCGAAGCCGTAGAGGCGGCGCAGCCCGTCGGACTTGGAGCCGGCGATGTCGGCCGCCTGGATCTCATAGGCGGCCACCATGGCGAGTGCGGCCGCGGGATCGTTGGCTGCGGCGGTACGGACGAGCGCCAGCAACGCGGCGGTCGATGGTGTCGCCGGCGCCTCGGGCGCGGCACCGGCCGCCTCCGCGAACGACTCGAAGAGCTCCGCGTGAGGCTCCGGCGACCCGAGCTCGTCGGCGAGGTTCGCCTCCACGAGCTCCCGCGCCCGACCCTGCGGCAGCGCCGACGCGATGGCCGTCAGGGTCACGGGGAGCTCGCGCTCGATGTGCCGATACTGCTCCGCGTAGGCGGCCAGCTCGCCCTCGGAGAGGGTGCCGGCTTCCCAGCGGCGGTAGAAGGGGTGCGCAAGCAAGTGACGCCCGACAATCGCCTCCGCGAGCACCTCATGAATCCGTTGAGTGTGCATGGCGGCACCTTATCTTCATCGGCCGCGCGGTTCCCGGGGCCGGGGAGCCGGCTCCGACGGGCCACAATCGGGGTGTGCTCAGCCTGGTCTGCTTCATGGTGGGCGGGCTGCTGGGCTGGGGTGCAGCCCAGGGAGGGACGCGGGTCCAGCGCGTCTGGCCGGTGGTCCTGCGGGTGCAGATCCTGGTCACGTCGGCCACGCTCTCCCTGGTCGCCGCCTGGCGACTGACCTCGGCGGGCCAGCTGGTGGGCCCGCTCGCCCTGGCCGCCGGCATGTGGATCATGCTCGGCGCGGCCCTGGCCACCCGGGGGCGGCGCAGCGCCGGCGAGGGCTCGCTCGAGGCGTGGGCGGTCAGCCCCAACAGCGGTTTCTGGGTCGTCCCGGCGGCCACGGCCTTCGCCGGATCGGCCGGGGCGATGATCGCCGTGCTCGCCAACGTGATCACGACGGCCTGGTCGGCCGTGGCCGTCCATCTGATGCGCCGCGACGCCCCCTTCCGTCAGCGTCGCGCCACGTCCTGGGTGGACCAGTCGCCCCTCCTGGCGTCGCTCGTCGGGCTCCTGCTCCATGTCGCCGGCCCGGCACCGTCCTGGACGGCCGACGTGCTGCTCCTGGCCGGCCCCCTGCTGGCCTTCTCGGGGGCGGCCCTGTTCACGGGATCGGTGATCCACCCCCACAACCTGGCGGTGCTGCGACCGGTGCACGCCGTCCGCCGCTGGACCTGGCTGACCGTGCTCCGTGTCGCCTACTACGCCCTGGTCGTGCTGGCGGCGGCCCTGGCCTCGTCGACGTCGCTGGCGGTCGTGGCGGTGCTGAGCGGCCTGAGTGCGCCCTCGTTCCAGCCGGTGCAGCTCGCAGTGCTCTACGGCTACCGGTCGGAGCTCGTGGTGGTGGCGGTGCGCTGGGGGTGGCTCCTGGCTCCGCTCGGACTGCTCCTGGCCGAGCTCATCCGCTAGCTGTGACTGCCCTACGCCATTTCGCCGACGGCCTCGTCGCTGCGCAGCGCCGCCGGCGGCCCTGCCTCCTGCATGTTCATCACCCTGACGATCTTGGTGCTGCGCATCGGGTACGGGTCGGGGTAGTCGACCACCCGGACCAGGCCCGTCGGCAGGAAGCGGCCCCCCTCGATCACCTCGCGCGGCACGTAGGGCTCGCGTCCCATGTTCCGGAAGAGCCGCGCCGTCGGCTCCCAGATGGTCACCCGCTCGTGCCAACGCAGGCGGTCGAGCTTGCGCAGGAGGATCATGAACGTGACGAGCGTGCCGGCCAGGACGCCCACGACCAGGGCGCCGAGGACGGTGCCGCCGGGCAGGACGGCGATCAACCCGACCAGCAGGAGGAGCAGGAGCAACAGCCCGCTCCACTCGATCGCGGAGAGGGCCTGCCCGGTGGTCGCCTCGATGAGGGACCGGTCGGCGCTCATGTCGATGCAGAGGGCGACGAGCTCCTTGTAGACCGCCTCCTGCTGGGGCCCGTCGGGATCGAGGGCGTAGACGGCTTCAGTGAGGGCGAGAAAGGACGGTGTCGCCAGGTGGTAGTCGACCAGCCGGTAGTCGATCTGGTCGGTCAGATGCCTGTCGACGAGATCGCGGACGCGGCGGCGGTCCTCGTCGCCGAAGACCGCCAGCATCTGGTGGATGGAGAAGAGCGACGAGTTGCCCTTGGCCACGAGGTTCTGGACGAGGGCGAGGCGCTCCCGCGTGCGCACGATCGTGAACGCCAGCAGCACCCCGAACAGGAAGGCGGCCATGCTCGCCATCGCGACGTCCACCCGGATGTCGCCCCGGTCCGGTCCGACGAGATACGAGGCGATCCCCACCAGCACCGCGGCGAGCACTGCCGGCCAGACGACGATGTCACCGCCCGTCACGGACGCGACGAAAGACCTGAACCACCGCGTCATCGGCGCACGGGTCGACATGGCATCTGCATCATCCCCTTCCTGGCCGCAAGGGTGCTGACCTTATAGAAGCGGCGACCGATGGGCGAGAAACGGCGACCGCGGCCGGGGGTCGATGGTGAACTTCCCGCGAACACCCGGTGACCGTCGAGCGACACGCGGAGACCGACCGGGCGGGCGGGCACGGCGACCGTGACTCCGGTTACTCGAAGTCCGGAGGGCGCTTCTCCCGGAAGGCGTTGATGCCTTCCGCGTAGTCGTCACCCGAGTAGACGTCGTGGCGCACCTGGTTGATCCACTGGGAATCCTGAGCCGACAGCGCGACGGCGCGGACGAACGTGGTGGCCTGCAGCTTGTAGGCGCGGATGGAGTCGCCCGAGCGGCTCCTCACCTTCCGGGCGAGTTCGTACGTGTGGTCGTGGAGCGTGTCGCTGCGCACCAGGCGATTGAGGATCCCGACGGCATAGGCGCGCTCGGCCGGGATGAGATCGGCGGTCATCATCAACTCGTTCACCACGTTGAGGGGAAGGCGAGCCAGGAAGTACTGGATCCCAGAGGCCGAGTAGGGCAGGCCGAGCCGGGCGGGGGTCACGGCGAAGGCCGCGGTCTCGTCCCCGACCACCATGTCGCAGTTCAGGACCAGGTCGCACGCGCCGCCCCAGACCGTGCCGTGGACCATTGCGATGACCGCGCCCGGGTACCCGCGCACCGCCCGCAGGAGCTCCTCCAACGGATCACCGAAGGGAAGCGGGTCCACCCCACGGACAGGGAGCTCGTCGATGTCGTGGCCGGCAGACCACACGTCCCTCAGCTCCGCCGGCCTCAGGACGATCGCTCGCACCCCCTGGTGCTCGAACTCGCTCAGCGCACTCAGCATCTCGTGCACCGTCGTGGCGCCCAGCGCGTTCCGCTTGGCGAAGTTGTCGATCGCGAGCGTCCCGACCTTGTCGTCGACGCTCACCCTGATCGTGGTACTCACCGGACCCCCATGGCCTCTCCATCCGTGCTCCGGCCCGCGCCCGACCGGCGCGAGCGCAGGTTCCGGTTCTTGATCCGGTTGCCGCAGACGGCCATGTCGCACCATGCCCCCCGACCCGCGTGCGAGCGGTCGTAGTAGGCCCATTGGCAGTCCGGATTCCTGCAGGCCTTCAGGCGTCCCCACGTGCCGTCGCGTTGCGCGTCGCGGATGATGATGAGGAGCCCGGCCAACGCCGGGAAGCCGCCGGCCCCGGGCTGCAGGTCGACGGTCCCGTCGGGGAGCACGCCGGCCTGGAACCCGCACGTCTCGGCAAGCGCACCGAGGGCCGCCGGCACCGAGGGGTCGAGGGCCGCACCGCTCCCGTTGTGCACGAGGAGGGCTCGGATGCCCTCCCGCACCACCCGGGCCACGGCGTCGTCCACCTCCTCGGCGTCGGGGCCGATCAGCCCTGCGGCGCGCAGCCACCGGCTCGCCGAGGGCGCATCCGCGAGCAGGTCGGCTCCGGAGTCCGCTTCCCAGGTGTTGACGAAGGACTGCACGACCAGGAGCGGCATCGGCGCCGGCTTCGTCTCGGCATCGGGGACCCAGGAGGGGAGCGCCATGAAACCATGGTAGTGGGCATGACCGGTAAACACACTTGACTGGTCTTCAAGTGACGACCATAATCGGTTTGATGGTCACGATCGAGAAGCGACCGGGACGGGTGCGGCGATGATCGTCCTCCTCGAGCAGGATGCCTCGCTGGGCCTGCGGCGGGTGCGGGTTCGTGACCGCCTGCTGGCCCGCCTCAGGGCGTCGGCCCTCGACCACGAGCTGGCGGCCGGTGCGTCGCCGGAGTCGAGCGTCGCCCTGGCGCTCCACGCCACGCATCTCTGCGAGTCGTCGCACTGCCGCCTCCTCGCCCACAGCCTCACGCGGCTCGCCGCGGCGTCCGACGCGCCGGCGACGTCGCGCCTGACCGCGCCGGTGTCCCGTGCCGCGGTGCGTCGTGCCCGGGCCGAGATCGACGCGGTCGTCGATCGACTCGAGGCGACGGCCCCCGTCGACGTGCGGGGGGTGGCCCGGATCAGGATCCTTCTGGCGGACGGGACCGGGCCGCTCTACCGGGACTCCTCGGCCGATCACCTGTCGACCGAGCTCCGCACCGCGCTGGCGGAGATGGAGCCGCTCGCCTGAGCCCTGCTCGCCGGCCCGGCCCGCCTACCGTCGGTTGAGGATCTTGGCCAGCTGCGCGACGCTCAGCGGCGGGTGCGCCGGCGCCGCATGACCGGGGCGCAGCCCGTCGAGCGCCAACTCCAGGAACCGCTGCGAGGGTTTGTGCCCCGGCGTGTCGCACAGGTCGGCGATGGAGCGCACCGCCTTGAGCAGCACGACGATGTCGGTCACCTCGACGTCGGCGCGCAAGGTCCCGGCGTCCTTGCTCCGCGCCACGATCTCAGCGAGCAACGGGGCGATCTGCACCAGCCCGTTCCCACGCGTGGACGCCCACGGCGGCGCGGAGATGGTGTCACGCCAGACGCTCGGCACGGCGATGCACCGGCGGACGAACTCGAAGACGGCCTCGTCCGCCGCAACGTCGGCCAGCACCTCCTCGGCGATCTCTCGCGTGCGCCGTCTCGCCGCCTCCACGACGGCGCTGAACAGATCGGCCTTGGTCGGGAAGCGGCGGTACAGCGTGCCCACGCCGACGTCGGCCCGCGTGGCGATGGCCTCCATGGGCGCGTCGTAACCCTGCTCCGCGAAGACATCGCGCGCGGCCTCGAGGATCCGGCCGAGGTTGACCTCGGCGTCGCGGCGCAGCGGCCGCCCCTCGTCGCCGGTGCCGGCATCGGGCTCGACGTCCGCCGTCGGAGTGCCGCGGCGGGTCACGCCAGGTCCTCGGGCCGCAGGGCGATGGCGCCGACCATGACCTCGGCCTCCCCGGTCAGCGCGGGATGCGCCTCGCGCAGCACGATGGAGGGGGTCACGCGCCGCGGGATCAGCAACGCCGCCAAGGCGGCCACGACGAGCCCGGCACCGCTGACGGCAAAGGCGATGACGTAGCCGTGCTCCTTGGGGTAGCCGTCGGCGAGCACGCCGCTGATCACGAGACTCGTGGCGATCCCGCTGCCCAGGGCGGCCCCGATGTTGCGGATGTTGGTGTTCATGCCGGTGGCCACTCCCGTCTGCTCGGCGGGCACGGCCTCAATGATGAGATTGGCCATGCTGGCGAAGCCCATGGCGATCCCGATGCCGAGCAGCCCCGTGGCGACGTACATCGTCCATTGCTGGCTGTGGGCCACGACCAGGACGAGATAGCTCGAAGCGGCGAAGAGCGAGCCGGCCACCAGCACCATCTTCGAACCGACGAGCACCGAGAGCCGCCCGGTCATCGGTGCCACGATCACCATGGCCAC
>CAYWDQ010000032.1:0-27210 GCA_964457065.1 uncultured Acidimicrobiaceae bacterium | reverse complement strand
TCTTCTTGAACACTGCCCGTCGTGTGCTGGTCACCACTGCCCTCCCCGTCGGGGCGCAGGGGCCCGACTCGATCGTGTCGTCTTATTAGGATACTCTTTAAGCTTGTCGGGCTTTCGGCCCACATACGCAACAGGATCGAGGATAGGACGTGAGCGAGGCTTGGATCATCGACGTATGCCGCACTCCGCGAGGCATCGGGAAGGTCGGTAAGGGTGCGCTGGCGGAGCTCCACCCGCAGGTACTCGGAGCCACCGTCCTACGCGCTCTGGCCGAGCGCAACGGATTGGATACCGGCGACGTCGATGACGTCGTCTGGGGCACCTCCATGCAGGTGGGATCCCAGGGGGGTGACCTCGGCCGCATGGCCGCGCTCGATGCGGGCTACGCCATCACCGCCAGCGGCGTGACGCTGGACCGCTTCTGCGGGTCGGGCATCTCCGCCGTCAACTTCGCCGCCGCCACCGTGATGGCGGGCATGGAGGACGTGGTCGTCGCCGGCGGCACCGAGATGATGTCGTCCTACGCCGCCAACACGTCGAAGTCGCGCTCGCCCTTCCTCGACAGCGGCAACGACCACCTACGGGCCATCCACCCCCAGACGAACCAGGGTGTGGCCGCCGACGCGATCGCCACGCTCGAAAAGATCGACCGTCGTGCCGTCGACGAGCTCGCAGCGGAGTCTCAGCGTCGAGCCGAGATCGCCATCAAGGAGGGTCGCTTCGACAAGTCCCTGGTCCCCGTGTACCACGCGGATGGCTCGGTGGCGCTCGACCGGGAGGAGTACCCGCGCCCTGGGACGACGGCCGATTCGCTCGCCGCGCTCCCCTCCTCGTTCGAGGCGCTGGCCGACATCCCGCTCGACGACAAGGGGACCACCTACCGTTCGCTGGTCCTGCAAAAGTTCCCCGGTCTCGAGATCACGCACGTGCACCATGCCGGCAACTCGTCGGGCGTTGTCGATGGTGCGGGCGCGCTGCTCATGACGAGCCCCGAGTACGCGTCCGCCCATGGGATGCGGCCCCGGGCGCGGATCGTGGCCATCGCCAACGTGGGCGACGACCCGACGCTCATGCTGAACGCGCCCGTCCCGGCGACGAGGAAGGTCCTGGCCAAGGCGGGCATGTCGCTGGACGACATCGACCTGTTCGAGGTCAACGAGGCCTTCGCCGTAGTACCTGAGAAATTCATCCGCGATCTCGACATCGACCGCGAGAAGATCAACGTCAACGGGGGCGCCATCGCGCTGGGCCACCCGATCGGGGCCACCGGGTCGCTGCTGGTCGGAACAGCACTCGACGAGCTGGAGCGACAGGACAAGCAGGTCGCGCTCATCACCATGTGCGCCGGCGGTGGCATGGCGCCGGCGGTGATCATCGAGCGGGTCTAGGACCGGGAGTCCCGGGCCGGAGGCTGGCGTGACGTCGCTGCAGGAGACCTTGGGCTCTGACGACTACGACGAGTTCGCGCTCCTGCACGAGAACGCGGCCGAATGGGGCATCCCGTTCGAGCAGCAGCCCGTCGTCTCCCGCGCCAGCTTCGCGCTGCCCTCGGGTCGGGAGCTGTCGTACCTGCGCTGGGGCGAGGCCGATCCCCAGCTCGTCTTCCTCCACGGCGGTGCACAGAACGCCCACACCTGGGACACGGTCATGCTGGCGCTCGACCGTCCTGCGGTGGCTGTCGACCTGCCGGGCCATGGGCACTCGGACCGGCGCGACGACCGCGACTACGGCCCTTGGCGGAATGCCGAGGCGGTGGCGACGCTCCTCGAATCTGTGGCGCCCACCGCCCGCTGCGTCATCGGCATGTCGCTCGGCGGGGCCACGACCATCCGCCTGGCCGCGCAACGACCGGACCTGTGCCGTCGGGCGGTGTTCATCGACGTCACGCCGCAGATCAACGACCCGTCCCGGCAGCTGACCACGGCCGAGCGCGGCACCGTGTCGCTGATCGTCGGGCCGCCCACGTACGACAGCTTCGAGGAGATGGCCGATGCGGCGGTGGCGCTCAGCCCGTACCGGGCCGCTGCGGGCGTCCGGCGCGGCGTGCGCCACAACGCGCGCCGCCTGGACGACGGCCGCTGGACGTGGCGCTACGACCTCTTCGGGCCCCCACCGGGTGCTTCGGCTGCGGAAGAAGGCGGTCCCAGATGGGTCGACTTCACCTCGCTGTGGGAGGACGTCAGCGCCATCACCGTCCCGTCCCTCTTCGTCCGCGGCGGCCTGTCACCCTTCGTGCGGGAAGAGGACCTCGCCGAGATGCAGCGTCGCCTGCCCTCCCTCGAGGTGGTGGTCGTCGACGGCGCCGGCCACGCCGTGCAGAGCGACCGGCCGCTCGTGCTGGCCGATCTGATCCGTACGTTCGCCTTGTGACGTCCCGCGACGACCTGCGGGCGGAGTGGCGGGCGGCCGGGGTGTACCCGGACCTCACCATCGGCGGGGCGATCGAGGCCGGCTGCACGGCCCATCCGGACGACCGGATCGTCTTCGCCCGGGTGGACGGCGACACCACGGCGGTGACGCTCGGCGAACTCCTCGAGCGTGCCCGCGCCTGCGCCGAGCGGCTGGCCGGCGCGGGTGTGGAGGCCGGCGACATGGTCGTCGTGCAGGCACCGGCGGACCTCTCCGGTACCGAGGTCCTCGCAGCCGTGTGGCTGGTGGGCGCGGTGGCCGTCCCGATCGCCACCACGGCGACCGCCGCCGAGTTGGCCCACGCGGTGCGCCAGACCGGGGCGGACTGTGCCGTGGTCGCTCCGGCATGGCGCGGACGCGACCTGGTCGCCGGGGCCACGGCCCTCGGGCTCCGCCAAGTGGTCGTCCTGGGAACCCAGGCCGTCGACGGGGCCGTGCCGCTCGAATCCATCCGGCGCGTTCACGTTCCGTCCGGAGCCCGCCCGCAGCGCGCCTCGTCGGTCGCGTGCGTCCTCTACACCTCGGGCTCCACCGCCGAACCGAAGGGCGTGCGGCACAGCCACGAGACGCTGCTGTGCGGTCTCACTGCCGTACCCGCCGACGAGACGAGTCGCATGCTCGGCACCTTCCCGGCGGGTCACATCGCTTCGCTGCTCTCGCTGCTGCGTCCGCTCGTTGCCGGCGGGACGACGGTGGTGATGGACCGCTGGAGTGCGCGCGCTGCTGCCGAACTGATTGAGAAGCACCGGATCACCACCAGCGCCGGCACCCCGTTCTTCCTCTCCACCTTGCTCGACGAGGCGGATCGCTCCGGGCGTGACATCTCGTCGCTCGAGCGCTTCCTGTGCGGCGCGGCCGCCGTGCCGCCGGCACTCGTCGCCCGGAGCGAGGCGGCCGGCATCGTCACCTGGCGCACCTACGGGTCCACCGAGCACCCTGCGATCAGCTCGGGCGGCCCCACCGACCCGCCCGAGAAGCGACGACTGACCGACGGCCGCGTGGCTCCCGGCAACGAGGTGCGCCTCCTCGACGAGGGGGGCAGCGAGGTCGGTCCCGGCGAGGAGGGCGAGATCGTGGCCCGTGGCCCGAAGCAGTTCCTGGGCTACCAGGAGCCATCGGCCGACGACGACGCGTTCGTCGACGCCACCTGGTTCCGCACCGGCGATCTCGGCCGCTTCGACGAGGACGGCTACCTGGTCGTGACCGACCGGGTGAGGGACATCATCATCCGGGGCGGCGAGAACATCTCCGCCCGTGAAGTGGAGGAGGCCCTGGCCGGCCATGCCGCCATCGCCGAGGTGGCGGTCTGCGCGGCGCCGGACGAGGTGTGGGGCGAGGCGGTGTGCGCGGTCGTCGTCCCGCGACCGGGAGAGCGGGCACCGACCGTCGAGATCCTGGCCGGTGCAGCGGCATCGGCGGGTCTCGCGGCGCACAAGCGCCCGACCCGGGTCGTGATCACCGACGCACTGCCACGGACCGCGGCGGGAAAGGTGCGAAAGAGGGACCTCCGGCCGCTGCTGTGAACCCAGGCGCCGGTATGACGACCTGGACGTGCCGTCCGCTACGAATCAGCCGGCCCCGCTGA
Source organism: uncultured Acidimicrobiaceae bacterium (assembly GCA_964457065.1). Lineage (GTDB taxonomy): Bacteria > Actinomycetota > Acidimicrobiia > Acidimicrobiales > RAAP-2 > Bog-473. Next base: position 23,216 of record CAYWDQ010000032.1, on the reverse strand, counting down.
TGCCATCCCCGGCACGAGTGCCCCGTCGACCAGCACGTCGACGCCGGAGACGAACGCCGCATCGTCTGACAAGAGGAAGGCCACCACGGCCGCGACCTCGTCGGCTCCTCCGAGACGCCCGAGCGGGACCTGCTCGAGCATGGTCCGCATCACAGGCTGCTGCTCGAGCTCCTGCCGGCCCATCGGCGTGTCGATGATCCCGGGTGCGAGCGAGTTCACCCGCCCGCCCCTCTTGCCCCATCGCACCGCGGCACGAGCGGACGCCCGTACGACCCCACGCTTGGCCAGCCCGTAGGCGTACCCGCTGTCGGCGACCTGGGCGGCGATGCGGTCCAGGAAGTCGGCGGCCAACGGCTCGTCGATGAGGGCGTCCAGAGCGGGGTCAGCGAACGGTGCGATCTGGTAGGCCGCCAGTGACGAGAAACAGACGGCGGCGGACCCGGGCCGCACCAGCGGCTCGAAGGCGTCGAGCAGCCTCTGCGTCCCAACCAGGTCGACATCGAAGATGCGCCGGGCGTCGCCCATGGTCGGGGAGATTCCCGCAGCGTGGGCGAGTGCCCGGAAGGGGCCGAGCGCGCCCACCTGCTCCACCACGACACCGATCGCGGCGGGATCCGAGACGTCGCAGGCCAGGCCCAGGGTTCCCTCGATCTCCGGTGCGACGAGGTCGACGGCGACCAGATGCTCCGCGAGACCTCTGAGCCTCTCCACGCAGCTACGGCCCATCCCCCGGGCGGCGCCGGTGACCACGGCCACCGTCATGAGTGCGCCTCATGGCGATCCGGTCGACCGGCCCATAGCCGCACGGCAACGCAGAGGGACCGTTCCTGGATCATTGAGGTCATCGGCGCACAACCTATCTGCAGCGAGACCCGAGGGTCCCGAGGGGACCCGGGGGCTGATGGTGGCGCGTGGCCACGGCGCTGCGGCCCTTCACGCGGCGCGACTAGCGGTACTGCGTGTCCTTCTTGTCCCGCGGCTTGGGTGGCGCGATCGGGTAGTTCCCGATCTGCGTATACGACATGCCGTTGTGGAGGGCCGTCGTGCGCGGCATCTCCAGGGACTCCCAGATGGCCCGGACGGTGCCCTGGATCGCCTTGGGATTGCGCACCGCGATGGAGAGGGCTATCTCGCGGGCCCGGTCCCGCAACCCCTCGCGGGTCACTGTCTCGGTCACCAGGCCCAGCCGCAGGGCCGTCGTCGCCGTGATCCGCTCCTCGTTTCCCATCAGGGCCCAGCGCAGGACGTCGCCCAATGGCACGCCACGGTGGAGCATGCCCATCGGCTCGAGTGCCGACACGATCCCTACGTTGGCGTGCGGGTCGAAGAACACCGCGTCCTCCGAGCAGATGATGATGTCGGACTCGTTGAGGAAGTACTGCCCTCCGCCGGCGCACATCCCGTGGACTGCGGTCACCACCGGCTTCCAGACCCGGTGATGCGTCTTGGGGGCAAGCGTGAGGCCGGGGTCGAAGCTGTTCCACACGTTGTCCTTCTCGAACCAGTGGCTCCCCTCCTTGATGTCGACGCCCGTGCAGAACGCCCGCTCGCCGTTGGCCTGGACCACCGCGCAATGGATGTCGTCGGTGTCCCGGATCGTCTCCCAGGCCCACGTCATGTCGGCCGCCATGGCGTTGTTGAACGAGTTCAGCTGGTCGGGACGGTTGAGCGTGATGGTCGCCACGTTGTCGGCAACGTCGAACAAGATGGCTTCGCGTTCCATGCATCCTCCTGGCGGTGCGAGTGAGGGCGAAATGGTACACTCTTTTCCCGGTTTGCGGCTCGGCCCGCGAGCCAGCCAGCATCACATGACCCAGTCGCCCAGCAGTACGACAGAGAGGAACACGCCGTGGAGATCAAGGGGAAGAAGGCCGTCATCGTCGGCGGCGCGTCGGGCATGGCCAAGGCCTCGGCCGAGCTGCTGCGCCAGAAGGGCGCGGACATCGCCATCCTCGACCTGCCCAACACGGCCGGCGCAGAGGTGGCCGCCGAGCTCGACGGCACGTTCCACGAGGTCAACGTCCTCGACGACGCCCAGGTCGAATCCGCCCTGGCCGATGCTGTTGCCGCTCTCGGCGGTCTCCACATCGCAGTCAACACTGCAGGTGGCGGTGTCGCCAAGCGGACCCTCAGCAAGGACGGGCCCCACCCGATCGACGAATTCCGCCGCACCATTGAGCTGAACCTGATCGGCACGTTCAACCTGAACCGCCTGCAGGCCTTCCACATGTCGAGCAACGAGCCCGAGGACGGCGAGCGCGGCGTGATCATCGACACCGCCTCCATCGCCGCCTTCGAAGGCCAGATCGGGCAGGTGGCGTACTCCGCCGCGAAGGCCGGCATCGCCGGCATGACCCTGACGATGGCCCGCGACCTCGGCAGCCTCGGCATCCGGGTTCTCGCCATCGCCCCCAGCCTCTTCAGCACCGGCATCACCAAGGGGATCCCCGACGAGTTCGCCGAGGTGCTGACCAAGGATGCCGCCTTCCCGAAGCGCATGGGCCGGGCCGAGGAGTACGGCAAGCTCGCCGTGGCCATCGTGGAGAACCCCATGCTGAACGGCTGCTGCATCCGCCTCGACGCCGGCACACGTTTCGCTCCCAAGTAGACCCCGGGCCACGAGGAGCAGGACACACGAGAGCGCTGCCGCCGGTGCGGTCGGTCGACTTCCAGGTGGACGTCACCGCGGCCGCCGGCCTGGGTGAGCGCGCACATGTCGCCCTCACCGTCACCGTTCCCGACGTGGTCCCGCCGGACCCCGTCGTGTGCTTCGCCAAGCCCGGAGGTGGCTACGCACGTGGCTACTACACCGAGGACCTCCCGGGCCCGGCACGCGGGGCGCAGGCGGACTGGCACGCGGCGCGGGGCTGGATCTTCGTCTCGGTAGACCCTCTCGGTGTCGGCGGCAGCTCGCAGCACGACTCCGACCGGCTGTCGTACACACCGGTCGTGGCGGCGAACCATGCTGCCGAGGCAGAGGTGCTGCGGCGGCTGGCGGCAGGCACGCTGATCGACGGGCTCGGCGCGATCGGGAGCCCGTTGAAGATCGGTATCGGGCAGTCGATGGGCGGGTGCATGACCGTGCTCCAGCAGGGGCGCCACCACGGCTACGACGGCATCGGTGTCCTCGGCTACAGCGCGGTGCACACCCACCCGCCGACGGCGCCCGGCATGCCACCGATCGTCATGCCGTGGGTGCCCCGCGACACCATGCCCTCCGACGGTGTGTTCACGAACGGTCCTGCACTCGCCGAAGTCGACCCGGCTGCCCCGGCGAACTCGGATGTCAGCCCGATGGCATGGGGCTTCCACTTCGACGACATCGACCCGGCCATCGTGCAGCGAGACCTCGGCGACTTCCCGACCCGGGGTGGCGACCTGCCCCCGTGGGCCTCGGGCACCATCCCGGCGACCTTCGCCCTGTGGTGCCTGGCCCCCGGAGCGGTGGCGCCCGAGGCGGCGGCCATCCGTTCCCCCGTCCTGGTGGCACTCGGAGAGCGCGACGTGGTGGGGGACCCCCGGGGCGAACCGAGGGCGTACGAGGCGGCCCGCAGCGTGGACCTCTTCATCTGCCCGAGAATGGGACACATGCACAACTTCGCCGGCACCCGCGAGTTGTTCTGGCGGCGTATCGAGACCTGGGCGGACTGGGTGCGGGCGGCGGCGCGCGGCTGATGGACCCCGACCTCGCCCAGGACCTCCCCTCGCTGCTCACCCTCGAGCGGGTGGACCGCGACCTGTTCCGCGGCCGCAACGCGAACTACGGGCCGCGCCAGACCCTCTACGGCGGGCAGGTGGCGGCGCAGTGCCTGCTGGCCGCGGCGGCCACGGTCGAGCCGGATCGCCTCCCTCATTCCCTGCACGGCTATTTCCTTCGGGCCGGGCGCAGCGACCTCCCCGTCATCCTCGAGGTCGACCGCGATCGCGACGGGCGCTCCTTCTCTGCCCGCCATGTCGTCGCCGTGCAGGAAGGTGAGGTCATCTTCTCCATGATCACGTCGTTCCACGCCGAGACGAGCGAGGGTGGGGTCTTCGACGACGCGCCCCGGCGTCACCCGCCCGAGCCCGAGGACACTGCCCGGGGCGGGTGGAACACGCTGCTCGAAGTACGCGAAGTGACTCCCACGGACTTCCTCAAGGGTGTGTTCACCGACTGCGTCTGGGTGCGCTCGACGACCTCCCTCGGCGATGACCCGCTGCTCCAGCGGGCGGGACTCACCTATCTGTCCGACCTCGGCACCGGGTTCGGCCAGCAGGAGTCTTCGCTCATCGGCCGCGGCGGCCCGAGCATCGACCACTCCATGTGGTTCCACGAGAACATCCGGGCGGACGACTGGGTGTTGGTCGACCTCCGGCCGGTGAAGGCACGCAGCGCCCGCGGGTCGTACCACGGCTCGTTGCGGGATCGCCATGGCGTCCTGGGGGCGACCATCTACCAGGAGCACCTCCTCCTGCCCGGGTCGACGACCGAGCTGGTGGAGGAGATCAAGCAGGCCGAGGCCGAGGCGGCGGCGCGGGAGGGACGCGAGCCACGCGACTTCGAGGCCCTCCGGGCCGCCCGCGGGCAGCACCCGGCGCGAGACCACTAGGAACAGGAGGACGAGTCAGGCCACCCAACCGGCGACCGTCTCGACGTCCTTCAGTCCGTTGGGCCCGACGGGCTGCACGTTGAGGACGGTGACACCCGAGTCCCGGTAGGCCTCGATGCGGTCCTTCACATACCCCGTATCCCCGACCAGGGACATGCCGGCCACCAGCTCCGCCGGCACCAGTGCGGCCGCCTCCTTGCGGTCGCCACCGAGATACGCCTCCTGGATCTGCTCGGCCTCCTTCTCGTACCCGTAGCGCTTGAGCACGTCGTTGTAGAAGTTCTTGCCCCGCGCTCCCATGCCGCCGTAATAGAGGGCCAGCATCGGGCGGTCCCGGTCGCGCAGGTGGTCGACGTCGCTCCCGATGACCAGGGACCCGCCGGCGACGATCTGCAGGGGGGGCAGGTCCGCCGCCCGTCTGGCCTGGCCGGCCTCGAGCGAGGAGCCCCACAGCTCGTGCGCCCGTTCGGGCCAGTAGTGCAGCGGGAGCCAGCCCTCGGCCAGCTCGGCCGTCATCTCGACGTTCTTGGGCCCGAGCGAGGCGACGTAGATCGGGATCCGCTCGCGGACGGGGTGGTCCATGATCTTGAGCGCCTTGCCGAGCCCGGTGCCCACCCCCTCGGGCAACGGCACCTGGTAGTTGGAGCCCTCGTGGACCAGGCGGTCACGCCGCCACACCGAGCGGCAGATCTCGATGATCTCGCGGGTACGGGCCAGCGGCGCGTCGTAGACGACGCCGTGGAACCCCTCGATCACCTGGGGACCGGATGCGCCCAGACCGAGGATGCAGCGGCCCCTCGAGAGCTTGTCGATGCCGACCGCCGTCATGGCCAGGAGCGTCGGCGTGCGCGAATACAGGGGCAGGATGCTCGAGCCGATCTGCGCCGTCCTGGTCACCGCAGCCAGGAACCCCATGGTCGAGACGGCGTCGGCGCTGTAGGCCTCGCCCGTCCACAGGTACTCGACCCCGACGTCCTCGAGCTGCCTGGCGCGGGCTGCGAAGGCGTCGGGGTCGTCGCGCATCCCCACCATGGCGCCCAGCTTCATGTTCGGCTCCTCCGTCGGCGTCTGGCCTGCCCGCGATAATAAAGGGTACTATTTACCCATGTCGATTGCGATCACCGAAGACCACCGCGCCCTGGGCCAGACGGCCTCGGACTTCCTTGCCAAGCGCGATTCCCGAGGGGCCGCCCGGGCCCTGCTCGAGTCGGAATCGGAGCCGTTGCCCGCTTTCTGGGGTGACCTGGCGGCACTCGGCTGGCTCGGCCTCCACCTCCCCGAGGACAAGGGCGGGTCCGGCTTCGGACTGCCCGAGCTCGTCGTGGTCACCGAGGAGCTCGGCCGCGCCGTGACGCCCGGCCCCTTCGTGCCGACGGTGATCGCCAGCGCGGTGATCGGGGCGACCGCGCCGGAGGAGCTCTCGGCGCGCCTGCTTCCCGGACTGGCCGACGGGTCGGTCCTCGGCGGCATCGCGCTCGCCTCCGACATCTCGGTGTCCGGTGGCAAGGCCGCCGGGACGGCTCCGGCGGTCCTTGGCGGTGGCCTCGCCCAACTCCTCGTCCTCCCCGCGGGCGACGACGCCATCGTGGTGGATGTCGCGACGGGCGGCGTCGCTGTGGACGTCCCGGAGAATCTCGACCCGACGCGGCGCAGCGCGCGTGTCGTGCTGTCGGACGCGCCGGTCGAGGTGATCCCCGGTGGGCGGCGCGTGCTGGTCGACCTGGCCCGCCTCGTCACTGCCGCCGAGGCGGTCGGCATCGCCACCGAGTGCACGGAGCAGGCCGCCGCCTACGCCAAGGTGCGGGTGCAGTTCGGTCGGCCCATCGCCACCTTCGAGGCGGTCAAGCACCACTGCGCCAACATGCTCGTCGCCGCGGAGCTCGCCACGGCGCTCGTCTGGGACGCCGCCCGGGCGGCCGCCGAGGGCGGGGACCAGCTTTCGCTCGCCGCGGCCATGGCATCGACGCTCGCGCTGTCGGCGGCCGACGAGTGCGCGCAGCTCAACATCCAGGTGCACGGGGGCATCGGGTTCACCTGGGAGCACGACGCCCATCTCTATCTGCGCCGGGCGACGGCGCTCGAGGCGCTCGTGGACGCCGAAGCGGTGGCACTGGACGTGACCGACCTGGTGCGCCGCGGGGCACGGCGGGTGCGCACCATCGACCTGCCGCCCGAAGCCGAGCCGATGCGCGACGAGGTGCGGTCGTTTGCGGACCGGGTGAAGGGTTCGGATGCGACGGCCCAACGGGAGGCGATGATCGAGACCGGCTACGTCATGCCGCACTGGCCCACGCCGTGGGGGCGGGGGGCCGGTGCGGTCGAGCAGCTCGTGATCGAGCAGGAGTTCCGCGTCGCCGGCGTGGCACGCCCCCAGTACGGCATCACCGGCTGGGTGATCCTCACGCTCATTCAGCACGCCACGGACGACCAGGTGGCGCGCTGGGTGATGCCCGCGCTGCGCCAGGACGTCATCTGGTGCCAGCTCTTCAGCGAGCCCGACGCCGGGAGCGATGCCGCGGGGATCAAGACGCGGGGTACCCGGGTCGACGGCGGCTGGCTCGTCAACGGCCAGAAGGTGTGGACGAGCGGTGCGCATCTCGCCGGCTTCGGCCTGGCGACCATCCGCACCGACCCCGACGCGCCCAAGCACCAGGGCATCACCACGATGGTCATCGACATGCACGCCGAGGGCGTGGAGGTCCGCCCGCTCAAGATGGTCACGGGTCACTCGGAGTTCAACGAGGTCTTCTTCAACGACGTCTTCGTGCCCGACGACGACGTGGTCGGGCCGATCAACGGCGGCTGGACGGTGGCCCGGGCGACGCTCGGCAACGAGAGCGTGTCAATCGGCAGCGGCCAGGGCGGGGGCTCGACGTCCGCCGACATGGTCATCGGCCCCTTCGACGCCCACCCGGAGCGGCTGGCGGGCGGTGCCGGCCGGGTCGGGCGCTACATCGCGCAGACCGAGGCCATGGCGGTGCTCAACATGCGCACCGCCCACCGGGCCGTGATCGGCGGCGGGCCGGGACCGGAGGGCAACGTGACCAAGCTGGTGCTCTCGGAGATCGGGCACGAGGCCGCGGCGATCGTGGCCGCCCTCGGGGGGCCGGACACCCTGTACTCCGACGGCGCCGGGGCGGGCATCTCGATGATGGTGCTGATGCATCGAGGCCTGTCGATCGCCGGGGGGACGTCGGAGATCAAGCGCAACCAGATCGGTGAGCGCATCCTCGGACTGCCCCGGGACCCGCTCATCAACTAGCTACGTCCCGAACGTCGAGTCGGGCGAGTGCCAGTCCACCGAGACGAAGCGGTGGGCGATGAGCCACCGGTCACCGACGGGGACCAGGCGGTCCTTGTACCGGCCCATGTGATCCGGGCCGACCTCGGTGAACACGGTGAAGTAGCTCGCCACGATGGCCTCGGTCGGTGAGACGGCCTCGAAGCGGACGTTGGTGACGTTGTGGCGGACGACCCGCCTGATCGCGCCCGGCGGCTGACCCCTGGCGGCCTGGCGCGCCTGCAGAGCCGCGGTGCCGCCGCCGAAGCGCTCCATGATGGCCTGACGGCCCCGGATCGGGTCGCTGCCGCGGATCTCGAGGACGCCGTTCTCGCAGAACGCTCCCGCGAACTCCTCCAGCAAGTAGCGGTCTCCGGCATGCGAGTACTGCGCCAGCGTGTCCCGGCACGACTCGCGGGCGATGAGTTCCCAGACTTCCATCGCTCGGACCCTCCTCTCGGGCGCGACCATACGACGTCCGTCAGGGTCTCGGATCGCGTAGAGCCGGGTTCTCCACGTCGCATCGCAACACCGCAAAGCCTGGACCCCCGTAAAGTGCCCGACATGGCTGATCCCAACGGGGGCAGGGCTTCGTCGGTGTGGCACCTGCTGGTGGGTCCGCCCCGATCCTCCCGGGGCTCGGGCAAGGAGCGGATCACCCCGGTCGAGGGCCTGTCCGCGCTGTCCCTCGACGCGCTGACGTCGGTGGCCTACGGCCCCGAGGCCATCATCTTGGTGCTGGCGGTGGCGGGCGCCGGGGCGCTGCACCTGGTGCTCCCCATCACGATCGCCATCGTCGCCCTGCTGGCCATCCTGGTCTTCTCCTACCGCCAGGTGATCGACGCCTACCCGATGGGTGGCGGGGCCTACGCCGTGTCGCGGGCGAACTTCGGCGCCCACACCAGCCTCGTCGCGGCGGCGTCCCTGGTCGTCGACTACACGCTCACGGTCGCCGTCTCCATCGCCGCCGGCGTCGCCGGGCTGCAGTCGGCCTTCCCTGGGCTCGACGGGGTCACGATTCCGCTGTGCCTGGGGATCCTGTTCTTCATCATGGTGCTCAACCTGCGTGGCCTGGGCGAAACGGCGCGCGCCTTCCTGTTGCCGACGATGGTGTTCATCGTCGGGCTCCTTGCCATCATCGCCGTCGGCCTCATCCATCCCCTCGGCCTGAACGAGACACAACCGGGAACGTCGCAGCTCCCGACGACGGGTCTCAAGACGGTCACGGTCCTGCTCATCCTCAAGGCCTTTTCCGCCGGCTGCAGCGCGCTGACCGGTGTCGAGGCGATCGCCAACGGGGTGCCGCTCTTCCGGGAGCCCCGGACCATCCGGGCCAAGCGCACCGAGATGCTGCTCGGGGTGATCCTGGGCGCCATGCTGCTCGGCCTGGCCGTCCTGGCCAAGCGCTGGCACATCGGGCCCCGCTCCGGCCAGACGGTGCTCAGCCAGATCATGGCCATGGCGGTCGGGCGGGGAGCGGCCTACTACATCGTGACCATCACCATCACGATCGTCCTGGCGCTGGCGGCCAACACCTCCTTCGGCGGGCTCCCCGTCCTGGCCAGCCTCGTGGCCCGGGACAACTACCTCCCGCACCTGTTCACCATGCGGGGGGATCGCCAGACCTTCGCGAACGGCATCGTGGTGCTCGCCGTCCTGGCGGGCGCGCTCCTCATCGCTGTCGGCGGCAACACGAACACGCTGATCCCCCTGTTCGCCATCGGGGTCTTCATCGGGTTCACGCTGTCGCAGGCGGGCCTCGTGGTGCACTGGCGGAAGACGCGCCCACCGCATTGGCGGCGACGGGCGACGATCAACGGCATCGGGGCGTGCATCACCGCCATCGCCACCATCGTGTTCCTCATCTCCAAGTTCACCGAGGGAGCCTGGGTCGTCGTGATCGCCATCCCGGCGTTCGTCTTCCTTTTCCTCCGCATCCACGCCTACTACGAGCGAGCGAGGAAGGACCTCCGGATCGACGAGACGCCGATGAGGCCGGAGCCCAAGTACACCATCGTGATCGTGCCGGTGAACCGGGTCTCACGGTTGACCGAGCATGCACTCTGCGAAGCCGAGTCGCTCGGGCAGGAGGTCATCGCCGTGACGGTCGTCCTCGAAGGCGGGGACGAGGGGGCCCACGACGTCGATGTCCTGGAGCAGCAGTGGCGCACATGGGATCCGGGAGTGCCGTTGCACGTGCTCTACAACGAGTACGCCTCGATCGTGCAGCCAATCGTGGAGTTCATCGACGAAGTCAGAGCGGATCACCCCGACGATCAGATCGTCGTCCTCATCCCGGTCATCAGGCCCCCCAGGGTGCGCTACCGGATTCTGCACAACCAGATCGACCTGGTCCTCTCGTCCGCGCTGCGCGGTCGCGACGACATCGTCGTGGCCCGGGTCTCGGTGCCCTTGGAGGTGACGCCGACCGATCAGGTCGATGTGCCACGACAACGGCCGATCGAGTGATGCCGGCTGCGGCGCCGCGGCGCGGGCTCGAAGAGTCCTCAGCGGCCTTTCCACACCGGATCGCGCTTCTCGATGAACGCCGTCGCACCCTCTTTGGCGTCCTCGCTGCCGAAGACCTTCGGCTGCCACTCCGCCGCCAGCGCGCGCGCCCTCTCGAGGTCCGTCGAGGCCGTGCGCACAAGCTGCTTCGTCGCCTGAAGGGCGAGGGGCCCGTTGCGGGCGATGCGCTCGGCGAACGCCACCGCGGCGTCGAGCACCTCTGCCGGCGCCACCACCTGGTTGATGAGCCCCAGCGAAAGCGCCCGCCCGGCGTCCACGAGGTCGCCCGTCAGCGTGAGCTCGAGCGCGACCGCCAGTGGGATGCGCGTGCTCAGGAACACGCCGCCACCTGCCGCGAACAAACCACGCTTGACCTCGGGTAGGCCGAACTTTGCGGCATCAGACGCGACCACCACGTCGCAGCCGAGCAACAGCTCGAAGCCCCCGGCGACGGCGGTGGCGTTGGCTGCGCCGACGACCGGGACGCCGATCTCACCCTGCGTGAACCGCGCGAAGCCCTTCATGCCCTCGGGATCACCCCCGACCGCGCCTCCCTCAGCGAAGGCCCGCAGGTCCATCCCCGCGCAGAACGCCTTCTCCCCCGTCCCGGTGAGCACGACGGCGCGCACCTCGGGGTCGTTCTCAGCCTCCACCATCCCGACGCCGATCGCGGTGAGGAGCTCGGGGTTCAGCGAGTTGCGGGCCTCGGGGCGGTTGAGGCGGAGCACGAGCACCGCCCCTCGCCGCTCGGTCACCAGTACCGTCTCGGTCTCGCCCATCAGGCCACGACCTTCCTCTCTCTCAGGTCCGCGATTGCTTCGGCCGTGTAGCCGAGCTCACGCAGGATTGCGTCGGTGTGCTGCCCCGCCAGGGACCCGGGCTCGGCCACGGCCTCGCTCCGAGAGAACCCAATGTAGGACTTCAGACGCACGTGCTCGCCGAACGTCGGATGCTCCACCTCGACCAGCATGTCCGCCGCACCGGCGAACTCGGCCGACTGGAGCACCGTCTCGGGGGGCTCACGGTGCGCCACGACGCACCCGACGTCGGCCGCCAGCAGCGTGTCCTCCCAATGCTGGGCGGGCCGGCCGGCGAACACCCCCGCCAGCACCTGGGCCAGCGCATCGTCGTTGTCCGCACGGGACTGCTCGTCGGCAAAGCGCGCGTCGCCGGCCAGGTCCACCTCCTCGGCCAGTGCGGCGCACAATGCGCTCCACTCGCCCGGGTAAGGGGCAGCGAGGTACACCCATCCGTCGGCGGCCTGGTAAAGGCGATAGCGGGCCGAGTAGCCCAGGAGCTCCGGATCGGCCCCCTGGGTGGGCGGTCGGTCCTTGTACTCGACCATGTCGTCAGCCAGCGCCTGAGCGGTCGACGTCAACATGGTCGTCAGCATCTCCTGTGACGTCCCGGTTCGGTCGCGGACGAGCAGCCCCAGCGCCATGGCACTGGCCGCCGTCAACGCCGAGATCCCGTCCGCCTGCGCGTACTCCGTCGTCCCCGCTCCCGACAGGCGCAGGGCGTCGGCCCGGATCTCCCGCAACGACAGACCCGCCCGCTCCTCAATTGACGTGCCGATGTTGCGCATGACGAGGCCACTGCCGGCACCGATGGTCGGTGCGTAGGCGGGCCGGTCTCCGCAGGGCCCGTCGACCCCGTACCCCGGTGAGTTGAGGTACACCAGGTCCGGATTGATGCCCCGGAGCGTGTCGGCGTCGACGCCCTGGCGTTTCGCCACACCGGCTCGGAACGACTGCAGCACCATGTCAGATGTCCTGGCCAGCGCGTGGACGATCTCCCGGCCCTCGGGGGTCGACAGATCGACGCAGATGGACTCCTTGCCCTGCATGCATTTCGCTGCGCCCACCTCGGGGAAGGGAAGCAGAGCACGCATGGGCTCGCCCTCCAACGGCTCCACCTTGATCACCCGGGCCCCCACCTCGCGCAGCACCGTGCCGCCGAACGGGGCGGCGAAGAAGGTCCCGAGCTCCAGCACGGTGACGTCGCCGAGAGCACGGTCTGTCGCTGTCGACCCGGCGGCGGCACGCACGTCGGTGCCACCGAGCGCCTTCCACGGCGCCGACCGCAGGGAGTCCCCGTCGGCGTCGAGCACAGGGGCGCCGCGGTGGAGGACCGCAGGTGTGCCCGACATCTTGACAATGGGCCCAGGCTGGCGCACGAGGCCGCGTTCTGCGTCGTCGATCTTCACGACCGCGCCGAGATGCTGCATCTGTGGATGATCGAGCAGTTCACTCCCCCGACGCATCGTCTCGGCCCAGACGTTGTGGTCGTTCTCGAAGACCTCGTTCCACTCGGCCAGGGACTTGGATTGCACCGCCTCGTAGAGCTTGTCCCAGAACTCGCCGGTCTTGGGGCTGTCGGCCGCCCACACGGCGTCCTTCCACTCCTCGTCCTGGAGCATCCAGTCCAGGCCCATCACCTTGAGCATCTCCATGTAGAGGTGGAGCTGGACCTGGGAGAACTGGAGCCAGCGCCCATCCTTGCTCAGGGCGATGAGCAGCATGAAGACCATGGGAGTCAGCGGGGTGCCGTACTGGCCGATCGGTGACGAGGGCGTGAAGGCGTCGGGGAACTTCGACGTGATGACATTGAGATACCAGTTCCAGGTGCCGAGGGACGCGACGCCCTTGACCAGCGTGGCGTCCACGTGCTGGCCCATTCCACTGCGCTCACGCTCGTGCAGAGCGGCGCAGATGCCGGTCAACAGCTGCTGGCTCGCTCCGTAGCTGCAGTAGGGCACCGACACATGGGCCGGCCCTTCGCGCGTGACCATGGCCTGCGAGGCCCAGAGCGCACCGACGCGGGCCATGACGAGGGCCTCGTACGCCTTCGCGTGGGCATAGGGTCCCTTCCGCCCGAAGCCTGTCACCGATCCGTAGACGAGGCGGGGGTTGGCGGCGGCCAGATCGTGGTACCCGAGCTCCCACCGCTCCATCACGCCGGGACGGAACGTCTCGATGAGCACGTCGGCGCCGAGCGCCATGTCCCGCGCCAGCGCAGCGTCGCCCGGGTCATTCAGGTCGAGCACCATGGACTTCTTCCCCCGGCAGATCAGCGGGTACGACGGCATCGCCCGCAGTGCGCTCCCTCCGGGCTGTTCCACCTGCACCACTTCGGCCCCGAAGTCGGCCAGGGTCTGGCTGGCCTGCGCCCCGGCAGGGCTGGTCGACAGGTCCAGCACGCGGAGTCCCGCGAGCGGGCCGGCCGACGTGTCGGTGGTCGGATGTTGCTCCATCAGCGCATACCCCCGGTTCAGGTGATTGTTCAGTCGGTCACGACGACGCGGACCCGGGCCAGGTTGCGAACGTAGGGCTTGTTGCCGGCCTTGCCGTCGCGGTGTGAGCCCACCCGGAATGATGCGAAGTAGGTGCCTGGTCGGTCGTAGGCGGTCACCGTCTCCACGCTGACTCGCGCTCTCGCGCCGTCGACACCGGCCCGCTCCCACGTCCCGCTCCCGAGCACGTCCCACTCCGCCGCGACAATGGTGCCACCCCCGACTTGATCGGCCGTGCCGACCAGGCGCACGGGCTCACCGACCTTCACGTCGGCTCGGTTGTCGCCGTTGGCAGTCGCCGACACCACCGGCTGCACGCCTCCCCGGCGGCCGGGGTCGGACTCCACCTTGATGCCTCCGTCGTTCGTCATGATGAATGCCGTGTCGGGCGGGGGCGCCGTACCCTCCTCGACCCAGTCCACGAGGTCCCGTAGGGCCCGTGCAGTGACGCCGTCGTAGTCGACCAGTCGGCTCTGCCATACGCCAGGGTCCTTTTCGGGCGTCAGCGCTGGGCCAAGGATCTGAGGTGCGCCATGCGGTGCATGCTCCACCCACCACAGCCGGTAGCGGTCCCGGATCGCGTCACCAGCGCGGGCGCGCACCTTCTCCCGGTAGGCCACCACACCGTTGGGCCATACCTGAGCGTCGTGAGTGGCGTTGACATGGATCATCTTGCCTTCGAACCGTCCCGAGTGGCCGGTCCCGCCCCCTTCTTGAGGCACCAGAGGGGCAGTCCGTTGGGGAAACAGGGGCTCGTCGTCGAGCGTGTACGCGCGCATGCCGTCGAACCCTTCGAGGAACTGGCGCTTTCCATCGTCACCACGAGGCGCCATCAGGTCGAGCGACAACGTGTGGCGCCACAGGTGGCACCAGGCGACGAAGTCGCGATTGTCTACGTGCACTGCATCGCCGACCTCCACCCCGTCGAAGAGCTCCGGAGCGTGTTCGCCGCTGGTGCTGAGCAGCTCGCCGCTCACCATGGAGACGATGACGGACCGCCCGGCCGCCTTACCCGAGGTGAAGCGGATCGTGGCGCCGAACAGCTGTTCGCGGTCGGCCAACCCGGCGTCGAGGGCGATACCCACTTTGTGGTCGTCGCGGCCGGCGCCGGCTGTGGCCGCCAGCACCGCGATGTCGGTCGGTGCCTCCGCGCCTCCGACGGTCCGAGTCACGGTGGCGTCCATCTCGAGCACGAGCGGGGCGAGGCCCGCTGGGTCGTCGTGCCCGAGGTAACCCGGGACCTTCCAGAAGTCCTCGAAGTAGGACGGGTCTGTCTCGCGGTACCCGGCAAAACCCCAGGTCCACGGCGAGAAGCACCACAGCTGCGACTCGGCACCGCGCGGATAGCCGAAGCGATACAGCGCGGCCATCGCCTCGCGCTGACTCGCACTCAGCTTGGCGTGGGGGTCGCCAGAACCCCCCGGCTCCACGGCGTCGATGAGGTCACCGAGCGCGTGGCGGCAGCGCAGCCACCACTCCCCGACAGGCGACCAGTTGGAACCGAGCGGGCTGGACCAGATGACATGCGGGCTGGCGCCGTCATACACATCGGGTCGATTCTCCAAGCAATAGATCGAGCGGGAACCGCCGCCGCTGCCGCCCCACACGTAGCCGTGGTGGGGGGCCTCGCCGTACATCTCGGCGGCCATGGTGCGGGCGAACACAGCCGTCTCCGCGCTCGCCCCGAAGAGCTGCCAGTCGTTGGCGAAGCCCATGCCCTCGTTGGGGTGGTGGCCCTGGTTGGACTCGACCAGGTAGCCACCGAGGTCTTCGAAGGCCACGCGAAACAGCCACTTCTGTACGCTGACCAGGTTTTCGTGGCCGCCCGACCCGCCTTCGAGGTATTGGAAGAACCGTCCTCTGTACATCTCCGCAGGCGGGAAGTAGAGGGAGAAGAGCGTGTGCGTACCCTCGAACCCGCCGTGGACATAGCGGTGTGGCACGGGGTGATCACGCTGCTCGTCGAGGTCGATGAACGCCGCGCCGGGCTCGGAAATGGACGTCATGGCCGCGTGCTCCCTGATCGATGGACCCGATTTTGAGTATACTGAATAGCACCCGAGGGAGACGAGCCGGGAGACCGTGCAACCGTGGCAGAAACCCCCGCAGCACACGCCGATGACGACGAGCCCGTGATCCTGACGGATGTCACCGACCGGGTCGGGACGATCACGTTGAACCGCCCGGCGCGGCGCAACGCCCTCAACGGCGAGCTCATCGGCGCCCTCGACGGCGCCGTGCGTCAGATGGCCGAGGATCCCGACGCCAAGGTGATCGTCCTCACGGGTGCCGCACCCGAGGGGGGGCAGGGCGGCTTCTGCTCGGGGGGCGACGTGAAGAGCGGCGGGCGGGGCTCACCAGGGAGCGAGAAGGGCGTCCCGCCGGACGCGCTCTCAGGCGACCTGTCGCGGCACGACCTCCACGCTGCCATGTTGTTGCACCTCATGCCCAAGCCCACCATCGCCATGGTGGGTGGACCCGCCATCGGTGCAGGCTGCAGCCTGGCCGCCGCCTGCGATCTCCGCTTCGCCTCCGAAGATGCCGTGTTCTCCGCCAACTTCTCGCCCAACGGGCTGTCCGGTGACTACGGGGGCTCCTTCTTCTGGACCCGCATCGCCGGGACCGCACTGGCCCGTCGCCTCTACCTGCTCAACGAGAAGATCCCCGCCGCGCAGGCGCTCGAGCTCGGCATGGTGCACGCCGTGCTCCCCGCCGGCGAGCTCCATGCCTACACCTACGAGGTCGCCCACAAGCTGGTGCGCACCCCCGCCACCCTGCTGGCCCTCGTGAAGGACAATCTCAACGCGGCCGAGGACGAGGTCGAACGCCGCCGTTGGCTCTTCGCCCACGAGGCCGAGAACCAGGGAGCGTCGGCCAGGGCGATGATGGCGCGCCTGGCGCAGAAGGAGCAGGCGGCCGGGGGTTGAGCCGGACGGACGGCCGGACGGACGGGGAGCTATCGCGCCGAGTGCGAGGAGGTCGTCTGGGTCTGGGCCGGCGAGTGCAGTGCGCCGGATGCCGCCGCCAATGCGCCGCTCCACAGGCTGACGGTGGCGGCGATGGCACACAGGATCCCCACGGCGATGGCCCGACCCTTGCGATTCCTCATGGAGGAACTCTCGCCCCCGAATGTTGGGATAGTCAGAGCGAAGCGTAAGAAAACGCGAAGAAGTAGGACGGGGGGACCCGACCTACGGTGCCGCTTGCGTCCCCACCTTGAGGTCCCGGTACGGCACGTCCTTGTCGCTGCTCGGCTCCCTGGGAAGCCCGAGCGCCCGCTCACCGAGCACGTTGAGCTGGATTTCGTCGGTCCCTCCGCCGAGCCGGTTGCCCGGGCTGGCGAGATTGACCATCTGCAGGTCACCTTCGAGGGCGGACTCCCGGCCCATCAGCATCCCCCGTGCGCCGGCGATTCGGTAGGAGAGGTCGCGGGACTCCTGGCAGATGCGCGCCGTGGTCAGCTTCGCGATGGAGCCGTCGGCCCCGGTCAGCTTTCCGCCGGCCACGCCGCTACGTCGCATGGTCCATCCGTTGATCCGGACCTGGCTGATGTAGCGGGCGAGCTGCTGGCGGATGACCGGGTCCCCCGAGACGCCGAACTTCTGCGCCAGCTCGACCATCAACTTGGCCGGCACGGCCCCGGCGCGGATGGGGCTCTTGCGGGCCTTGGCGAGCTCGCGGGTCCGGTCGAGCATCTCCCCCACCTTGCGGTCGAGATCGCCCGCCGTTCCCGAGCGGGCCGTCACCAGTCCCGGCAATCCGCCGCCGGCCACGGAGTTGCGCTCGTGGAACAGCGTCGACTGCGCCACCCGCCAGCCCCCGTTGACCTCGCCGATGACCTGGTCGGCCCGAACCCGGGCTTCCGTCAGGAAGACCTCACAGAAGTTGGACGCGCCGTTCATCTGCCTGAGCGGCCGTGCCTCTATCCCCGGTTGCTTCATGTCGATCACGAAGTACGTGATGCCCGCGTGCTTGGGCACGTCGACGTCGGTCCGGGCCAGCAGCATGCCGAAGTCGGCCGAGTCGGCCGAGGAGTTCCAAACCTTCTGGCCCGTGACGACCCACTCGTCCCCGTCGCGCACGGCCCGCGTCCCGACACTGGCCAGGTCGGATCCGGAGCCGGGCTCGCTGAAGAGCTGGCACCAGGCCGCCTCGCCCGTGGCGATCGGTCGCACCAGTTCGCTCTGCTGGGTCTCGGAGGCGTGATCCAACAATGTCGGCGCGGCCAGTGTGGCCGCCATGGCGCCCACCGGGGGCCCGATGACCTTGTTGTGCGCGAGCACCCCGGCGACGGTGGTGGCGTCGCGCCGCGACGCGCCCGAGCCACCCAGTCCGAGGGGCCAGGTCGGGTAGGCGTAGCCGGCGTCGGCCAGGCGCAGCCACCACTCGCGCACCGTGATGGACGTGTCCCAGTTGGCGTCGATCCAGGCCTGGACTTCGGCGGCCAGGCCGCCCTCGGTCACCCCTCGCCCTTGGCCTTGCGCTCGGCCACGATCTCGTGGTGCCGCTCGAGCATCGCGATGGCCTGAGCCGCCAGGTTTGCCGGCGGCTCGGGCAGGCGGACGGGGCCGTGCTCGCGGCTCGGCAGGGCGACAGTGGCCTTGGCCGGGCAGGTGACGGTGTCGCGCTGGTTCGTCCCGCGCATCTCGATGTCGACCACGCAGTGCCCGCTCTCCTGGCGCTTGTCGACGACCTCGCCCGTGAGGATGTGCGTGTCGCCGATGTAGTTGAACTTGCGGATCTCGGAGCTCTGGGTGACGAGCCAGCCGTCGTCACCCATGAAGTCGGTCATGTAGTGGCTCAGCCAGCAGTCGCGCATCACCCCGTAGTCGTAGGCCATCGGGTTGCCGATGGCCTGGGCCCACGCCGAGTCCCAGTGGACCCGTTGGGCCACGTCGGGCACGCCGTACTCGTTCTTGACGTAGAAGGGGGCGATGCGCTGACGGTTCTTGTAGGCGATCCGGTTGGCGCAGGGCTCGTAGGGCACGAAGCCGTAACCGCCGGCGTGGAAGACGATCATGTCGGTCGTCGTCAGCGGCCCCTTCGCCATTGGGGTGAGCACGTCACCGACGTGCACGTCCTCCCAGTAGCGGTGCTCGGGGCCCCTGACCTCCTCCGCTTCGTAAATGGCGTCGATCTTCTCGATGTCCTGATCGGTGTAGGTCGCGGGTTCCAGCGCCGAGTACTTGCCCTTCTCCCGAGCCGTCTTGCGCTCGGTGTGGATGGCGAGGGTCCGCGAGATGGCGACGATCTCGGCCCGTTGGTTCATCTTGACGCTGGCGTAGGTGACCAGGAGAGAGCGCTCGGCGAACTCGGACTTCTTCTCCACCACCGACTCGGTCCCGCCGAAGCTGTAGAGCTGGTCACCGTCCTGCAGGGGGCGGAACCACTGCCAGGTGCTGCCCGAGACGAAGACGTGGATGCCGCGGAACGAGGGCCGCTTGATCCTCTCCTTCGGTGGATCGCCGTACAGCGGCCGGTTGAGGGCGATGGGGATCATGGGCGGCGCGATCTGGCCGCCCCAGCGCGTCGTCTTGGCGTAGTCGTCCGAGGCGAAGAGCGGGTTGTCGTCCCCGTAGCCGCGGGCGAAGTTGCGCATGGCGTCGGGCGTCGCTGTCGTCAGGAACTCGCGCGCCCCCGAAGGGGCCCAGGTGCCCACCAGTGCCTTGGCCCGCTCGATGTCGTCTTCCTTGAACTGGAAGTCGGTGGCCTTCTCGAACTCTTCGGATGTGGTCGTCGCCATGTCGCTCCCGTATCTCGATCTCCCCTAAAGAGTATCCTAAAAGATCCGGGACGGCCCGCGGGAGGCAACGGGTTCGGGACGCCGCCGGCGGGTTCAGTCCTCGGGAGGAGCGGGGACGCTGGGGAAGAGCTCCTGGAAGGCGCCGATCCGGATGCGCCGGCTGACAGCGGGGTCCACGCCGTCGAAGAGCTCGTGCAGCGTCTTCTGGCTGTGGCCGAACGTGCCCTCGAAGTGCGGGTAGTCGCTGCCCCACATCACGTTCTGCCATCCCATGGCCGAGTTGGCGGCCACGGCCGAGATGTCGTGCTGGAACGAGGCGTACACCTGGTCGTAGAGGAAGCGGCTCGGGAGCTTGGAGAGCGTCGGCCGTACTGCGGCGCCGTGCTGGCGGTAGCCCTCGTCCATGCGGTCCGCGATGAAGGGGCCCCACGTCGCGCCACCCTCGGACACGAGGACCTTGAGGTCGGGATGGCGGTCGAGGGCACCACAGGCGATGAGCTGGGTGACCGCCCGCTGTCCGCCGTAGGTGGTCTCGACGTAATTGAGGACCGCACCACCACGGCCGCGGTAGTAGACCCCCGTGCGCTCGGTGGGGTCGTGGGGCTCCGTGCCGATGTGGAAGCCGATGACCATTCCCGACTCGGCAAAGGCCGCCCACAGGGGGTCCCACTCCTCGTCGTTCCACTCGGGCCGGCCGATCGGGGGACGGGTGGGCAGGAAGCCGCACAGGAAGCCACCTTCGTGGGCGCGCTTCACCTCGGCCACGGCATCGTCGATGTCGATCAGCGGGATGGAGGCCACGCACACGAATCGGGGTGAATGGTGCTGGAACTCGAGGGCCCAGTCGTTCAGGGCCCGACACCCTTCCCGGACGACCCGAGGTGTCCGGACGTTGAAGGTCCAGATCCCCAGGGAGGGGTACATGACCTCACCCCAGACGCCCTCGTTGTCGAGGTCCTTGATGCGCGCCACGGGGTCGTTGCCGCCGATGACGCGGTTGATGAAGTCCTCCTCCTTGGTGCCGGTGGGACGGGCGTTGATGCCGAGCCCCGTTTTCGGCTTGGCACTCTTCGGCAGGTCCCGCTGGAACTCCTGGCCGTCGATGTAGATGGTCTCGAAGTCGCCGCTGGGGTCCTTGACGCTGCGGGGAAGTCGCTCCCTGATGTCGTCGGGCAACGAGGCGAACAGGTCCGGCGGCTCCATCAGGTGCGAGTCGCCCGAGTTCGCCCACAACTTCTTCTCTCCCAGGTCGCTCATGCGCCCTCCCTCGTCTCGCGTCAATGCGCCCGCTCGCGCTCAATATGCAAATGATGTTCTCATATACGTGCCCGTGTCAAGACCCAGCGGAAATTCCCGGCTCACACCCGGTCAGCGCATGAGGGCGCCGAGCGCCTCGAGATGCCGGCGCATGCGGTGCCGTGCCAGTTCGCGGTCGCCCGACTCGACCGCACTGGCAATACCCTCGTGCGTCCGGAGCACCTCGGCCCTGATTTGACCGCGGGCCTTGGGCGCCAGCCGCTCGATCTGGTGCAGACGGCTGAGCCGGATGAGGACCAGTGCGACCAATTGGAGCACCCGGTTCTGGGCCGCCGCCGCGACCGCGGCGTGCAGATCGTGGACGGCCTCAGCCTGCTCGGCATCGGTGCTGTGCTCCTCCCGCAGAAGTGCCTCGTGGAGCCCGGCGACACCTTCGTCGTCGATGCGCTCCGCCGCCAGGTCCGTGATGGCCACCTCGACACCGGTACGAAGCTCGGCCAGCTCGGGCAGCTGCATGCCGCGCCGGGCCAGGTAGATGGCGGCCACCTCGGTGACCGCGTTCGCGCTCGGGGCCATGACGAAGAGACCGCCCCCCGGGCCCCGGCGCATGCGTGCGATCTGATGGTGCTCCAACAGCCGGACGGCCTCACGCAACAGGGCGCGGCTGACACCTTCACGCTCGATGAGCTCGGGCTCCGTCCCCACCAGGTCCCCGGGCTCCAGGTCCTCGGTCACGATGGTCTGGGTGATGTTGCGGGCCACGACCTCCGCACCCTTGCCCTGACCCGACTGCGCCAGCACCACCGAGTCGGGCAGCAGCTGGCGGGTGGAGCGACGGCGTTGGAAGAAGTCGGCTTCGGCCTGCAGGTGCTTGCGCATGCGGTTGCGGGCCAGACCGGCGTCGCCGGCCATGATGGCCTCGGCGACCATGGCATGGGCGTGCCTCGTCTCCTTCGCGATGGCGCTGCCGAAGCGCTGCCAGTCCGGTGAGTAGAGCATCGCCACCCGGTTGAAGACGTCGACGAAGAGCTCGAGCCCGGCGTTGCGGCTGATCGCCGCCACCAGGGTGTGGAGCTCGCGCGGGTCTCGCTCGGGTTCGACCGGCGCGTCGTCGGTGAAACGTCGGAGCTCGGCCAGGTCCTTCTCGTCGGTCCGCTCCGACGCCAGCTGGCAGGCGATCTCCTCGAGGATGATGCGGGCCTCGAAGATCTCGTCGAGACGCGCATCGACCCGGTGCAGGTACAGCACCACCGCATCGATGACCGCCCCCACGGTGGGCTCCGTGATGACGAGGCCTCCACCGGGACCGCGTCGGGTGCGGGCGACCTGCTGGTGCTCCACCAGGCGTACGGCCTCCCGGAACACGGCCCGGCTGACCTGGTAGCGCTCCAGGAGATCGGCCTCGGAGCCGAGCACCTCACCCACCGGCCAACCGAGGGCCATGACATCCTCGACGATGCGGTCCGCCACCTTTGCCGCCCGTTTGGCGTTCGAATCGGCACCCGGGCGAGGCACGTCGCGTGTCGCCGTCGGGGTCGCCATCCGCCAATCCTACCGGGCCAGGTTCATCCCGCTACGCTTTTGACCAGCGCATTCGCCAAAAGAGTGGTCGGAAAAGGTGCACAGTCGGACCAGGCTTCGTATAATGAAAACATGATTTGCGAAGAGGCGGGCAGGTGGAGGCGCCGCTGACCTCCGCCCCGTCGGATCCCGTGGTCACGCCCCCGGCGCGCCGCCCGGGTTCGGTCCGGCGCACGTCGACTGTGCTCATGTCCTGGCCCGGCGGCCTCGACACCCCCGAGTTGTATCTCCAAGGTCGGGCCCGCGACCTATTGACGCCGATGCACGGCGCTCCCCAGGTCCTGGCGGCGGCAGACCTCGCCGCGGTGACCGGACGCGAGCGCGACATCCAGAGCATCGACGCCACTCCGCCCGTCGCCGGGCTGCAGCGCCTCGTCGGCGTCCGGGCCGGATCCGGACTGCGGGGCGCCATCGCACGGGAGCTGCCCGAGGAGGTCGAAGGCGGGACACCCCTCTACCTGCTCCTTGACGACCTGGGCGGAACGACATTGATCGCGGGGTACACCTACTTCCGCTGGGCCGACGTCTTTCCCGAGATGCGCCGCCGAATTGAGAACGCTCCGCAGCGCGTCATGCTGGGCACCTGCTCTGGGTTCCGCCCCGGGTCGATCGCGCTCAAGGACGATGGGACTCTGTCGCACGCGCGGCAGAACACCGCACGCACCGCGTCGTTGGTGGATCCGTCCGACCCGGTCGGCTGGCACGAACTGCACGACCACCCGCTGATCGGCATGCGCCGCGCCCGGCGCATCGACGTCTGGACGAACGAGGGGCTCATCGAGATCGACGCCTGGTTCCGCGACAGCGTCTGGACGCCCGAAGGGCACGAAGAGGCCATTCACGAGTACCAGATGCTCGGCCAGGCCGACCGGGAGACGGGGACGCTGCTCTCCGTCACCGCGCACCCTCGTGTGCTTCCCTACGTCGAGTGCCCGGGGGCAGCACCCAACGCGTCGTGGATGGCCG
>CAYWDQ010000031.1:16363-27768 GCA_964457065.1 uncultured Acidimicrobiaceae bacterium | reverse complement strand
CCCGCCCGTTGGCACTCAGGGCAACGCAGAACCCACTGGCCATCAGGCAGCCTCGAGACCTGCGGGTGATGAGCGGGGCTGGGCATCGCCGACTCCTGCCGCGACCCCCTCGAGCGGCACCATACCCCCGCCCCAGCCCGTGGTGCGACCCGGATCGTAAGGCCGAGCCCCCCGCTCACGGCGCCTTGATCTGCCGCCCCGTCGACTTCGCCCACGCCGCCACGGGGCCGATACGGAGGCCGTCCTGACCTAAGCGACAAGTTCCCGCCACGCCAGCGTTTCCGGCCCCCAGCTTCGGCTGGGGGCCGGTTCGCGTATCAACCAGTCCCGGGTTCTAGGCTTGCAACAGCGATTACGGCCGGCGCCCTCACCACCCCACCCCCAACCGCGGTGTTGTGGGGCGCCGACCGAATCGCCCAGGCCGGGACCGTAGCCGAGGATCGTGGGTATCTACCAGCGTTGCGGCCCCGCTTCGGCGGGGCCGGTCCGTCGCCTCAGAAGTAGGAAAGCTAGCCACGGTTAATGACTGGGGAGCCGGCATAGCGGTCCCCGGCGATGATGACAGGCTTCTCCCCCTCCGGCACGTCGATGAGCCACTTAATGCGGTACTCGCTCGTCCCGTAATCGGGCAGCATCAGAATCGTGCTGTTCTGCCCAGGCCCAATGGCCAGCTCGGGCGTTCCGGAAGCCGCACGGGTCTCAATCTCGCCATTGGGCGCGGTGATCTCGCAGCGCAAGTTCCGGACCGTGTGCCAGTGGCGGGAGTTCACGAAGACGCCTATTGAGCGCCCGAGCGTGAAAACTTCATGGCGAGGGCGCCAGTGGAAGCGTCGAGACCAGGGAAGCCATTGGATCAAGGCAACGATTCCAACCCCGACCGCCATGCCCACCAGCCCTCCGAGGATCACACTCAAGGCGACGCCCAAGTTCCCTTTGCCGGAATCCATCCAGCGCCACCGGACGCCATTGGGCTGGTTCCGTCCCCCAGTCAAGCGCGCTAACCAAGCTGCGCCACAGCCCGTCTGTCGTTCCCCTGCCTCGACCCCGATGCCGGGCCACCGTCAGGCTGCGTGAGCCGGACAAGAGCGACCGGCCGATGCTAGCCGACACCGGCGAAAGGGCCGGAAGCTCGTGACGAGCGGTATGACCCCGTTGGCCGGCGAAAGATACTCTGCCGTATGGGCACGCGCGGGGAGCGACGTGTGCGGGGTCGTCGCACTTTCCGGCCGGACCGATAGGCGGCTGAACCGGTGTTCCTGCGTGCCCACGCCGTCGCTGCGGTCCTGCGCTCGGCTTTCGCGAATCCGGCAATGCGGCGGATCGGTTTCGCCTATCTGCTGTTCGGCATGGCCGAACTGGGCATCTGGATCGCCCTGCTCATTTACGCCTACGCGCACGGGGGCACGGCGGCCGGTACAACCATGGTGCTGGTGCAGCTCATTCCGTGCATCGCTCTCGGGCCGTTCCTGGGAGCCCTCGCAGACCGCCACAACGTGCATCACGCGCTCTGCTGGAGTTACGGATTCCAGGCTGCAGCCATGGCGGCTGTTGCCGCGGCGATCACGGAGGGTGCGCCCACCTTCGTCGTGTTCCTGCTTGCTCCGCTCGCGGCGGTGGGCCTCTCGGTGACGCGACCGGCGCAGGCGGCCATGCTTCCGGCCGTCGTCCGCACAGCCGACGAGCTGACCGCTGCCAACGTGATGAGTGGCTGGACCTTTGGTGCCGCCTCCCTCATAGGCCCAGCGGTGGCAGGCCTGCTGATCGCCTGGCACGGTGTCGGACTCGCCGTTGCCGTGACCGCCGGCATGTCCGCCACCGCGCTCCTGCTTGTGATCGGGTTGCGAACGGTGCCGGTCGCCGGAGCTCCGGTGCCGGAGGACCCTGCAGCGCCGACTGAGGGCGGAGAACGCGGCTGGTTGCACGGGGGACTCGCTGATCTGCGCGAAGGAACATGGGCCAACCTCGACTCCATTGTGCGCAATCCCCCGCTGCGGATCCTGCTCTCGTTGCACGCCTTCTACTTCGTCCTGATCGGTGCTGTGGACCTGCTCTGTGTGGTGCTCGCCGCCTCCTACCTCCATATGGGTTCCGGCGGCGCCGGCTACCTCAATGCATCCTTCGGCGCCGGTGCGTTGCTCGCAGGGTTCGTGACGGCATTCCTGGTGGGTCGCCGTCACCTCAAGAACACGCTCGCCGTGTCGTTGTTGCTCGCGGTCGCGGCACTGGCCCTGATCAGTGCCATCCCGAGAGTGACCCCTGTGCTGATCCTCCTGGCCGCAGTGGGTTTGTCCGGAGCCGTCTTCGACGTCACGGGCCGGACTCTCCTGCAGCGGTCGGCGCCCTCTGATGCCATTGCCGGCCTGTTCTCCATCCTCGAGGCCCTGATGGACCTCGGCCTGGCACTCGGAGCCGTGCTGGTCCAGGTCGCCATCGCGGTCGGAGGCCTGCGGGCCGCACTGCTGGCCCCGGCGGTCATCGCTCTCGCCCTGGTGGCAGGGCTCTGGCGGCGGCTGAGCAACCTGGACGCCGGCGCAACGGTGCCCCAGGTGGAGATCCGGCTTCTGCGCTCCATTCCTATCTTCGCGGCCCTGCCGGCGCCGGCCCTGGAAGGCATCGCCCGGGAGCTCGAGCCCGTCTCGGTGGCGACCGGAGCGACCGTGTTCCACGAGGGTGACAGCGGCGACCGCTACTACGCGGTGGCTGCAGGGTCGCTGGCCATCTCCCGCAGCGGCGTCGTGGTGAAGACGGTGTCCCGTGGGGAGGGTTTCGGGGAGATCGCCCTGATCCACGATGTCCCCCGCCGTGCCACCGTGAAAGCGGTCACGGACGCCTCTCTGTACTCGCTCCGCAAGGATCTCTTCGTACAGACCGTGACGGGGCACTCGGCATCGGCCCTCGCCGCGGGAAGGATCATCGCCGGGCACGTCGGCGACCAGACACGCGGGCTTGACGACGGGGACTCCCCGTCAGCCGGGGGGGACTGAACGGTCACAAGCGGGCAGCGACTCTCGTATGGTCCAATGGTCCGCATGGCCATTGACATCACCACCGACATCCGTCTCGACCCTCGCGTGCGGCGCATTCTCGAGCTCGTGCCCACCACGACACTCCCAGACGTCGCCTCACGGGAGGCGCTCGTCAAGCAGTCGAATTCGCCCGAGGCGATCGCCGGCATGGAAATGTTCCGTTCCATCCACGACGCGTGCGACGCCGCGGCACCCTCCGCGGGACTCGAGGTCACCAGCGAGCATTTCGTATCGGAGCCCGACGGTAACCCGGTCAACGTGCAGGTCATCCGTCCCGAAGGTGCCGAGACCCTCGCCTGCGTCTACTACATCCACGGCGGCGGCATGGCCACGATGTCGTGCTTCGACGGAATGTACCGAGGCTGGGGGAAATACATCGCCGCGAACGGCGTGGCCGTGGTCATGGTGGACTTCCGCAATTGCCTGGTCCCTTCGTCGGCATCCGAGGTGGCGCCCTTCCCCGCTGGGCTGAACGACTGCGTCTCCGGGGTCCGGTGGGTGGCCGCCCACGCCTCCGACCTGGGGATCGACCCGCAGCGAGTCGTCGTGGCCGGTGAGAGCGGCGGCGGGAACCTCACGCTGGCCACGGGAATGAGGCTGCAGCGCGACGGCGACCTCGGCCTCGTCAAGGGTCTGTACGCGCTGTGCCCCTACATCGCCGGGGAATGGCCGGCCCCCGGCTGCCCCTCCTCGATCGAGAACGAAGGCTTCCTGCTCCATCTGCACAACAACCGAGGCCGAATCGGCTACGGAATCGAGGCCTTCGACGAGCGCAACCCTCTGGCCTGGCCCTCGTTCGCCGGTGTCGACGACGTCGCGGGGTTCCCCCCGACCGTCATCAACGTCAACGAGTGCGACCCCCTGCGCGACGAGGGCATCAACTTCTACCGCCTCCTGCTCTCGGCCGGGGTCCAAGCCCGGTGCCGCCAGGTGATGGGGACGATGCACGGTACCGAGATATTCACGATCGCCTGCCCGGACATCAGCAGTGACTCCGCTCGCGACATCGCCGGCTTCGCCCGGGACTAGGGGCATACCGCCCGCCACCTCTCTGGCGGTTCCATTGACTACGCTCCCCCGCCGTGTCCAAACCCCCTGTGCATCTCCGTCTCCACGCGCGCGCCCTGACGACCTTGGCAGCAGCCCTGTCCACAGGGGCCCTCCTCGTCTCGTCAAGTCCGGCCGTTGCGTCCGCCGCGACGAAGGCATCCTCCAGCGTGGTCCGCGCCGCACTGCCGCCGGGGAAGATCAACCACATCCTGGTGATCGAGTTCGAGAACGAGGGCTACGCGGCCACCTGGGGCCCGGGCTCCCCCGCCAGCTACCTGAACGGGACGCTCCGCCCGAAGGGTGAACTGCTGCAGAACTACTACGCGATCGGGCATGACAGCCTCGACAACTACATCGCTCAGGTGTCAGGGCAGGCACCGACCGAAGACACCCAGGCAGACTGCTCAGACAACGGGTTCGCGTTCGCCGACATGACCCCCGGCACACCTGACGCCAACCAGGCCTCCAACCCGGGCCAGGTCGACGGTGAGGGCTGTGTGTACCCGGCGGCAGTGCCCACGATCGCCTCCCAGCTCGATGCGAAGTACGCGCCCAACAAGAAGACCCACGTCGCGGCCTGGCGAGCGTACGAACAGGACATGGGCAACACGCCGGCACGTGACGGCGGCACGCCCGGCCCCAGTGGTGGGACCGACTGCGCGCATCCGTCCCTGGGCGCGACCGACACTGCGGAGGTCGCCACGCCCCAAGACCAGTACACCACGCGCCACAATCCCTTCGTGTGGTTCAGCTCGGTGATCGGCAACGCTGCGCTGTGCGACGCCAACGACGTCCCCCTGGGGACACTCGATGCAAGCGGCACCCCATCACCCGGCGGCCACCTGGCGCAGGACCTCCGCAGCGAGTCGACCACACCGCGCTTCGGCTTCATCACGCCCAACTTGTGCAACGACGGGCACGACGCCACCTGCGCCGGGCCGAACAGCACAGGCGGCAACGTGGGCGGCCTCACGGGCGCCGACGAGTTCCTGCGGGCCTGGATGCCGCTCGTTCTGGGGTCACCGGCCTACAAGCACGGTGATCTTCTCGTCGTCATCACGTTCGACGAGTCCGAGGTCGGCGGCACGGCGGCCACGGTGGCCTGTTGTGGGGAGGTTTCCGGTCCGAACACGCACGCGCCGGGTGACGGGGGTGCGACGGCGGACAGCGCCGCCCCGGGTGGCGGCCAGATCGGCGCGCTCCTCTTGAATTCGAAGTACATCGCGCCGGGTTCTACGGACACCACTGGCTCGTACAACCACTACTCGGCGCTTCGGACCTACGAGGACCTGCTCGGTCTCACGACCGGAGGCGCCGATGGTGAGGGGCACCTGGGCTTCGCGGCGGCCAAGGGCCTCGCTCCGTTCGGGACCGACGTGTTCCCCGCGAGCCTGAGCGGGAACACCAAGAGCAAGAAGTAGGACGTGCCCAGTCAGTCCATCCGGCGCAGCGTGGCCCGGTACCGCTGGGCGTTGGTGACGTACTCGGCGGCGGACAGCTGGTTCATGCGAACGTCCGAACGGCCCTCGAGGATCCTTGCAGGAATGCCCAGCGCGAGTGCGCCGGGCGGCACGATCATTCTGTTGGGCACGACGGCGTTGGCCCCCACCGTCGCCCCCTGGCCCACCACGGCCCAGTGCAGCACGACGCTGCCCGAACCCGCGAGGCACCCGTCCTCGAGGATGCAGCCCTCGAGATGGGTGAGATGGCCGACGACGCAGCCGTCACCGATGATGGTGGGGAAGCCGGGCCCGGCATGGATCACGGTGCCGTCCTGAATGGACGAACCCGACCCGACCCTGATTTCGCCGAAGTCACCACGCAGGACGGCATGGGGCCACACGCTCGACTCGGCGCCGATCGTCACGTTCCCGATGATGACGGCGTCGGGATGGACGAAGGCGTCGGTGTCGATATCTGGGGCGACGCCGTCCAGTTCGTAGATTGGCATGGCGGGGGACGCTACACGTGGGTGGCGATCCAGGTCACACCCTGGTAAC
This sequence comes from uncultured Acidimicrobiaceae bacterium, assembly GCA_964457065.1. GTDB lineage: Bacteria > Actinomycetota > Acidimicrobiia > Acidimicrobiales > RAAP-2 > Bog-473. Next base: position 21,692 of record CAYWDQ010000031.1, on the reverse strand, counting down.
CGCGGTAACCGAGGTAGATCACGCTGGCGACCAGCATCATCTTGAAGTACCAGGGGATCGGCGGGCGCTCCTGCTCGGTCAGGATGGTGCCGCACGTCGGACACTCGCCTTCCTCGCCCAGATCCTCGTCTTCCACCAGCGCGTCGCACTCCTCGCACCAGGCCATCAGAACCGGCGGCTCCTCATTTGCCGCCGATCCGCACGCGCAATTTCATGGGCGTTGCGCCGAATTCGAACTTCTCGCGCAGACCACGCTCGATGTAGCGGATGTACGTCGGCGGCAGGCGCCCGTTGGTGAAGAGCGTGAAGGTAGGCGGGTCGATGGCTCCCTGAACGATGTAACGGATCCTCGCTCGGGGGGCGGCCTGCCTGCTCTGCAACTCCTGCACGGCACGGTTGAGCGCTCCGGTGGACACGCGCTGGTGATAGGCCTCGACTGAGTCCCGCAGTGCCGGCAGGATCCGGTGGACCCCCTTGCCAGAGAGCGCTGAGATCTTGAGGACCGGCGCCGAGCCGAGGAAGGCCAGCCTGTCCCCCACACCGGCCAGCACGTCATCGCGCTGGTCGGTCGGCACCTGATCCCACTTGTTGAGGACGACGATGGCCGGACACCCCGAGACACCGATCCGCTCGGCCAGCCTCTGGTCCTGGTGCGAGGCGCCGATGGTGGCATCGATCACGAGGATCGCCACGTCGGCTCGCTCCAACGCCCGCAGGGCCCGCATCGTTGCGTGCTGCTCGGTCCCCCGGTCCGTCTTGGAGGGGCGGCGCAGGCCGGCGGTGTCGATGAAGCACACCGGCCCGTCCGGAGTCTCCACGACCGTGTCGATCGCATCACGCGTGGTGCCCGGCATGTCATGGACGATGGAGCGCTCCTGACCGAGGAGCTTGTTGAACAGGGTCGACTTCCCCACATTGGGTCGGCCGATGATGGCGACCCGAGGCGTACCGGGGACAGCGGTCTCGTCCCCGGCCGCGGAACCCGGCGCGACGGGCTCGTCCGCCGGTGACGGCAGCAGGCGCACCACCTCGTCCAGGAGATCGCCGGTTCCGCGCCCGTGCAGTGCGCTGACCGGGAACGGGTCGCCGAGACCCAGCGAGACGAACTCCCATGCCGCTGCCTCCCGGTTGGCATCGTCGACCTTGTTCACGACGAGGCGCACAGGTGGCCCGGCGCGCCGGATGACCTTGGCGGCGGCGAGGTCCTCCTCTGTGACCCCGGTAGTGACGTCGACCACCATGAGCACGACATCTGCCTCGGCCAGGGCGCGCTCAGCCTGCTCACTCACCTTGGCCTCGAGGACGTCACCCGCCGCCAACCAGCCCCCGGTGTCCATGACGGAGAAGGGCACGCCGGACCACTCGGCCGTCAGCACTTTGCGGTCGCGCGTGACACCCTGCTCCTCTTCAACCACCGCCGCGCGCGCGCCGACGAACCGGTTGACGAGCGACGACTTACCCACGTTCGGACGACCCGCGATCACCACCATCGGTTCGGTCATGCTGCGCACGCCGGCCGAAAGGACGTCCCATTGAGGGCGATCCGCAGCGAGCGGCCGTCCGTGGGCACCACTTCGACGGGTCTTGGCAGGTCGGACAGGGTGAGCCCGTCGAGGAATCGGCCTTCGTTCAGGCAGGCGTCGGGCAGAAGGCAGCGCGATCCCCGGGGGATGCCGGCCAGTGCGCGGCCCACGTCCTCGCCGGTGAGGAGACCTGCCACCCCGATGTTCCCACCGAAGAAGTCGTTGGGCACCGCTCGAATCTCGAGGTCGTCGCGCGGGTGGGATGCCAGCAGAGGACCCAGCACGCGGGCCCCGTAGGTGCCCGTGAGCACCGTCACCGGGCGGCCGTCGGCTTCGGCCGGCCTCACCGGGAACGTGGGCGCGCGGTAGCCCTCGGCGGGCGCGGCGTCGACGGAGGCGAAGAACCCAGGGCGCACGCCCCCCGGGCCCTCGGTGGCAGGCTGGGTGAAGGACTCCACGAAGGCGCGGGCCAGACCGATCCCGTTCTCATGTTGGGGATAGCCGTCATAGTGCCGGGCCGGGGGGAGGTCGCGCCCCGCCAGCAGGTAGTACTCGTCGGCGGCGAAGACCATGCGGTGCCCGAGCGCCCGACGGAACAGGCGCTGCCACTCGTCGACGGTGTCGAGTACGCGCATGGCCTCGTCCGGCGTGTGGGGTCGCATCGCTGGCTCGTTGGAGTAGCGGCTGACTCCGAGGGGTACCGCGCCGACGCTCGCCAGCGCAGGGTAAAGGTCCAAGATCCCGGACAACGTGTCCTCGAGCGCTGCCCCGTCATTGACGCCCGGGCAGACGACGATCTGACCGTGCACCTCGATGCCGCCGTCGAGAAGCACCCGGAGCCAGCGCAGACTCGTCGCACCCTTGGGGTTGCGCAGCATGTCAGCCCGCAACTCCGGGTCCGTCGTATGGATCGAGACGAAGAGGGGGCCGAGGCGCTCGGTCAGGATGCGCTCCGCGTCGAGCTCCGTGAAGCGGGTGAGGGTCGTGAAGTTCCCGTACAGGAAGGAAAGCCGGTAGTCGTCGTCCTTCAAGTACAGGCTGCGCCGCATTCCCTTGGGCAACTGGTAGATGAAGCAGAAGGCGCAATGGTTGTCGCACGTGCGGATGCGATCGAAGACCGCCGAGGAGACCTCGACCCCGAGCGGCTCACCGGCCCCTTTATCGACGCGGACGAGCCGGGGCAATGGCGCGCCGGCGCGCCGCACGAGGACGCTGAGGTCGCTCGCGTCGCTGAGCCGTTGGAAATCGATGACGTCGCGCGGCTCCTGCCCGTTGAGGCTCAAGAGCTCGTCGCCCACGGCCAGCCCGGCCCGGGCAGCCGGCGACGCCGCGGTGACCGAAGTCACCGTGGGAGCTGACATGACCACCAGGTTACTGCCGATAACCTGGACTTTGTGCCCGCAGTCGAGCGAGTGATGCTGGCCGAGCCACGGGGGTTCTGCGCCGGCGTCGAGAAAGCGATCAAGGCCCTGGCCTGGATGGTGCGGGTTTTCGAACCGCCCGTGTACTGCTACCACGAGATCGTGCACAACCGCCATGTCGTGGACCGGTTCCGCGAGCAGGGGGTCGTCTTCGTCGATGACGTGGCGGGCGTGCCCCCCGGGGTCCCGCTGATGCTCAGCGCTCACGGCTCTGCCCCGGAGGTCCTGGAGGCGGCCCGGGCCAGGGGTGGAGTGGTGGTCGACGCCGTTTGCCCGCTCGTGACCAAGGTGCACCACGAGCTCAAGGTCCGGAGCCGGAAGGGCTACACGGTCCTGTACGTGGGCCACGCCGGACACGAAGAGGCGGTGGGCACCATGGCGGTCGCCCCCCAGTCGGTGCACCTCCTCGAACGCCCGGAGGACCTCGATGCACTCGGTGACCTGGAGTCCGAGGGCTCCCCGGTCGCGCTGCTGGCCCAGACCACGTTGAGCCATGACGAGTGGCGAGGCCTCATGGAGGCAGCCCGGAGCAGGTTCCCCGACCTCTGGATGCCCAACCGGAGCGACCTGTGCTTCGCCACCACCAACCGCCAGGCCGCCTTGAAGGCCATCGCGTCCGAGTCCGACGCGGTCATCGTGATCGGATCGGCCAATTCGTCCAACACGGTTGCCCTGGAGAAGGTGGCTCGCGCCAGCGGCTGCCCCCGCGTGCTGCGGATCAACGAGGCAGACGAGCTGCCCGACGATCTGACGGGCACGGTGGGCGTGACAGCCGGCGCCTCAGCACCGGAGGCCCTCGTGGACGAGGTGATCGCCAGGCTCTCGCCGGCCGCGGGCGTCACGGAGGTCACCGTGACGACCGAGGACGAGTACTTCCCGCCCCCGCCAGAGCTGCGAGAGCTCCTCAGGGCTGTGGGCGCCACGCTGGGCTTCCTGGCGGGGCGCCCGCTTTCCGGCCGGGAGGACCCCGCGGCCCAGGACCGCGCCGTCTCGGCGGCCGATGTGCTCGACCTGCTGGCCTCGTGAGTGCGATGATTGACGCATGACGTTCACCCGGATGGACCAGTCGACGGCTGAGCAGTGGCAGCACATCATCGTCGAGTCGATTGAGCACCAGCCCCGAGTGGCCGACCGCGTGCTCTCCATGCTGGCCTCGCTCGAGGACATCACCGACGGCTTCGAGGTGGACCAGCTGGTGCACTCGCTGCAGACCGCGACTCGCGCCGAGGAGGCCAGTGCCTCCGACGAGGTGGTCGTCGCCTCACTGTGCCACGACATCGGCAAGGCCGTCTCGGTCATGAACCACCCCCGGATCGCGGCTGAGATCCTGCGCCCGTACGTGAGCGACGACACGTACCACATGATCCGCGCGCATCAGGATTTCCAGGGAAAGCACTATTACGAGTACCTCGGACAGGACCCCGACGCGCGCGATCAGTACGAAGGTGAATCCTGGTACGGCCTGGCCGAGCAGTTTGCCGACGATTGGGACCAGACCAGCTTCGACCCTGACTACCCCACGAAGCCGCTCTCGCACTTCGAGCCACTGGTCCGCCAGGTCTTCGCCACCCCGCGCTCGCTTTGAGCGTCCTCCGCGGCGCAACCTCGGGCGCCAGCATCCATACCGATCCCGAGCACGCGCAGCGCGTCATAGAGGAGTCGCGCCGCCAGTTCGACACGCGGCACACCGACCTCAAGCTGTCCCCCGTCGTCGGACTCATTTGCGCATATGAAGAGGAGTCCAACATCGGTGCGGTGCTGTCGGCCATGCCGACGGAGGCGTGTGGGCTCGCGGTCACGACGCTCGTCGTCGTCGACGGCGGGAGCGACAGGACAGGCGAGATCGCCAGGGAGTCGGGCGCAGTGACGTTCGTGCTGAGCGAGAACCTCGGTCACGGCTATGCGTTGCGGGTCGGGTACTCGCTGTGCGTGGAGCTGGGGGCGCAGTACGTGGTCACGCTGGATGCCGATGGCCAGAACGATCCGGAGGAGATCCCGGTCATGCTCCAGCCCCTCGTCGACGACGAGGCGGACTTCGTCGTGGCCTCGCGGGTGCTCGGACGCGACACGACCACGGATCGGTTCCGCAAGGCCGGCGTGCGGGTGTTCTCCTGGGTGATGAGCGCGATGGGGCACACCAAGCTCACGGATACCTCGAACGGCTATCGGGCCCTCCGCGTCAGCATGCTCGACGACATCGCGTACCGTCTCGTCCAACCCCAGTACCAGACGGCCGAGCTCCTCATCATTGCGATGAAGCGCGGGTGGCGTCTCACCGAACGCCCGACCGTGTGGCTGCCCCGGGCGTCGGGGACGACCAAGAAGGGCAAGAACTGGCTCTTCGGCTTCCGCTACGGGCGCGTCGTGCTCGAGACCTGGTGGAAG
>CAYWDQ010000031.1:0-16263 GCA_964457065.1 uncultured Acidimicrobiaceae bacterium | reverse complement strand
GCCTGGAGCTTCGGGACGAGCGCCTCGGTTGCCGCGTGCACCGAGGAGCGCGAGACACGTCCGCCCCCGGTCCGAGGCGGTGGCGGGATGGCGGGGCCGATCACGACCTGAATGGTGTACGGCCTGGGGATCGCACTTCCCTTGGGCATGGCCAGGTCCGACCCCCCGATCCCGACGGGCACGATGGGCGCGCCCGTGCGGGCGGAGAGGAACGCCGCTCCCTCCATCAGGTCCTCGATCACGGGGCCCTGGCGCCTGGTGCCCTCAGGGAACAGGACGAGCACCTGCCCCTTCCGCAGCACCTCCTCGGCACGTTGGAGCGCCTCGCGATCGGCGGACTCGCGGTGCACGGGAAAAGCCCCGACGGTGAGCAGCAGCTTCCCGAGCCACCTGTGCTTCCACATTTCGTCCTTGGTCATGAAGAAGAGCTTGCGGTCGGTGCAGAAGGCGGCGAAACCGAAGTCGGCGAAGGAGCGGTGCACCGGGGCAAGGATCGCCGGTCCGGTTTCGGGCACGTGCTCCCGCCCGACGACCTTGGGGCGGAACCAGGTCCACATGCCGGTCGCGAACACGGCGCGCTCGGCGACATAGAGCGGCGTGCGCCTCGGGTCCACCTCGAAGGCCTGGTGCCGGCCCGGTGCCACCCCCGCCTCGGCCCCTTCACTCCCCTCGGGCGCAGAGCCCGGCGTGCTCACAGCCACGACAGCACCTCCTCGACCACATCCTGCACGGTGCGCCCGGTCGTATCGAGGCGGTGGGCGTCCTCGGCCTCACGCAGCGGCGACGCGTCGCGGGTCGAGTCGATGCGGTCCCGCCGGGCCACCCCCTCGGGTGCCTCGTCATTGCGCCTCCGCGCCCGCTCCTCTGGGGAGGCGGTCAGGTAGACCTTGACCTGGGCCTGCGGGAACACGACCGAGCCGATGTCCCGGCCCTCCACCACCCCGCCTCCGTGCGCCGCAGCCCAGGCCCGCTGGCGCTGCACCAGGTGTCGCCGGACCTCGGGGTTGGCCGCCACGACGGACACGGCCCGACCCACCTCGGGCGTGCGAATGACAGCGGTCACGTCCACGCCGTCGATCGCGATCCGCTCCCCGGCCTCGATCACCGAACCGGCGGCGAGGGCGGCGACCGCCGCCGCATCGTCGGGCCGCAGCCGGCGTTCGAGGGCCAGAGCGGCCACGGCGCGGTACATGGCTCCCGTGTCGAGACGGTCGACGCCCAGGTGGTTGGCCACCGCGGTCGAGACCGTCGACTTCCCCGCTCCAGCGGGGCCGTCGATGGCCACGAGGAGCGGGCGGGGCCCGTCATCGCCCGTCAGCCGGCGCATGTCGTCCGCGAAGCCCGGGTAGCTCGTCTCGACCGCACCGAACCCGGTCACCAGGCTGCGTGCACCCGGGCCAGCCGCCAGCCCCGCCACGGCGGCCGCCATGGCCATGCGGTGGTCCCCCAGGCTGTCGAAGCGGGCACCGCGCAGGGCGCCGCCCAGACCGGTGACCGCGAGGGTGTCGCCCTCGACCCTGGCAGATGCGCCGAAGGCTTCGACCATGTCAGCCACCGCTGCCAGCCGGTCCACCTCCTTCACACGCAGCTCGCCGACGTCGGAGAAGATCGTGGTGCCCTGGGCGACGGCGGCGGCCACGGCGAGTGCGGGTATCTCGTCGAGAGAGGGGATCTCGCTCCCACGTATCTCCGTGGCCCGCATCGGGCCCGCGGTCGCCCGGATGGTCGTCGTGCCGGGTTCGTCGGGCATCAAGGTGACGGCGGCGCCCATGCGCTGGAGCACCGAGACGTAGCCCAGCCGGGCGGGGCCGCTGTACACGCCCTCCACCTCGACCGCGCTGCCCGGCACCACGCACCCGGCCACGACGAAGAAGGCCGACGCCGAGGGGTCCCCCGGCACGGTGCGGTCCACGGGCTCGAGGCTCGACGCCCGGATCGTCACGATGCGACCTTCGCCCCACGGCTCGACGGTGATGTCGACCCCGGCTTCGGCAAGCATCTCCTCGGTGTGGGTGCGAGTCGTCACGGCCTCCCGCACGATCGTGGTGCCGCTGGCCGACAGCCCGGCGAGCAGGATGGCCGACTTGACCTGCGCGCTGGCGACCCGGGCGGTCCAATCGATGCCGTGGAGCGCGCCGCCGTGCACGTGCAGGGGCGGCAGGCAGCGCTCCCCACGACCGTGGACCGCCGCGCCCATGAGGCCGAGCGGCTCGGCAACCCGGTCCATCGGGCGGGCGGAGAGGGACTCGTCGCCCACGAGGTGGGTCTCCCACTCCAGGCCAGCCACGAGACCGGCGAGGAGGCGCATGGAGGTTCCGGAGTTGCCGCAGTCGAGTGGGCCATCAGCCCGATGGAGCCTTCGGCGCCCACCATGGACGACGACGGTCCCGTCATCGCGGCGCTCCACGCCCGCTCCCATGGCCTCGACGGCGGCCAGGGACGCGGCAACGTCTGCGCCGTCGGAGAGCCCCCGGATCACGGAGGTCCCTTCGGCCAACGCCCCCAGCAGGACGGCCCGGTGCGAGATCGACTTCTCCCCGGGGGTCCGCACGACACCGCGGCAGGGGACCCCGCCACGCACGACGAGGGCGCGTGGCGCGGTCACGAGAGGTGCTCGGCTCGGCACCGGTACCCCTGCGCCTCGACTGCCACCGTGAGGGCTGCGGCGTCGGCGCCGTCGACCACGAGGATGAGGACGCCACGCGGACCCTCCGCCGAGTGCGCGATCTCGATGTCGTAGATGCCGATGGCCGCATCCGCGGCGAGTGAGGTGATCTCCGCCAGCACGCCCGCCCTGTCCGGGACGGGAATCCGCAGCTCCGCCAGGTGCTCGGGTCGCACGACACGGGCGGGAAGGTTCCGGCGCGCCGCGCTGGCCTTCTGGAGGACACCGAACAGCGCGTCGCGGTCATGGGTCGCCACGCGGTCCCGCATGGCCGTCAGATCCCTGACGAGCGCATCGAGCGCGTCGACGATCGGTGCGGCGTTCTCGGCACAGATGTCGGGCCAGATGCCGGGATGGCCGGCGGCGACACGCGTCATGTCTCGAAAGCCGCCGGCTGCGAGCCTGAGCAGGGCACCGTCCTGCTCGGCACCCGCACTGGCGGCGTTCATCAGCGTGGCGGCCACGAGGTGCGGAACGTGGGACACCACGGCAACGAGCCGGTCGTGGTCCGAAGGCGAGAGCACGAGTACGTCGGCGCCCAGGCTCATCACGACACCCTTCAGTCGGTCGAACGCCCCCAAGTCCGTCGCGGCCGTCGGGGTGAGCACCCACACGGCTCCCTCGAAGAGATCGGGGTCGGCCCCGTGCAGGCCGGCCTGCTCAGACCCGGCCATGGGGTGGCCCCCGATAAAGCGCGCATGGTCGGCCTCGGCGACGATCGCCGTCTTTACCCCGCTCACGTCGGTCACCACGACACCCGCCGGGCGATTCTCCTCGCGCAGGATGCGGCGTGCCACGCCGGCCGCGGAGGCCGCCGGAGTTGCCACGAAGACGATCTCGGCCTCGGGGTCGTCACCGGCGGCGTCGATCACCCCGCTCTGGAGCGCTTGTTGTTGCCGCTCTCGGTCGGAATCGAGGCCGGACACGTGCCAGCCGCGTCGCCGCAACCCGAGTGCGATCGATCCGCCGATCAACCCGGTGCCGACGACGAGCGCCCGCCGACGCGCCCCGCCCTCAGTCGGGGAGGTCATCGCGGAGCCCTTGGGCGCCGTGGAGGTAGACGTGATGGATCTCGTCCCGGGACCTGGTGGTGTACACGTGCAGGAGCACCCGGATGCACAGCGGCATGGAACCGGGCACCGCGATCTCGGCCGCGCACAGGAGCGGCACCGCGCCGAACCCGATTTCGCGGATGGCGGTGGCGGGGAAGGCGCTGGTCACGTCCGCCGTGGCGGTGAAGAGGACGCTGACGATGTCGTCCTCCACCAGGCCGTTGCGATCCATGATCTCGCGCATCAGCTCCTGCGAGCGGTCCGTGACCTGAGCGACGGTGTCTGCGTCCACCGTCGTCGCCCCGCGCAGACCCCTGAGCGTGAGAGCGGGTGCCATGGCGGGTCACTCTACCGGTCCTCTTCGGCTCCCTCACTGGTCGGGGGCCGCTCGGCGCCGGCTTCCCGCCACTCCGGGCTCGGTTGGGCCGACGCGGCCAGCGAGCGGACCTCGTCGGCAGTCAGGGCCCGCCACCGGCCGGGGGCCAGATTGGTGTCCCGGATCGGGCCGATGCGGGTGCGCACCAGACGCTGCACGGGATGGCCGACGGCGTCGCACATGCGGCGGACCTGGCGGTTGCGCCCCTCGTGGATGACGAGCCGCAGCACCCCGGGGGCCAGCACGCCCACCTCCGCCGGGGTCGTCGGGCCGTCGCTGAGCGCCACGCCCTGGCGCAGGGTGCGCAGGGCCCCGGGTGCGGGCGTTCCACCGGCCACCTCCGCCACATACTCCTTGTCCACCCCGTGCGACGGATGGCTGAGCAGCTGCGAGAGCGCTCCGTCGTTGGTCAGGATGAGGAGCCCCTCGGTGTGGCGGTCCAACCGGCCCACGGCGAACACGCGCGGCTCCGAGGGCACCAGGGACATCACCGTCGGACGACCCTGGGGGTCGTCGGCCGTCGTGATCACCCCGTCGGGCTTGTTCAAGAGGTAGTAGACGAGGCCCGGCGCCACGGGCACGAGCACGCCGTCGAGCTCGACTCGGACTGCCGACGGGTCGACCCGGCGGCCGAGTGCGGCCACCTGACCGTCCACCGTCACACGCCCGGCAGCGATCAGCTCCTCGCAGGCCCGTCTCGAGCCGACCCCTGCCCGGGCGAGGACCTTCTGCAGGCGCTCGCCCTCCGAACTCTCAGGTGTCGTCGGAAGCCGCCTCGACGCCCAGGCCCAGCGCCGCCTGCAGCTCGCGCTCGAAGTCGCCCGCGACCTCGGGCCCGGGCAGGAAGTCCTCCACGGCGGGCAGCTGGTCCAACGAGTCGAGGCCGAGACGCTCGAGGAAGAGGTCGGTCGTCCCGAACAGCGCCGGCTGCCCCGGGCCATCGGCGTGGCCCACGATGGCGATGTACCCCCGCTGCTCGAGCAACCGGGTCACCCCGTCGACGTTGACCCCACGCAGCGCGGAGATCTGGCCCCGGGAGACCGGCTGGCGGTAGGCGACGATGGCCAGCGTCTCGAGCGCCGCGGTCGAAAGGCGGTGCGAGACCTCGCGGTTTGCGAACCGCTCCACGTACGGCGCGAGGTCCGGGTGGGTCTGCAACCGGGCTCCGCCGGCGATGTGAGCCAGGACGAAACCCCTGCGCTCGCGCTCATAGGACTGCGCGAGCTCGGCCAGGGCCTCTTCGACGCGCTCGACCGGCTCCTCCAGCAATTCGGCCAGCAGCTGGGGCGGCAACGGCTCCACCGCCACCAGGAGGATGGCCTCGATCGTCCGGCCCAGCTCGCCACGTTCCACGGGACTCATCTCCTCACCCCTCGTAATCATCGACTTCGTAGCCTCCCAGCTCCGCGAGCCCGCGACCGCTGACCGCCCCGGCGAGCTCGTCGGGGGCCAGCCACGAGATCCGGAGGTCGCCGAAGGTCGCTCCCTGCCCCAGCGCCACGCGTCCCATCTTGCACAGCTCGAGCAGGGCCAGGAAGCGCACGATCACCTCGATGCGAGTCAAGCAGTCCTGCACGAGTGCCCGGAAGGAGCCGGCCCGGCTCGATTCTGGCATGGCGATCAGCTCGGAGACCGCTTCGGACACCGAGACGGTGTCCACCGTGACATGCGAGAGGTCGACGCGCGGGACCGGGCGCTCGGCGGACCCCCGCAAGTAGGCCTGAGCCAGGTCATCGGGGGTGATCCCGGCCAGCAGGTCGGGTGCGTGGACGACGAAGTCGTCGTCGAGCCCGACTTCGCGGGGCACCGACCGCGACGCCTGCTCGGCCAGTGCCACGAACACGTCGGCCGCGGCGGCATAGGCGCGGCACTCGAGCAGGCGGGCCAGGAGGAGGTCACGCTCCTCCCAGCCAACGAGATCCTCCTCGTCCTCGGATGCATCGCGCCCGGGCAGCAGCTTCTGGGACTTGAGCTCGATCAGGATGGCCGCGACGAGCAGGAATTCCGAGAGTTGGTTCAAGTCGACGACGTCCCGCTGCTCGGACAGGACGCGCACGAAGCCGTCGACCACGGGTAGCAGGGGGACGTCGAGGACGTCCACCTCGTGGGATGACACGAGGTGGAGCAGGAGATCGATGGGACCCTCGAAGACGGGTGTGGAGACCGCATAGGCCACCTGCTGACGTTACCGAACCAGCCGGCCTCCCCCGCGCACCCCGGCGCCGGGCCAGAGGCGGCACCCGTCCGCCCTACCATGGCGCCCCATGAACAGGGTCCTCTCCGGCATCGCGCCCTCCGGCAACTTCACCTTGGGGAATTACCTCGGGGCCCTGCGGCACTGGGTGTCCTTCCAGGACGGTTACGACGCCTTCTACTGCGTCGTGGACCTCCACGCCCTGACCACGGACATCGACCCGGCCCCCCTCCGGGCCAACACGCTCGACGCAGCCCTCAACCTCCTGGCGATCGGGCTCGACCCCGACCGCTGCACCTTGTTCGTTCAGAGCCACGTACCCGAGCACACCCGGCTCACCTGGCTGCTCGAATGCACCACCACCATGGGCGAGCTCCGAAGGATGACCCAGTTCAAGGACAAGGGCAAGGGCAAGGGGCAGGAGGCGGTCCGCGTCGGGCTCTTCACCTACCCCTGCCTCATGGCGGCCGACATCCTCCTCTACGACGCATCGGCAGTCCCGGTGGGCGACGACCAACGCCAGCACCTGGAGCTGACCCGGGAAGTCGCGGTCCGGTTCAACAACCGCTACGGGGAGACCTTCACGGTCCCCGAAGCCGCCATCCCCGGGACGGGGGCCCGCGTCATGGACCTCCAACATCCCGAGCGCAAGATGTCGAAGTCCGCCGATTCGCCACTCGGCACGATCCGCCTGCTCGACTCCGACGAGGAGATCACCCGCAAGGTTCGCAAGGCGGTGACCGACACCGACGGCGAGATGCGCTACGACCGCGCCGGCAAGCCGGGCCTGGCCAACCTCCTCGACCTCCTTGCCGCCGCGACCGGCCGCACGGCAGTCGACGTCGCGGCGGGCTACGAGCGCTACGGGGATCTCAAGAACGACGTGGCGGCGGCCCTGTGCGACCTGCTGCGCCCGGTGCGCGAGCGGCGCGCCCAGCTCGAGAGCGACATGCCCTACGTGCACGCCGTGCTGTCCCGCGGGGCGGCGCGGGCGCACGAGGTGGCGGCGGCGACGTATGCGCGGGCGTCCGATGCGATGGGGCTGGTGCCCGCCGAGTCCGCTTAGACGCCGAGGACGCCCGCCCACCAGCTGTAGAGGCGTTGGAAGAGCCAGGTGATCGGACCCGGGTGGAGCCAGAAGTTGAGTACGACGAGGGCCAGCAGGATCGGCATGGTGTACTGCCGGTACTTGAGGTAGGTGGGCCACCAGCGCGCCGGCAGGAGACGCTCGAACAGCACTGACCCGTCGAGGGGCGGCACGGGGATCATGTTGAACACGAAGAGCCCGACGTTGACCAGGCTCGCGTAGAAGATCACCTGCGCCGAGGTGGACCACTGCGCGGTGGAGACCCAATTGGGCGGGAGACCGGAGCGCGCGACCTCGACGAAGACGATGCCAAAGACCGCGGCCAGGACCGCGTTCACCATCGGCCCGACGATGGAGACGAGGACCCCCTGATTGCGGGGGCTGCGCAGCCGGCCGACGTTCACGGGGACAGGCTTCGCCCAGCCGAAGACTCCGATGCCGCTCAGAGCCATGAGCGCCGGCACGATGAGTGTGCCGACGGGGTCGACGTGCGCGACGGGATTGAGGGTCAGCCTTCCCGCGCGTTTCGCCGTGTCGTCGCCGAAGAGGTTGGCCACGTAGCCGTGCGACACCTCGTGCAGAATGATGGACGGCACGACGACGCAGAAGATGATGATCTCCTGCTGGGTGATGTTGTGGTGAGCGACGAGCGCCACCAAGAAGACGACCCCGGCCAGAATCCACAGCGCGGTCTTGGTTCGCTGGTCCATCGGACGGCGCCTCCCTGAGGAGGCCCCGGGCGGACGCACCTAGTGCTTGGCGGCGTCGGCGATGCAGAGGCGGGCGGCGGGCATGGCCTCGAGCCTCGCTGCCCCGATCGGCTTCCCGCACACCTCGCAGTTGCCGTAGGTGCCACTCTCCAGGCGCTGGATCGCGGCCTCGACCTCGTCGAGGGCCTCACGGAGCTCCGTCGCCAGACGCTCGGCCTCGCCGCGCTCCGCGGTCACCTGGCTGGAGTCGGCGAAGTTCGAGTCGTAATTGAGGCCACTCCCCTGGTCAGCGAACCCGAGCTCCTTCAGCTGGGCCTGAAGGCCGGCCTGCTCGTTGTGCAGCAGGGCGGCAAAATCGATGTCGGCGGTCTCCGCCGTGGGGGCCTCGTTCGGCATGCGCTCATGCTACGCGGTCCCTCCCCCCTCTTGTTCCCGCACGGGGGTGTGCTCCCTCGTAGGCCCGCCGGAGATGCTCAGGGGACACCTTGGTGTAGCGCTGGGTGGTGGCGATGGAGGCGTGCCCCAGGAGCTCCTGGACGACCCGCACGTCGGCGCCCCGGGCGAGCATGTGGGTGGCGCAGGAATGTCGCAGCACGTGGGGGCTCACCTTCTCCTCGAGACCCACCCTGGCGGCGTACTTCTTGACCACTCCGAACACCCCCACCCGGGAGAGCCGGCCCCCGCGGGCATTGAGGAACACCGCCTCGGCATCGCTCCGCCGCCGCCACTTCTTCGGTTCGAGAAGGGGCCGACCCTGCCCCGAGAGCCAGTCGGCCAGGGCGGCGCGGGCAAGTCGGCCCAGTGGCACGACCCGCTCCTTGTCGCCCTTCCCGAGCACGCGGACGAGCGGCAGGTCCACCGACTCCACCGCACCGGCGACGTCGCCCACGTTGAGCCCCACGACCTCGCTCACCCGGGCCCCCGTGCCGTAGAGCACCTCGAGCAGGGCGCGGTCGCGCAGGACGATGGGCCCCGTGCCGACCACCGAACCGAGCAGGCGCTCCGTCTCCTCCTCGCTCAGCGCCTTCGGAAGGAGGTCGGTGACCGAGATCGACGGCAGGTCGAGGGTGGGGTCGTCGCCGCGCAGGCCCTCCTCGACGAGGAAACGATGGAAGCCGCGGATGCTCGAGTGCGCCCGGGCGACCGAGGCGGGGCCGTGGGTGCGCCGCAACGAGGCGAGGTGGGCCGCCACGTCGGTCGAGGTCGCGGCGTCGATCCCCCTGCGGCCCTGGGTCTCCAGGTCCTCCTGGTAGGCGGCCAGGTCGCGTCGGTACGCCGACAGCGTGCGCGGCGAGCGTCCCCGTTCCACCTCGAGCCAGGACAGGAACTCCTCGGCGTCCCGCGGGAGCACCGCGGTCATGGCAGGCGCCCCGTGGCGGCCAGGCGCTGGCGCGCCATGTAGAGCCCGAGCACCGTGGTCTCGTCCTTGAGACTGCCGGCCGCCACCAGGTCGTCGAGATCGGCGAGGCGGATCGTCTCGACGGTCATGAAGCGCTCCTCGACACCGTCGGGCCGACTGTCGCGGGCCGACAGCCCCGTGGCCAGGAAGATGGTCGTGTGCTGGTCGCTCACGCCCGGCGAGTTCCAGGTGCCGATCAGGCGTTCCCAGTGCGCGGCCTCGAGGCCGGCCTCCTCGGCCAGCTCGCGGCGCGCTGTCGCCTCCGGTGACTCGTCACCCTTGTCGCGCGTCCCGGCCGGGATCTCGAGCACGAGCGCGTCGACGGCGGCCCGGTACTGGCGCACGAGGGACACGGTGCCGTCCTCGTGCACGGGCACGACGGTGACCGCACCGGGGTGGCGGATCACGAAGCGGTCGAAGGGCTCACCGTCGGGATCGAGGAGGTGGAACCGGTCGACCCGGAACAGCCAGGCCCGGAGGAGCTCCTCCTCGGAGACGCGCCGGAAGCCGGGCACCGCCTAGGAGACGGCGTCGAGGTCGAGCAGGTGCGGCTCGCGTCCCTCCGCCCGCTCCAGTGCAGCCGCCACCAGCTCGCGGAACAAGGGATGAGGCCGGTCGGGCCGGCTCTTGAACTCGGGGTGCGCCTGGGTGGCGACCCAATAAGGATGGTCCTCGAGCTCCACGAACTCGACGAGCCGCCCATCGGGCGAGATTCCCGAGCACACCAGGCCGACCGCCTCCAGTCGTGACTTGTACTTGTTGTTGAACTCGAACCGGTGGCGGTGGCGCTCGGTCACGCCCAGGGTCCCGTAGGCCCGGGCCACCTTGGATTCCGGCAGCAGCACCGCCTGATAGGAGCCGAGCCGCATCGTCCCACCCTTGTCCGTGACCTCGCTCTGGTCGGGCATCAGGTCGATCACCATGTGGGGCGAGAGGCTGTCGAACTCGCGCGAGTTGGCACGCTCGAGCAGCGCCAGGTCCCGGGCCACCGAGATCACCATCACGTGCAGACCCAGGCACAGCCCCAGGCAGGGAATGCCATGTTCGCGGCTGTACCCGGCAGCGGCGACCATGCCCTCGATCCCCCTTTCGCCGAAGCCACCCGGGATGACGATGGCGTCGAGCCCACGCAACCGGTCGGTGCCGAGCAGATCGGGCACGAGCTCGGCGTCGATCCAGTCCAGCTCCACCTCGGCGCTGTGGTGGAAGCCCGCATGGCGCAACGCCTCGACGACGGACATGTAGGCATCCGGCATGTTGACGTACTTGCCGACGATCCCGACCTTGACGCGACGTGTGAGAGATTCCACGCGACCGACAAGGGTCTCCCATTCGGAGATGTCGATGCGGTGGGCGGCGTCGTCTATACCCAGTGTGCGGCACACGTAGGTGTCGAGGCCCTGCTCGTGGAGGACCAGCGGGATCTCGTAGATGCTCGGTGCGTCCACCGCAGAGATGACCGCGTCGATGGGGACGTCGCACTGCAGCGAGATCTTGCGCTTGAGCCCCTCCGATATGGGCTTGTCGCTGCGGCAGACGATGACATCGGGCTGGATACCGCGACTGCGCAGCTCCGTCACCGAGTGCTGCGTCGGCTTGGTCTTCTGCTCCCCCGAGACGAGGTAGGGCACCAGCGTGAGGTGCACGTAGCACACGTTGTCCCGGCCGATGTCCCGGCGGAACTGCCGGATGGCCTCGAGGAACGGCACGATCTCGATGTCGCCGACGGTGCCGCCGATCTCGACGATGACGATGTCGACGTCCTCGTCGGCCAGGCGCCGGATGCGGTCCTTGATCTCGTCGGTGACGTGCGGGATGACCTGCACCGTCCGGCCGAGGAAGTCACCGCGGCGCTCCTTCTCTATCACCGAGCGGTAAATGCCCCCGGTCGTCGTGTTGGAGCGCTTGGAGAGGTTCTCGTCGATGAACCGCTCGTAGTGGCCGAGGTCGAGGTCGGTCTCGCCGCCGTCCTCGGTGACGAAGACTTCACCGTGCTCCCCTGGGTTCATCGTCCCGGGGTCGACGTTGATGTACGGGTCGAGCTTGCACATCGTCACCCGCAGTCCCCGGCACTTGAGGAGCCGGCCGAGCGAGGAGGCCGTGAGGCCCTTCCCGAGCGAACTCGAGACACCACCGGTGACGAAGATGAACTTGCTCACGCCGCCTTCGGCACGTCGAGCATCACTCCAAGTGATCGGTGCACCCGACCACGATAATCGAACCCGGCGGAACGCGCGGTGGACTACCCCGCATGGGACACCTGCAGCAGCTCGCGGGCATGGGCGCGGGCCACATCGCTGCCGGGATGGCCCGACAGCATCCGTGACAGCTCGGTGACACGGTCCTCACCGGACACCGGGACTGCGGTCGTCACGGTGCGGCCCCGGGACTCCCCCTTGACCACGCTGATCTGTGCGTCGGCCCGCGATGCCACCTGGGCCAGGTGGGTCACGACAAGGACCTGACGTTGCCGACCCACCTCGTGGAGGGCCTCCCCGAGCGCGAGCGCGGCCGCGCCGCCCACTCCGGCATCGACCTCGTCGAAGACCATGGTCTGCGGGCCGCCCAACCCGACCAGCCGGATGGCGAGCATGGCCCGGGCCAGCTCGCCGCCGGACGCGGCCCGGGCGAGCGGCTGCGGTGGTTCGCCGAGGTTCGCCCCGAGGGCCAGCTCGACCGGCTCCCCGGTCCCCTCCGGCGCCACGTGGACCTCCAGGCGGGCGCCAGCCATGGCGAGCGAGTCCAGTCGTTCGCCGACCAGCCGGCCGAACTGTCCGGCCGCACGGGCCCGGGCCGAGCGCACGGCGGCCTCCGCCTCTCCCAGCTCGGCGTGGCGCACCTCGTGCTCGGCCTGCAACCGCGCCGCCTCGCCCTCGGCGTCGTGGAGCGCCGCCAGGCGGGCCGCCCCCTCCCGGGCGTAGACCATCACCGCGCCCAGGTCCTCGCCGTACTTCCGGCGGAGCTCGGCCAGGAGGCGCCGGCGCTCCTGCACGGTTGAAAGGCGCTGAGGATCTTCCTCCCAGTCCTCGACCTCGTCACGAATCGAGCGCGCCAGGTCGGAGAGATCGACCGAAGCCGCAACCACGCGCTCGCGGTAGGCGTCGAACGCCTCGCGCCCGGACAGGGCCGCGGCAGCACGCCCGAGCAGGTCGAGGGCGCCGGCTTCGCCCGTGGCCGGCTCAATGAGCTCGAGCGCCTCGAGCGCCGCCTCGCGGTAGGCCGCCGCGTCGGCCAGGCGATCCTCCTCGCGGCGCAGGGCCAACTCCTCCTCGGCATCCTCGATGTGGGCGGCCGCGATCTCGTCCACCTGGTAGCGCAGCACGTCGGCCTCGCGGGCACGCTGCTGCTCGTCCCCCCCGAGGCCCCGCAGGGCTTCGTCGAGCGCCCTCAGCTGGCTCCGGAGGGCGCGCAGGCGGCTCAGGTCCGTTCCGGCGAAGGCATCGAGCACGTCGCGCTGCGCGGCCGCCGTGATCAGGGCCCGGTGCTCGTGCTGCCCGTGGATCTCGACCAGCTCGACCGCGGCCTCTCCCAGGGCTCCCAAGGGTGCCATGCGCCCGTCCACCCAGGCCCTCGACCGCCCCTCGGCGGGTACCGAGCGGGCAAGGACCACTTCCCGCTCCCGGTCGCCTTCACCGACGACGAAGCGGGCCTCGACGAGCGCCTCGACGGCACCCGCGCGCACCATGCCCTGGTTGGCTCGTCCGCCGAGGACCAGCTGGAGGGCTTCCACGACCAGGGTCTTGCCCGCCCCGGTCTCCCCGGTGAGCGCGGTCATGCCGGGGCCGAACTGAATGGTCAGGTCCTCGATCACGCCCAGGTCCCGTACGTGCAGGTCGATCAGCACGTCACCCTCACTCGTCCCGGTGGGCCAGGAGCCGGAAACGCAGGATGGTGCCGAAGGTGTGCGGTTCGTTCCGGACCACGCGAACGGGACGTGCCGCCACCGTGCAGGTGACCGTGGCACCCGGCGTCAGGCGCCCGATGTCCTGTCCGTCGATGACCAGTGCCCCGGTGCGGTCAGGCGCGATCTCGACCCTGACCGACTGCTCGTCGGTGAGGACGAGACTGCGGTCCAGCGAGAAGTGGGGCGCCACGGGTGTCACGACCATGGCGCGGAGGGTGGGGGCCAGGATCGGGCCGCCAGCCGAGAGGTTGTACGCCGTGGAGCCGGTAGGCGTGGCGATGATCAGGCCGTCCGCGGAGTAGGTCAGCGCATCCTCGCCGTCGATGCAGGTGGCGAGTCGCACCGTGTGCCCGAAGTCGATCTTCTCGATCACCACCTCGTTCAGTGCCAGCAGGACCGTGACGTCACCACCGGTGGAACGGTCCGAGATGCTCACCTCGAGTGCACAGCGCTCCTCGATGGCGGCGGTCCCGTCGAGCACCGCGACCAGGGCGTCGTGCACCTGTTCGGGCGAGAGGTCGGGCAGGTACCCGAGACGCCCGAAATTGACACCGAGGACCGGCACGTCCGCCGCCGCGGCCAGGCGGACGACCCGCAGGAACGTGCCGTCTCCGCCCATGCTGACGGCGACGGTCGTGCCGGCGAGGTCCACTGCGCCCAGGTCCGCATCGACGCCCGCCTCGCTGACGCGGTCGGGGCCGCTGAAGCGCAGGATGCGAGCCGCGTCACCCCGCTCGGTCAGCCAGGTGGCGGTCTCGGTGGCCAGCGCCAACGCGTCGGCGCGGTCCGGATGGACCAGGAAGGTCACGATGGCCATCGGCCGGGACGGCTCAGCCGGCCGCGTCGGCCGGGGGCAGATGACCCTCCGCCTCCGACAGGGTGGCGGAGAGGAGGGCGGCGGCCTCGTCCGCGTCGCACCCCGGCATGCCCTTGCGGGCGTGCAGCAGGAATTCGACGTTGCCGGCGGCGCCGGTCAGCGGGGAGGCCATCGCCCCCATGATGCCGGTTCCGGCGTCATGGAGCGCGGACACCACTCCCTCGAGCGCACCCCGCCAGACGTCCGGGTCCCGCACGACGCCCCGGCCCCTGGAGACGGCGGCGCGACCCGCCTCGAACTGTGGCTTGACCAGGAGGACGAGGTCGGCGTCGGGAGAGGAGACCGGCCCGGTGAGCGCGGGAATCACGCTGCGGAGCGAAATGAACGAGAGGTCGGTGACGACCAGTGGGCAAGGTTCGTAGCACGGGTCGGCAGCACGCAGGTCGTCCGTGGTCAGCGTCCGGGCATTGGTGCGCTCGAGCACCGTGACGCGCTGATCCGCGCGGAGCGTGGGATGGAGCTGCCCGTGGCCCACGTCGACCGCGTACACGTGGGCGGCGCCGCGCTGGAGCAGGCAGTCGGTGAACCCACCCGTGGACGCTCCGGCATCGAGCGCCCGCCGCCCGGACACGGGGACGGGGAACCGGGTCAGGGCGGCATCGAGCTTCAGGCCGCCGCGGCCGACGAAGGGCAAAGGGGGACCGAGCAGGACCACCGGCTCGTCGGCCGCGACCAGACGAGCCGACTTCTCCGCGGCCGCGCCCGACACGAGCACGGTGCCGGCGGCGATCGCCGCCTGGGCCTCCTGCCGGGTCGGGAAAAGGCCCCGTCGAACGAGCTCGGTATCGAGCCGACGGCGGGCCCCGGTGCTCAGCTGGCGGCCTTCTTGTCCGACTTCTTGCCCGAGGACTTCTTGTCCGACGTCTTGACGTGGGCTTTCTTGGAGTCGGACTTCCCGGCGCCGCGGCGGGCCGGTGTGACCTTCTTGGCGGCAGCAGTGGCGCGCTTGGCGGTCTTGCTGGCCTGCGTGCTCACGCCCTTGGCGGTCTTGCCGGCCTGCGTGCTCACGCCCTTGGCGGTCTTGCCGGCCTGGGCGGTGACGCCCTTGGCGGTCTTGCCGGCCTGGGCGGTGACGCCCTTGGCTGTCCTGCCGGCCTGCGTCGTGGCGTCCTTGGTGGCAGTGCGCCCGGCCGCCGCCGACTTCTTCAAGATCTCAGCGACCTGATTGGCGATCGCCTCGAGAGACTTCCCGTCGATCCGGTCCAACTGCGTCGCCACCTCGTGGCGCACCAGCTCGAGCACCTGCTCGCTCGTCTTGCGGCTCCGCTCGACCAGGTTGTCGACCCACTCCTGGGCCTGGCTGCGCTGGATGTCTCCCGCGTTCACCAGCTCCCGCACGATCTCCTCGGCCCGACCACGGCTGACCTGCCCGAGGACGGTCCCCGCATCGAGGTACTTGCGAATGCGCTCATTGCTAGCCATTGCACAAGAGTATCTCAAGTGCTAGCTGATAGCAAGCACTTGGTTCACGCCCCAGCGAGGGCCTGCCGGACCAGGGTGGCCAGGTCAGGGGCTACGACCGCCGGGTCGGCGTCGGGTGGTACGTGCCCCTCCTTGGTGACGCCGGACAGCACGAGCGCAAAGGGGATCCCCAGCTGGGACGCCAGCGCCCCGTCAGTGGAGGGGCGGTCCCCCACCATGGCGCGCAGCTGCCCGTCGAGCACCGTGGCGGCGATCGCCTGGGCGGTCGGCCGGTGCGGTTTGCCGGCCACCTCGGGCCTGGACTCAGCGGCCGTGGCCACCGCCGCCAGGATGGCGCCGGCCCCGGGGACCAGGCCGTCGGGCGTGGGGAAGGTCGGGTCCTCGTTGGTGCCGATGAGTCGCGCCCCGGCCCGCACCGCGGCGGCGGCGACTGCCACGGCGTCATAGGTGAACGTCCGCGTGAGCCCCACCACGACGGCGTCGGCCGGCCCCTCGGGCACGACTTCGACGCCACGGGCCGCCAGGGCTTCGAGCACGCCGTCGGGGATGTGCAACGCCATCACAACGATGCTTTCGA
>CAYWDQ010000030.1:0-28068 GCA_964457065.1 uncultured Acidimicrobiaceae bacterium | reverse complement strand
CGAGATGGAGTCCCGGATGTGCGGCATCGCACCGGTGGTGGTCGTGGGTGGCGGTAACTCTGCCGGGCAGGCCTCCATCTTCTTGAGCCAGAGCGGGTGTCCCGTGACCCTCGTCATCCGCGGATCGGATCTGAACAAGGGGATGTCGCGCTATCTGACTGAACGCATCGAGGCAGATCCTCACATCACTCTTCGAACGCGCACGACCGTTGTCGCCCTGGAAGGCGACGAGACTCTCCGGGCTCTCCGTCTCGAGGGACCCGACGGCGAGACCCTCGTCGAATGCGCCGGATTGTTCTCCTTCATCGGAGCCGATCCTTCGTCCGGCTGGTTGTCCGGTTGCGCAGCGCTCGATGAACGAGGCTTTCTGCTCACCGACCTTTCGCTCGCCTCCGACCAGCTCGACCAGGACTGGGAGACGCTGGGGCGGCTCCCGTTGCCGTTCGAAACCAGCCACCCCGGTCTTTTCGCCGTCGGTGACTTGCGGTCGGGATCGACCAAGCGTGTGGCGGCAGCCGTCGGCGAGGGATCCGCAGCGGTGCGATCAGTCCATCAGCACCTTGCGTTTTCACCCGGGTAGTACCCGTCGATGGGCAATTTCCGGTTGACAGATCCTGCCCACGAGGAGTCGCGTCACGTGTCGAGGGAATAGACCAGATTGAGAACCGTTCGGTAGTAGCCGGCTCCTATGGGTTCGCCCTCGGCGTAGCAGATGAAGACAAGGGGCAGATTGTCGGGGTCCCGTCCGAGGAGCATTTCCGCCGCCCCGTCGGCGATGTCCTGACGAGAGGTGAAGAGGGTGCGGGATCGCAGCACGGATTCGATCCGATCCAGCTCGCCCAGCGACCCCACGTTGAAGGTGATCGACCGGAGACCCAGGGACTGCTGGCCGTGGCGCGCGTTGTGAATGTTCCGCGCCTCACGCAGGATCAGGACGATGGATCCGGGAGTCCCGTCACCGAGCACCGCGACTGCGTCCTCGCGAGCGATCTCCTCGAAAGGACCGATCTCCCGGTAGAAATCGACCGATCGGTCGAGGTCGGCCACGGCGACCAGTGTCGAACGTATAGCCCACGGCTGTGCGACGCGATCAGCCGGCATGGTGTTCCTCCGTGGGTGGTCCTCTTCCAGTGAGAGAACGAGACTTTGGTTCTCAGAGTATCGGCCCCAGTTGCGGGGGTCGGAGCCTGCCGAGTCAGTGAAGGACGAATGCAACGGCGGACGCCAGAATGGCCTCGCCGCACCGGCCGAAGGCCCAGGCCACGACCTTGCGGCTGGCGAGGTCCAGCTCATCGCCCCTCAGCGGCTTCCCGAAGGCTCGGCGAGCAACTGGACCGTGCTCCCGCCAAGGTTCGGACCCGTCGTGTGCAGATGACAGCGGACCGTGCTCCCCGTTGGAGTCATGTAGGGCGCGGGATCGACCTGCGCACACACCTCCATGGCGAAGGGGCAACGGGTCCGGAAGCGGCATCCCTGCTCACCGCCCGTCGGTTGGCCGACCTCACCGCGCAGAATGATGCGTGCACGCACCCGTTGCCGGGTCGGATCTGGCACGGGGATGGACGAGAGGAGCGCCGCCGTGTAGGGATGGGTTGGCCGTTCGTAGACATCGTCCGCATCGCCCTCCTCGACGATCTGGCCGAGGTACATGACAGCAATCCGGTTGCTGATATGGCGGACGACCGAGAGATCGTGGGCAATGAAGAGATAGGCGACACCCAACTGTTGCTGTAGATCAGTGAACAGATTGATCACTTGGGACTGGGTCGAGACATCGAGCGCGCTGACCGGCTCATCGCACACGAGCAGTTTCGGCTGGAGCGCGAGGGCCCGAGCGATGGCGATGCGCTGGCGTTGCCCTCCCGAGAACTCGTGCGGCTGACGCTGGAGCACGTGGGAGCCCAGCCCGACCTGGCCCAGAAGTTGGACCACGCGCTGCTCCCGCTCCGCCCTGCTCATGGAGGTGTGGATCGCGAGTGGCTCCCCGACGACGTCGGCGACGCTCTGGCGGGGATCGAGCGACGAGTACGGATCCTGGAATACCATCTGCATCGTCTCGCGATGTCGGCGGAGCGCAGGTCCGCGCAACGTCGTGATGTCCTTGCCGTCCACCACCACCGTCCCGCTTGTCGGGTCGATGAGGCGGAGGACCAGCCGCGCCAGGGTCGACTTGCCCGACCCAGTCTCGCCCACCAGGCCGACCGTCGTTCCCGGGTCGACTCGCAGGCTGACCTGGTCAACCGCCCTGATCGTCCCGGTCGTACGACGCATCACGCCGCTCTTGATCGGGAACTCCTTGACGAGGGCGGTCACCTCGAGCACCGGTGCCACGGCAACGGCCAACGGCGCAGTGCCGCCGGAGGTACTCGGCGAGAGAGCGGTCCCGAGCTCACCCAGTCCCGCCAGAGTGAGCTCATCCTGGCGGACACAACGGGCCAACGTGACCCTCGACCTGGTGCCCGTTGCCTCTGTCGCCGGCGCACCATTCATCGGGGTCAGTTCCCGCAACATCACCGGCGCGGCTGTGCATGCGTCCTGGACATAGGTGCAGCGCGGCGCGAATCGACAACCGCTCGGGAACTGGTCCGCACGCGGCACCATGCCCGGGATCGAATGCAACGGCTCGCCCTTCGGGGTGAGCTGCGGGATCGAGTCGAGGAGCGCTTCGGTGTAGGGGTGTCGGGGGTGCCCGAAGAGGTCCGCGGCCGCGGCGTCTTCGACGATCTGTCCGGCGTACATGACCACCACGTCGTCGGCGACGTCGGCGATGACGCCGAGATCGTGGGTGACGAAGATCATCGCCATGTCCTCTTCGCGCTGCAGGGTGTGCAGCAGGTCGATGATCTGCGATTGCGTCGTGACATCGAGTGCCGTGGTGGGTTCGTCGGCGATCAGGAGCTTTGGCGAGCACGACAAGGCCATGGCGATCATGACCCGCTGGCGCATTCCGCCCGAGAAGGCGTGCGGGTAGTCCCCGGCTCGCGTGGCTGCGTTGGGGATCTCCACTCGGTCGAGCATCTCGACGGCGAGCCTCCAGGCCACGGTCCGACTCACGTTGAGGTGCGCGCGCACCTGCTCCGCGATCTGGTTGCCCACCGTATAGGCAGGGTTCAGGCTGGTCATGGGCTCCTGGAAGATCATGGCGATGTCGTTGCCGCGCAGCTTGCGCAGGCCGGCGGGGCTGAGGGCTGTGAGGTCCCGTCCCTCGAACAGGATCGAGCCCGCCACCCGGGAGACCTTCGCCGGAAGCAGCCCCATGACCGCCAACGCCGACACTGTCTTGCCCGAGCCGCTCTCGCCTACGAGGCCCAGTGTCCTGCCCCGCTGCACGGTGAAGTCGGCGCCCTCCATCACGGGGAGCCACTGCTGGCGGGTGAGGAACTCGATGCGAAGGTCACGGACGTCCAGGAGCGCCGGGTCAGGCTGGGGCGCCGGGGCTTCCACCTGGGGCTCCCTCGTCGGCCCAAAGCGTGCCAGGGGATTGCGGCGGCGTTCCCGTTCCCCGGCGACCGGGCTGCTGCCCGCGGGCCGCTCCCGACCCAGCGCGTCCCGCAGACCGTCGGCCACCAGGTTGAAGGCCAGGACGGTCAGCATGATTGCGATCCCGGGGAAGATGACCGCCCAAGGCGACGAGTTGATGAACTGGAACCCCTCCTGGAGCATGCCACCCCAGCTCGGCGTGGGTGGCTGCTCGCCGATCCCGAGGAAGCTCAAGCCGGCTTCGATCAGCAGGGCGAAGCCGAGAGCGAGAGCCAGTTGGATGATGATGGGCGACGCTACATTCGGCACGACGTGGCGCCCGAGGAGCCTCTTCGAGGAGGCTCCGAGGCTCCGAGCGGATTCGATGTAGGCCTCCTCCCGGACCGCGATGACCTCGCCCCGCAGCAACCGAACGAAGCTGGGCACGAAGACGATGGCAATGGCGATGGCGGCGTCGTTGACGTCAGCACCCAAGAGTGCGGCCACGGTCAGAGCCATGATGAGTGGCGGGAACGAGAAGAGCGCGTCCATCGTCCGCATGATCACCGAGTCGACCGCACCCCGGAAGAATCCGGCCACGAGGCCGAGCGGGATGGCGATGATGGCGGCAAGGCCGACGATCTCGAACGATGCCCGCAGCGAGATACGAGCCCCCCAGATCAGGCGGCTCAGGATGTCACGCCCAAGGTCGTCCGTACCGAGCCAGTGCGCGAGCGACGGTCCGGCGTTCACGGCGGTGATGTCCGTTGCGTCAGGAGGGTGGGGGGCGATCAGAGGGGCGAAGATGGCGGCCACGATCACGATGAGCAGGAACACCAGGCCTGCAATGGCCCATCGCTGGTGGAGGAAACGAACCCAGAACCCGGGTCGCCGCTCCGGCAACTCGTCGGGGCTGTCACCCGTTGCGGGGATGTCGGTGAGGCCGACGAACGGGTCGCTGGCGCTGGGAGGACTCCAGGTGCTCATTGGTACGCGCTCATGTCAGGCGCACCTTCGGGTTCAGGTAGGCATAGATGATGTCGACGAGCACGTTGATGAGGACGAAGGCGGTCGCGACCACGAGGACCACGCCTTGGATCTCGGGGATGTCCTTGTCGTTGATGGCCTGGATGATGTAGGTCCCGAGCCCCGGCAGCGAAAAGATCTGCTCGATGATGAGGGTGCCGCCGAGCAGGTAACCGAATTGAATGCCGATGACCGTCACGGCGGGGCTGAGTGCGTTCTTGAGGGCGTGCTTTCCCACAACCATGCGGGGGCTGAGGCCCTTGGCCACGGCGGTTCGCATGTAATCCTGATCGAGGGTGTCGACGAGCGCACCGCGAACTTGCCGCGCGATGACGGCCGACCCACCGATGCCGAGTGCCAGCCATGGCAGGAGGAGGTCTTGGAACCATTCGGCAGGGGACTGGGTGAACGGCGTGTAGCCGAGTGCGGGCAGCCACTCCAGCTTCACGGCGAACACGATCACGAGGATCATGGCGAGCCAGAAGTCGGGAATGGCCACGGCGATGCTCGATCCCACCGTGACCATGCGATCCCGGGCGGTGCCCTGGTGCAGTCCGGACAGGATGCCAGCGGGGACCCCGATCAGCACGGCCACGACCATGCCTCCGACCGCCACGCTGAGCGTAACCGGGAAGCGTGCGGCGATTCCCGACGCCACGGTCTCGTTTTCGAACAGGGAGTTGCCCAGGTTGCCGTGCAACGCGGCGCGCAACCAGTTCCAGTATTGAGCGAAGAATCCCTCGTTCAGATGGAGCTGCGCCGTGATCTTGGCGATCTCCGCCGGCGTTGCCTTGGTGCCCCCCGCCAGAGCGATGGCGGGGTTACCAGGGAGGATGAGGATGAGCGAGAACACGCCCAGGGTGATGAGAAAGAGCAACAGGATGGTGATGAGCAACCGACGGACGATGAACGTCCCGAGGGAGCCGCCGGTTGCCATTCCGTGACGCCTAACTCAACCGATTTCGGTGCTGCCGCGCATCTTCCACTTGGGCGGTGTCGGTGCGACGGCCGGCGGGCCGCTAGCCCTTGATGTAGACGCCGGCAAAGTCGGACCGGCACTGCCCGATCGGGGCAACCACGTTGCCACCGACCCGGTTCTTGTTGTAGGCGACGATCGAGGGCATGAATGCGATCGGCACCAAGAGTCCTTGTTGGAGGATCGTCTTGTCGATCTGCTGCATCAGCGGGCCCTGCAGGCTCGGACTGAGCGATGCATTGGCCTGTTCGATCAGCGGCGTCAGCTGTTGGTTCACCGAGCCCAGCCCGTTGGCCGGGAAGCCGGAGGGCTCGAACATGGCCTCGTAGGCGTTCGACAGGTCGGCCCCGTTGGACAGCTGCTCGCTGAGGAGCGCGTCGCCCTGCTTCTTGATGTAGACGTCGGTGAGGAAGTCGGCCCCTGGAATCTGCTGCAGGTTGGCCGTGAAACCGGCCGAGGCCATCTCCGCCTGGAGCAGGGCGGCCGCCCTGGCGTAGGTGGCGTCACCCGCCGGGATGATCAAGCTGAAGCTCACTCCCTTGGGGAAGCCGGCCGCCTTCAGCATGGCCTTGGCCTTGGCCGGATCGTAGGGGTCGGGGATGCCGAGCGACTTGGAGTAGCCGGGTGACCACGACGGCACAGGCTGGTAGGCGGGAGCGCCGAGTCCGTCGAAGACGACGTTGTTCACGGCCGCCCGGTTGACCGCGTACTCGAGCGCGGCCCGCACCTGCTCGTTGGCGAACGGCCCGGTGTTCTCGCGCAACTCGATCTCCATGGCGTCGTAGGACTTCGTCACCGAGATCCCGATGTTCGCGTCGCTCTTGAGCTGCGGGTAGTTCTGCGGCTCGACCTCGATCATGTCGACCGCACCCGAGGTCAAGGCAGTGGCCGCTTCGGGACCCTGCGTGACCTGGGTGAAGTCGATACCTCCCAGCGGATAGGCCTTCGAGTCCCAATACTTGGGGTTCTTGGTGAGCACGATCGACGAGCCCTGCTGATAGCTCTTCAGGACATAGGGTCCGGCGCCCACCGGCTGGCTCGACTGGGTCGAGATCGCATTGGCCGGGTAGATCTGGCCGTCGACGTACGACATCGCCCACAGGAAGTCGCCGGCGGTGGGCTTGCTGAGGTTGACGACCACCGTCGAGGGATTCGGCGTCTCGATGCTCGAGATGGCGAACAGCGAGGACCGCAGCGGGCTGGTCTTGGTGTGGTTCAAGCTGGCCGCGACGTCCGCCGAGGTCACCGGCTGACCGTTGGAGAATTCGAGACCCGGTCGGATTTGGAAGGTGATGGTCGAGCTGTTGTTGGAGATGGTCCAGCTCTGGGCCACACCACCGCCGATCCCGCTGTTTCCCGGAGTGGTCATCGACTGGTAGATGTTCGAGGTGACGGTGTACGAGCAGTCGTTCTCCTCGGTCGCCGGTGCGAAGTCGTTGTTGAACTCGTTGTTGAGGTCGAACCCGTACTTGAGCACCCCGTTGGGGTTTGCACCAGAGGCGGCCGCGGCGGACCCACCAGAGGAGAGCGCCAGGGTGAAGGGCGTCAGCAGCACCCCTGCGACCCCGAGGGCTCCGACGAGGTATCGGCTCCTCCGTCGTGGTCGTCGGCTTCGCGCCGCACCCCACTCGACCCTACGGTCCGGCGCCTCGCTGTCGAAACCCATGCGCATCCCCTCGACTCGGCACTTGTCAATCAGGTGGTGCTGGCAAGGCCATCCCCAGTGGGCGCTCAATATATCTGGTGACTGACACCCGTGTCAGGTAGGCCCCCGGTCGAGACGTGATTGCCGCTGGAATCGGCGGGCTCGTCGGGGTATGTCGCCACGCGTCCAGCGTCGGAGGTCACCGCCTGGAAACCACCGGCCACCGCAATCTTTGACCGGCATGAGCGTCGAGGCCGGGACTGTTCAGAGCGGAGCACCCTCGTCGGAGGGGCGATCTCCGGTCAGCTGATGGTGGCGCTGGCCCTGGGAGCAGCGCTCCACGCCTTCGGGCAGCACCTCTCCCTGGCCACCATCTTCATCGTCATCACGATCGCGTCAATGCTCGGGGGCGTCTCCCCGGTGCCTGGGGGCTTGGGCGTGGTGGAGGCGGGGATGATCCTCGGCCTGACGGCAGTTCGTCCTCGACTGGAGGCGTAAGCGGGAGTACTTGTAAGGGACACCGACCAGCGTGACGCAGCCCGCCGGACAGCTTCAGGCTGCGACCGTGCAGGGCTATGGTCGCTGCATAGAACGCGCCGTCCACTCCGGAGATTGATTCAGGGCACACGATGGAAGGTCGACTACCGCCTCGGTTGCATCTCGAGCTGGTCCGCGAGCCGGACCACGTGGACACACGTGCGGCGGCCGTCGAAGCAGCCGGCTGGGAGGTCTCCATCTGGGACCCGGCGACCACCTCGGATGACGATCTGCCAAGGCTGCAGCCGCGCTGCGACGGCGTGGTGATCGGAGAGGGCGATGGGGGAGTGGTGGAGTCGCCGTCTGGAGCAACCACGGTCGTGCCCCTGGTGCGTTACCCCCGTCCGCCTCAAGGATCGTGCTCGGGTGAGCGGACAACAGGCATCCTGCTGGTACTCATCTCGGCCAAGCAGCGCGAGTCCGCGCAGGAACTGCGCGATTGGGGCGACTTCGTGCATCTTCGGCACATTGCCGAGGCGGCCGTGCCTGGATACCGGACGATCACACCCTGGGAGAACGAGTCCTCGGGAACGCCTCGGTTCTGCCATCTGTACGAGATGGTCGGAGACGATCCCCAGGGCACCTTCGAGCAGATGACCCCGCGTGTGCGCCAACGCCTCGATCGCGCCACCTTCGAGGAGTGGGCGTGGCATCCCCAGCTCATGATCGAGGAGTCTCGGACCTATCGCCGGCGAGAGCCGAACCAGTTCCAGGTTCACCATGCATGAACTGATGTAAGGTGCGGTGCAGACCTAGATTCCGGGGAAACTTGGCGAGTTGCCCAGGACAAACCGGCCTCGGAGTTGTGGAATACACATGAACGTTCCCCTTGCATCGATCAGCGGAGGATTCATCGCTCTCTGGTCAATTCTCTACTTCGTCCTCCTGATAACCCTCGGAGTGATGTCCATCAGAAAGGGACACTGGGTGATGTTCCTCATCGGCATCTTCCTGCCTCTCTTTTGGTTCATCGGGGCCCTCATGCCGCGCAGAGTGCGCTGAGACGATCACGTCGCCCTCGAGGACCCGCCTTCCTTCACCCCACTGATCAAGCGATCTACGGGTAGGAGGCGATGCTCAAGAACAGTGAGGTTCGGCTCCCCGCCACGGCGAAGGAGGCCGTCCGCGATCAGCTCGCGTTGACATTCCAGCCTCCGTACGAGAGCCCGGTCACCATCGCCGTGAACGGCGCGCTGATGAGCTCCGCTTGGTTCTTCCTGCCAACGGGGTTGAGGGACAAAGTGTTCACACTTCATGGCACGCTCGCCTTCGCGCTGATACTGGCGGCATGGATGTACTCGGACGTTCCCTCGACCAACATTCTTGGGCCAGACGCCGCACGAGCGGTATCCGCGCTGGAGGATCCCACCATGATCCGCCGGATGCTCTACGCCAAGAACGTCGTGCTTTGGCTGATGGTCACTCCCATCTGCGCCCTGGTGGCGGTCATCAACGGGATACTCAACCAGTCACTGCTTTCCACCGTGTACACGGTCGTCGCCATTGCGGTCCTCCCATTCGGCTTCCTTGCCATCTCGGCTTGGGTCGGGATCTTGTTTCCTTATCATCCGATCCCGCTGCGGTATCGGTGGGAACATCGCCGACCTCGCAAACGGATGCTGGTCCGATGGGCGGTGCTCGTCGTCACGCCGTATGTGCTCGTTCCGGTGTTGGGCTCACTGATGCTGACGCCTTCACTGCTCTTGTGGGGTTTCACCGCCCCACACGGTCTTTCCGAGAAGTTGCCGGACCACGATCTGGGCCTTGGAATCGCTGTGGCCTGCGCGATCGCAGTGGTCTGCTCCGTCGGAGGTCAACGGTTGGGTGGAGCGATGGTCGGGAGGAGGCGGGCGAAACTCCAGGCGTTCCTGTCCGACCCGCTGAGGGGATAGGCGCGTCCCCTCACTCGAGGTTGGGCGATTCAGATGTACATGCCGCCGTTCACGCCGATGATCTGGCCCGTGATGTAACTGCCGCCATCGGAGCAGAGGAAGGAACAGGCTGCGCCGATGTCGGCCGGGGTGCCCGCTCTGCCGAGCGGGACCATGGGACCGACCACGTCCACCCCGGGGAAATCGCCGGCGGCCTCCGCCGCCCGTGCCATCGGGGTGTCCACCAGGCTGGGCGGGATCGTGTTGACGGTGATGCCATGGCGTGCGAGATCGACGGCCAGTGCCTTCGTCAGTGCGATGACGCCGCCTTTCGAGGCGGCGTAGTGGGCCATGTTGGGCGCTCCCGATTGGGCGCTCGAGGACGAGATGGTGACGATGCGGCCCCAGCCGTCGGCGAGCATGTCGGGCACTGCCGCTTGCACGCAATTGAACGTACCGGTGAGGTTCACCGCGATGATCCTGTCCCACTTGTCGGCCGTGATGTCGAGCAGGGCATCGAAGGATTCCACGCCTGCGCTCGTCACGAGGATGCCGACCGGACCGAGCTCGGCGCGGACCCGCCCGAAGGCCGCGTCGACTGACGGTCGGTCGGCGACGTCGACCTCGACGGGGAGGACCCGGGATCCCCCGGCCGCGATGTGGGCCGCCGCCGCTTCGGCACCCTCGCCGTCCCGATCGAGAATGGCCACGTCGTGACCGTCGGCGACGAAGCATCTGGCCACGCCGAGCCCGATGCCGGACGCCCCGCCGGTGACCACGGCGACGCTCACGGCGTCACCTCGCCCGGCGTGAACTCCAAATGGAGGGCGCTCAGGCCGCGTAGGACCCACGTGGGTTCGTACCGGTAGTGACGTGCTGTCGGGGGGCCGTGATGTTCCTCGTCCAGCCGGATGTCACGCATCCTGTCGAGGATGCGGTCAAGACTGACGCGACCCTCCGCTCGTGCCAAGGGCCCTCCCGGACAGGTGTGCACGCCTCGGCCGAACGCCATGTGCGCCCTGGCGTTCGGCCGGTCCACGAGGAACTCCGCCGGATCGGTGAAGCGTCGGGGATCGCGGTTGGCGGCACCGTTCAGCAACATGACCGGCGTGCCCGCCTGAATGTCCACCCCGCCGATCGTGGTGGAACGGCGTGCCAGGCGGAAGTCGGCTTTCACGGGACTCTCGATGCGCAGGGACTCTTCGATGAAGCCCGGGACGAGCTCCTTGTGCGACCGAAGCTCGTCCTGGAGCTCCGGGTACTCGGAGAGGTACTTCAATGCGATGGCAAGCAGGCGTGCCGTCGTTTCCTGGCCGGCCGCGAACAGGAAGGTGGCCGTCCGCACCACGGAGGTCACGTCGGGCATGGTGCCGTCGGGGTATGTCGCCAGGGCCAGGTCGGTCAGGACGTCCTTTCGGGGATGGCGGCGCCGGTCCTCGATGTACTGCGCGAACCATTCGTCGAGCCACGCCAGCGCGTTGAGTCCCACCTGGTCGTCCTCACCGGCACCGAGCTCTCCGGGCGCCTGACTCAGGCCGAAACCCTCGCGGAACCGCTGATGATCCTCTTCGGGCACCCCGAGCAGATCAGCGACCACGAGCATGGCGAAGGGTTGTGAATACGCCGCGATGAACTCGCATCGCCCGTCGGCCACGAACTCGTCCAGCAATCGGTCGGCCAGCCGCGACATGAATGCCTCGTTCTCCTGAAGGCGCTTCGACGTGATCAGACGCATGACGAGCGCCCGTTCCCGGGTGTGATCCGGCGGATCCATGGTGACCATGTGCTCGTTCATGGGAAGTTGATCCCGGTTCTGGTCGATGATGTCGCTGACGTCGTCACCCTCGAGGGGGACGGGGAACGTCGCGAAGGGACCGATGACCGAGTTGCACGACGAGAACGTTGCCGTGTCGCGATAGACCTCGCCCGCCTCCTCGTAGCCCGTCACTGCGACTACCCCGTGGTTCGGCAGTTGAAGCACCGGGCACTGGGCGCGCAGCTGCTCGAAGTAGGGATACGGGTCTTCGAGGAGCGATGTGTCACTGAAGAAGTCGATGTTCTCCCAGTCGTCCACTCCGGTCTCCCTTCGCGCTGCGCGGCGGCCCAAACCCCCAGCTCTGCTGGGCACTCGCACAGCATGTTTTGGCAACTGCTTAGCAGCCTCCTCAACATGTGGCAAGTTGTTGCCATGGCAACCTCGCCCCAGCCCCAGCACCAGCCCCAGCCCCGGCGCATCGGTGCCGCCGACTCCAAGACGCGGGCCCGGCTGGTCGATGCGGCCGAGGAGCTGTTGCGGGAGGAGGGCTACGCCGCGGTCACCTCACGCAAGGTGGGGGCGAGGGCGGACCTCAAGCCCCAGCTCGTGCACTACTACTTCCGCACGATGGACGACCTCTTCACGGAGGTATTCCGGCGTCGGGCCGAAGAGAACCTGGCCCGCTTCGAACGGGCCATGGCCGCGGACCCGTCGTTGAGGACGCTGTGGAGGCTCAACGCCGACCCGCGCGGTGCCGCCTTCTCAATTGAGTTCGTCGCGTTGGCGAACCACCGCAAGGTGATACGTGCCGAGATCGCCCGCTACGCCGAGCGATTCCGCGCCGCCCAGCTCGAGGCCCTCACCGCGGCGTTGGCAGCCGACGGCATCATGCCCGAGCAACTCCCCCCGATCGTCGCAATGCTCATGATGACCGGCCTCTCCCAGGTGCTCGCTCTCGAGGAAGCCCTGGGGGTCACCGCAGGTCACGACGCCACCATCTCGTTCGTGAAGAGTGTGATCGACAGGCTCGAACCGATGACCGGTGGCGGGTGATACGACACCGCACGGCGTGGGCGGGTTCCACGACTGTCGCCGCTCACACGCCCTCTCTGAGCTCGCGCTTGAGGACCTTCCCGGACGGGTTGCGGGGCAGTGTGTCGAGCAGCGTGATCTCCCTGGGTACCTTGAACCGGGCCAGCTGGGTGCGGCAGTGCTGCACGAGAATGTCCGGCGTCACCGCAGCGTCGTCGCGCACGACGACGAACGCCACTGGCACTTCACCCCATCGATCATCCGGACGACCCACCACGGCCGCTTCGATCACCGAGTCGTGTTCGTAGAGAACCCGTTCGACCTCCGAGCTCGCGATGTTCTCACCCCCCGACACGATCATGTCCTTGAGGCGATCGACGATGAACAGGTACCCGTCCTCGTCTCGGACGCCGATGTCGCCGGTATGGAACCAGCCTCCGGCGAACGCGGCGAGGGTCGCGTCCGGGTCCCGCCAATAGCCCTTGAAGACCTTTGGCCCCCGCAGGACGATCTCTCCGTGCGCGCCGGCGGGTACGGAGTTCCCCGCCGTGTCCCATAGGTCGAGCTCCAGATAGAGACACGGCCGCCCGACGCTCCCGAGCTTGCTCACGATGCTGCTCCGGTCGAGGAAGGTGTCACCGGAGACCGTCTCGGTCAGGCCGTACGCGTCGGCGAACCATGCCGACGAGAACACTCGTTGGATCCGCTCAATGAGCGGGATTGGCATCTTCTCGCCACCGTTGATGACGAGGCGTACCGACGACAGGTCGCGCCGCTCGATGTCGGGGAGTGCCATGATGGCGTTGACCATGGCAGGCGCCAGCCACACCGTCGTGACCTGAGATCGTTCGAGCTCGTCGACGACGCGGGGCGCATCGAAGGAACGATGGATGATGATGGTCGCTCCCGCGGCGATCAAGGACGTGGTTGTCAGGTCGAGTGCACCGACGTGGTACAGGGGGCCGCACGCGAGGCCGAGGTCGGAGCTGGTGAAGCCGAACTCGACGAGATGCGCCAGGTTCTTCCACGTGAGGTTGGCGTGTGTGATCATGACGCCCTTGGGTCGGCCGGTCGTGCCCGAGGTGTACATCAGGCGATGGACGTCGTCAGCCGCCGCTGGGACGCGCACCGCTCTGTTGGGACAGGCGCGGAGGTCAGCGAGCGTCGTCCATCCGGCCGGAGGAGGTGCCGACACGCAGGCGCGGACGAGAGCGGTCTCCATTCCCTGCGTGGCGTCGTTTGCGAGCTCCACCAGCGACTCGTCGCACGCGAGGGCCCGAGCGCCGGAGTGTTCCAGGATGTACCGCACCTCCGGAGCGGCGAGCCGCCAGTTGATGGGCATCGCGATGGCGCCGAGGTAATTGGCGGCGAAGATCGTCTCGAGAAACTCGGGGCAGTTGTACGAGAGGAGGGCCACGACATCACCACGGCCGATGCCGCCTTCGGACAGACCGCCCGCGAGCGCAATCACGCGCTCGGCCATCTCCCCGTACGTCGTGGTCTGACCTTCGAACACCGTGATCGCCTTGTCCGGTGAACGGGAGGCGTGGTAGGCCAGCACGGCGAACCAGTTCATATCCGCCGCAGTCGTCAGCGTGGCAGTCATCAGCGCTCCTTCACGGCAGGGATCTCACGGAGCGTTCCGGCTCGGTCACGTGGCGCGTCCTCCATAGGCCGCTAACCTCGCTACTGATGACACGGGCGGAAGGGACCGGTGACACCCGGCGCAGAGCCAACTGGCAGGCGCGTCGTGAAGCCATCGTCGACACGTCCGCACGCGTCTTCGCCCGGGGTGGGTATCACGCGACGGGTATCACGGAACTCTGTGTTGCGAACGATCTCGGGAAGGGCGCGCTCTACCACTACATCGGCTCCAAGGAGGAGTTGCTCGCAGCCATCCACGACCGGGTGATGGACGAGGTGATGCTCGGGGCAGATCGTGTGGCGGAGGCGGGGGGCTCGCCGCCGGAGCAGCTGGCAATGCTCGGCCACGAGCTTCTCGACGTGATCCACCGCTACCCGGATCACGTCTGGGTCTTCCTCCACGAGTTCCCTGCGCTCACCGGTGAGAGAGCCGAGCAGTTCCGCCAGCGGCGCCGTCAGTACGAGCGACGAGTCGAGGACGTTCTCCAGGCTGGCGTCGATTCGGGCGAGTTTCGTGAACTGCAGCCGAGGCTGACCGCCCTGGCCTGGCTCGGGATGCACAACTACACGTACCTGTGGCTGAAGGCGGGCGGGCCACTCTCGGCTCGAGACGTGGCACAGCCGTTCGCGGAGATCTTCATGCAAGGCATTGCCAACTCTCCCTAGGCATGTGGTCTGCCGCCGTCATGGCGCCGAGTAACCCCCGTCGACGACGATCGCGGATCCGGTCGTCCAACGCGATGCATCGCCCGCCAGATACGAGTACGCACCCACGAGGTCGGCCGCCGTTCCGAGCCCCAAGGGGTGCCTCCCGGCGATCGTCTCGAGCGCATCTGGGGGAAGATCCGCATGGATCGCCGAGCGGAACGTCCCTGGGCACACGCAGTTGACACGGATTCCGTCGCGCGCATACTCGACAGCGGCGACCTTCGCGAGCTGAATCACCGCGGCCTTCGTCGCGCAGTAGGGAGCAGCATGAGACCACGCCGTCAACCCGGAGACCGACGCCGTCAACACGATGGACCCCGACCCCTGTGGACGCATCACCGCGACCGCGGCACGGATGTTGTTGACCGCACCCAGGACGTTGACCCGGAACGCCCGCTCCCACTCCTCGGTGTCCAGGTTGTGGATGCGACCGTTCGCGGAGAGCACGCCGGCATTGCCGATCACGACGTCGAGATGGCCGAACCGCTTGACCGCCAGCGCGATCACGGACTCGACCTGGGAGAAGTCGCTCACGTCGGCGAGGATCGTCTCGATCTCACCCCCCGTCGCTGGGAGTCCGGCTCCGGCCGCCTCGAGCGATGGGGCGCTGACATCACTCAACACGAGGTCGGTCGCGGGTTCGCTCGCGAGCTGCTGCGCAATCGCCGTCCCGAGCGCGCCTCCCGCTCCCGTGATCGCCACGACCCGTCGTTGTGGCGTCATACGAGTAGGTATCCGCCGTCGACGTTGAGGACGGTGCCGGTGATGAATGCGGATGCGTCGGAGGCGAGGAATTGATAGGCGCCGGCCAGGTCGGTGGGCGCCCCCCAGCGGCGGAGCGCAGTGTGCCCGGTGATGGAGGCCGAGAGCTCGGGATCCTTCATCCACCCGTCGGCCAACGGCGAATCGAACCACCCGGGGGCGACGACGTTGACGGTGATCTCGACGGGAGCCAGGTCGAGTGCGAGACCCTTGGCCATGCCGACCAGCCCTGCCTTCGACGCGCTGTAGGCACTCAACCCTTTGCGCGGCCTCTCCCCGAGGACCGACCCCGTGAAGATCAACCGGCCACCCACGCGCATCACCCGTGCCGCGGCGCGGGCCCCGAGGAACGCGCCTGTGAGGTTGACCTCGAGGACCTGCCGCCAGACCGAGACGTCCGTCCGCCGGGGGCCGGCCACGATCGGAGAGATCCCGGCATTGCAGATCCACACGTCGACGCCGCCCCATTCGGCCACCGTGGCGTCGGCCACGGCCTCGTTGAAGTCTTCGTCCGTGACGTCACCGCTGAGCACCATGGAGGGCCCGGGAATTGCCTCGGCGACGGTCTTGAGGTCCCGTTCCGTCCGAGCGACGAGCGCGACAGATGCACCGGCATCGGAGAAGGCGTGCGCCAGCAGGGCACCCAGCCCGCGGCTGGCGCCGGTGATCACCACGCGCTTCCCTGAGACCGCGCCGGCGTCGGGGAACGACCCGGGGATCTCGATCCGACTGATCATCGCTTTTCCTTGGTTGTACCGACCAGTACAATACACACTTCGTGCCCATCGACCCGTCCTCGAGCTCCGACTTTTCGCTGGTTGACCTCACCGAGATGCATCGCAGGATGGTGCGCATCCGCGGCTTCGAGGAGCGGGTGGCTGCGCTCTACCGCGACGGGGAGGTTCCCGGCTTCGTGCACCTGTCCATCGGGCAGGAGGCGACGGCGGTCGGCGCATGCTGGCCGCTCCAGGCCGCCGACGTCATCACCTCGACACACCGCGGGCACGGCCACTGTCTGGCCAAGGGGCTTGATCCCGCCGGCATGTTCGCGGAGCTGATGGGCAGGGAGCAGGGTACGAATCGTGGCCGGGGGGGCTCCATGCACATCGCCGATCCCACCGTCGGAATCTTCGGTGCGAACGGGATCGTGGCGGCGGGGCTCCCGATCGCGGTGGGGGCTGCGCACGCGGCACAGCTCCGGGACGACGGCCGCGTCGCAGTCGCGTTCTTCGGCGACGGCGCGGTCGCGCAGGGAGCGTTCCACGAAGCGCTGAACCTGGCCGCCGTCTGGCGTCTGCCGGTGGTCTTCTTCTGCGAGAACAACGGCTACGCGGAGTTCTCCCCGGCCTCCTCCCAGCACGCGGCCTCACTCGAGCTGCGAGCTGGGGGCTACGGGATCCCCTTCCACTCGGTTGACGGCAATGATGTGGCCGCCACTGCAGCCGCCATGGAGCGGGTGGTGCAGGCTGCACGTTCCGGGGGCGGTCCTGCCGTCCTCGAGGCGGCTACCTACCG
Source organism: uncultured Acidimicrobiaceae bacterium (assembly GCA_964457065.1). Lineage (GTDB taxonomy): Bacteria > Actinomycetota > Acidimicrobiia > Acidimicrobiales > RAAP-2 > Bog-473. The sequence goes on along the minus strand of CAYWDQ010000030.1, from coordinate 11,137 downwards.
CTGGCACGGCCACTACGAGGGCGATCCAGAGCGCTACCGAACCCCCGACGAGGTCCAGGCCTGGAAGGCGCATGACCCGCTCCTCGCTCACGAGCGCCGACTTCGGGAGGCCGGTGTCGAGGACGACGAGATCAAGGCGCTCGAGGCATCGATTGCCGAGGAACTCGACGGGGCCGTCGAGAGTGCCCGCCGGCTGTCGAGTCCGGCCGTGGCCACGTTGTCCGACTTCGTCGTCCGTACGAGGCCGGTCCGATCGGAGCCGCCGCCGCCTCGTGCAGAGGCACCGGTGTTCCGCACCATGGACGCAGTCCGCATGGCGCTCGAGGCCGAGCTGGAGGAGGACGACCGTGTGTTCGTCGCCGGTATCGACGTCGGCGCGGGAGGCAACGTCTTTGGGCTCACCCGCGGACTCGCCGATCGGTTCGGCGCGCGGGTGCGTGACACCCCGATTTCCGAGACGGCGATCATCGGCCTCGGCGTGGGTGCCGCGATGGCCGGGATGCGCCCCGTCGTCGAGCTGATGTACCTCGACTTCCTCGGGGTCTGCTTCGACCAGCTGCTCAACCAGGCGGCAAAGCTGCCCTTCATGACCGGCGGGGCCGCCGAAATGGCGCTGACCGTGCGGACGCAGTTTGGCGCAGGGCGCTCCTCGGGGAGCCAGCACTCACAGAGCCTCGAGGCGCTTCTGGCGCACATTCCCGGCCTCACCGTCGTAATGCCGTCGACGCCGGCTGACACGTACGGTCTCCTGCGCGCCTCAATCCAGGACCCCAACCCGGTGGTCTTCATCGAGAACCGGCTTCTGTACGGCATGAAGGGGCCGCAGCCGCCGCCCGACTACGTCCTCCCGATCGGCAAGGCCGCGGTCGTCCGGCGAGGGACGCACGTCACCGTTGTGTCGGTGTCCCGGATGGTGCACGAGGCCGTGGCCGCAGCCGAACGCGTGGCGGACGAGGGGATCTCGGTGGAGGTGATCGACCTGAGAACCGTCGCTCCGCTCGACGTCGCTCCGATTCTGGAGTCGGTGCACAAGACAAGCCGCCTGCTCATTGCGCATGAGGCGGTCGTCCCGTTTGGCATCGGCGCGGAAATTGCGGCCACCGTCGCTCGCGAGGGCTTCTGGGATCTCGACGCCCCGATCGAGCGGATCGGCGCCGCGGCAACACCGCCGCCGTATGCACCCGATCTCGAACGAGCCTGGCTTCCCGACCGCGACGACATCGCCGAGGCCATCCGACGCCTCGTTGCCGTCTAGGTCAGCAGCCCAACAGGCGCGCGATCACCAAGTGCTGGATCTCGTTGGTGCCCTCACCGATCTCGAGCACCTTTGAGTCGCAGTAGAAGCGCGCCACCGGCGTCTCGAGCATGTAACCCAGGCCCCCGTGGATCTGCACCGCTTCCGATGCAGCCCACGCCGCCACTCGGCTGGCCTTCAACTTGGCCATGGCCGCTTCTTTTTGGAATCCCTGACCCGAGTCCCGCAGGTACGCCGCACGGTACGTCAGCCAGCGCGCCGCCTCCAACTCTGTGGCAATGTCCGCCAGTTTGAACTGCACGGCCTGGAATTTCGAGATCGGCTGACCGAATTGAACCCGCTGGGTGGCGTACTCCGTTGCCATGTCGAGCACCGCTTGGGTCAAGCTGAGCGACAATGCGGCGATTGAGATGCGCCCGACTTCGAGCGTCCGCAGGAACTGCCCGAGTCCCATGTTGGGATCACCGACGAGGTGGTCGTCGGGGACCCAGACGTCGTCGAGGTACAGCTCGCGCGTGTCGAGACCGCGCCACCCGATGCCGCGCATCTTCGGCCCCATGGAGAAACCCGGCGTGCCCTTCTCGACGACAAGGCTGGCATAGGCCGGCGCCTGGTCCGCATCGGACTCCGTACGCGCCAGCAGCGTCACGCCGAAGGACATGTCGGTCCCCGCATTTGAGATGAACGTCTTCCGACCGTTGATCAGCCAGCCGCCATCGCGCCGCTCGGCACGGGTACGGATCCCACGGGCATCGGAACCCGCGTCGGGCTCCGTCAGGCCGAATGCGCCGAGCACGCGTCCCTCGGCGAGCGGTCGGAGCCAACGTTCCCGTTGCAGGTCGTTTCCGAAGAGGTACAACGGCAACGAGCCGATGGTCGCGTGCGCCTGCCATGCTGCTGCCACGGACTGGTCCGCGCGCCCGATCTGCTCCATCGCGGCGACGAAGCCGATCGTCGACATGCCGATTCCGCCCCACTCTTCTGGGACGAGGATGCCCAGGAGTCCGAGCCCACCCATCTCTCGGAGCAGGTCGGTCGGGCACCGCGCCTCGTCCCATGCCGGCGGCGCACGGTGTGCGATCTCGCGTTGCGCGAAGTCGCGGCAGAGCTCGACGAGGTCGCGTTCGGTTTCGGTGAGGGAGAGGTCCACGTCTATGAGGTAGCAGATCCCGGTCCCGCTGGGGACAGGTGTTCCATGAAGGCGGCCGACCAGGCCATCAGATCGGCGGGGATGAAGTAGCCGGTCTCGTCGTTGATCGTTTCCCAGTGCTTCGCGATGTCCTCGACCGTCGGCTCGTTGGTCGGGTGGACGTACCCGGGGGTGGAGGCGATGAAGATGCGGGCGAACCGACCAGCTCCGGCAGCGTAGATCTCGCCGCTGACCGGGCAGGATTCGTGGGCGAGGAAGGCCACCATCGGTGCGACGAGGTCCGCCGACATCGGCGACGACCCTGTCTCCTGGCCGGGCGAGCCAGCGTCGGCGGTTGGTTGGCCCGCCATCCGGGTGAAGGCCGCCGGCGCAACGAGGTTGACCTTGATCCCATGGGCAGCTCCGGCGGTTGTCAGGCTGCGGGTGAGTCCGATGACGGCCGCCTTGGCCGTCGCATAGGAGATGTTGTTGGGCAGGCCGAAGATTCCCGACGAGGTGGTCATGACGATGCGGCCGTAGCCCTGTTCGAGCATGTGCGGCCAGGCGGCGCGGGTGGTGTTGAACGACCCGACCGTGTGCACCGCAAGGTGGCTGGCGAGGTTGTCCGAGTCGGCGCCCGGAAACCCTGCCCACCGGATGATGCCGGCGTTGTTCACAAGGATGTCGAGGCGTCCGAACCGTTCCACCGCCGAGTCGATGAGCGCCTGTGCGCCCTCGGCTGTGGCCACGTCGTTGCCATCCGCGGTCGCGGTGCCGCCTGTCGCCACGATCTCTGCCGCGACTGCGGACGCCACCCCTGCGTCGGCTCCGAGGCCATCCATGGTGCCGCCCAGGTCGTTGACGACGACGTTCGCTCCTCGGTCGGCCAGCAAGAGTGCATGGGCTCGGCCGATCCCGCGACCCGCGCCCGTGACGATCGCGACGCGCCCCTCGAAGCCGTACGTGCTCATTGCGCATCCGCCCCTTCGGTGCAGCTGACTCGGGAGGGGTGCCCTAGTTCCCGGGCGCCGCTGCGGCCACCGGAGCGTTGTACCCGAGGATCCGGCCGAGTGTGCCACCGACCATGGCGGCACGCTCGTCTTCCGGCACGCCCGCGAAGAGCCGGGCCATGAGCTCCTGGCTGCCCCGGAACGTGCCCTCGGCGTGCGGGTAGTCGTTGCCCCACACGATCGTGGACAACCCCGTGATGTGACGGCAGGCGACCGCCACGGGATCGTCCTGGAACGAGACGTGGAACTGGCGTCGGACGTACTCGCTGGGCATGAGCGGATACGGCCATTTGTCGTTGAGGCGGAACAGCTGCGCCATGCCACTCTGTTCCTCGGGGGGGCGGGTGTCGTCCCAGACACCCAGCCACCAGTCCGGGTCTTGTCCGATCCCGGTCACCCAGCACTTGTCCATGCTGCCCACCAGCGACGCGAGCCAGTGGGCGTTGAACTCGATCAAGGCGAAGTGCAGGTCCGGGTAGCGCTCGGGCACGCCACCGCCGACGAGCTGGCATATGACCTGCTGGGGGACGATCGTGCTGTAAATCGCTTGCGTGACCATCCGCTTGGCTGCCGCCTTCTCGGTCATCGGTTGGTTGACCTGTGCTGCGTTCTCCATGACGACCTTGAGCGTGGTGGACTCGGGGTCGTTGATCTTCACGCCGCCCGTCTGGGTGTGGATGAACACGTGCACGCCGCACGCCTGGGCCGCCGCCCACACGGGGTCGAAGTCCCGTGAGTAGTACGGCTTGGGCGGCGTCGCGGGCAGGAGGATCGCACGGAACCCGCCCGCCGCGACTCGTTCGATCTCAGCCACCGCGTCGTCGACGTCGGTCAGAGGAACGGGGGCCGTTGGTGCAAGACGCGAGAAGTACGGAGTGAACCGTTCCATGATGTAGTCGTTGTAGACGCGTGCATGCGCCAGGGACAGCTCGTGGTCGTCGGAGTAGAGGCCGAAGAGCGAAAGGTTCGGGTGCATCACACCGACGTCGACCCCGTCGAGAGCGAGGTCTTCGACGATCAGCTCGGGGTCGCCCTCGGGCATCCGCCCGCTCGTCTGGCGGTAGCGGGAGATCGTCCAGCCCTCGAACCCGGGCGTGTGCAGCCGCCGGAATATCCGGGCTCCGCCCTCGACGAGCGGCTCGATCTCGAAGTCGTCCTCCCACACCCCCCGGTCCCGCAGGTGCTTGGGCAGGCGGGTGATGAAGAGATCGGTGGGCTCCAGGATGTGCCCGTCGGCGGAAACGACGAGTTGCGTCTCTGTCATGGTCGTGACCTTCCTGCGCGCGGACGCAAGATCTTCTATGGCGGGGCTGACCAGGCGTGCACGCACGCGGTACCCTGCGGCCCGAGTGTAGACCAACCGGTCGGTACAGGCAACGCGGACAGCCCGTCGCGGATGCCTGCGGCCAGAAGGAGACGAGACCGTGACGAAGCGGTGGAAGCAGAGGCCGCCCGGTTCGACATGGGGCGACTGGGGCGAGGACGACGAGCTGGGCCGCATCAACCTGCTCACTCCCGAGAAGGTCCTCGAGGGCGTGAGGGAGGTCGAGGCCGGTCGCAGCTTTTGCCTGAGCCTGCCCCTGGACTACCCGGGAGGCACTTCATTGAACCAGCGGCGGCACCCGCCGGTCCTGGCGCCGACCGAGGACATGGAGGGCAACCCGGGCACGTTCTTCAACGTTCCGATGAGCACGATGAAGAAGTTCGGCGATCCCAAATACGTGGACGTCTGGGCTGACGACGTCGTGACCCTCTCGCTGCAGTACTCGACACAGTGGGACTCGCTGGCGCACGTCGGTGCCGAGTTCGACGCGGACGGCGACGGGATTGAGGAGGCGGTCTACTACAACGGGTACCGTGCCGGTGAGGACCTGGTCGGGCCGAAGACCGACGCCGCGGGGGACGGAGGTGCGCACCGCTCATTCGCTCGCCACCTCGGCCTGGAGCACATGGCGTACAAGGGCGTCCAAGGGCGGGGCGTCCTGGTGGACCTGGCCCACCACCTGGGTCACGAGTGGCGCGGGGTTGACCTGAGGACTCTCGAGGAGATCATGGCGGCCGACAACGTCGTCGTCGAGCCGGGCGACATGCTCCTTTTGCACACCGGTTTCGCCACGGAGATCCTGAAGTGGAACCGCGACCCGGATCCGGTGAAGATCCACACGCTGTGCACCTACCTCGATGCCCGGGACGAGTCACTTCTGCAGTGGATCAGCGATTCCCAGATTTCGGCATTGGTGGCGGACAACTACGCCGTCGAAGGAATGGTCGGCAAGGACCGCGACGAGAGCCGGCACTCGTTCCTTCCGATCCACCATCTCTGCCTGTTCCGACTCGGCGTCCCACTGGGGGAGATGTGGTACTTGCACGAGCTCGCGTCGTGGCTGCGCGAGCACGGCCGGAGCCGATTCCTGCTCACCGCGCCGCCGCTGCGCTTGCCCGGAGCGGTCGGCTCCCCGTTGACGCCCGTCGCCACGGTCTGAGGAGTTCGGGATTCGGATCTAACCTGACGCCCCCAGGGGTGCGGGGTCGGAGGAACGTGACAGCCTGAACGCCTGGTAGTCGGTCTCGATCACCTTGGCGATCTCCGTGAAGAGCTTCGGCCGACCGGCCGAGTTCAGCAGGTACTTGCGTGGCTTCCCGGGGATGTTGCTCCCGAAGTAGTAGCTGCTTTCCCCGAAAGAGGGCGCTCTCGTGGCCCACCGATCGATCATGTCGGTCCACTTGTCTTCTGCCGCCGCGCCAACCTCAATGACCTCGAAGCCGTGGCTCCGGACATAGATGAGTGTGTCGGTGACGAAGTCCACCTGGTCGCCGTTGTACCGCGGGTTGTTGCCGGCCGCCGCGTGTGGCCCACCGGGAAAGAAGAAGTTCGGGAACCCCGTAGTCTGAATGCCGAGGAACGTTCTCGGGCCGTCGGCCCAGTGGTCGCGGAGCGCAACACCGTCCCGACCTCGGATGTCCATTCGCGCCAGCGCACCGGTACCGAAGTCGAAGCCCGTCGCCCACACGACGATGTCGAACTCTCGCACACCATCGGAAGTCTCGATCCCATTCTCAGTCATGCGCAGAATGGGCGTCCGCCTGAGATCGACGAGATCCACGTTCGGGTTGTTGTACACCTCGAAGTAACCCGTCACGAATGGAGGTCGCTTCTCACCGAAGCGGTGCTCATCGGGGATCAGCTTCTCTGCCGTCTTTGGATCCGCGACGATGCTCCGTATCTTCTCCGAGACGAACGTGCACCATTCTGCGTTCGCAGCCTCATCCATCAAGAGATCGCTGTAGTTGCTGGTGAGCTTCGAGAAGCCAGGGCTGCTCCACATCTTGTCGTAGAACGCCCACCTTTCCTCCTTCGTGTCCTCGAAGGTGGCTCGATCGTGCGCGAGGTGCAGAAATCCGCTGGGTGACGTGTTCAGCGTCTCGCACATTGCCTCGAAGCCGGCTCTGAGCTCAGCCTGCTCGTCAGGCGTGATCGGTGCGTTGTTCAGCGGCGTACACCAGTTGGCCGTGCGCTGGTAGACGGTGAGGGAGGCAACCGTTCCCGCGATGGCGGGGATGATCTGCACCCCGCTCGACCCGGTGCCGATGACCGCAACGCGCTTGTCCGCGAAGTCGACCGGTGCCGCCGGCCACAGCCCCGTGTGGTACGACTCGCCCCGGAAGTTCTCGCGCCCCGGCACCTCCGGGTAATAGGGCACCGAGAGGACGCCGGTCGCAGCAATGAAGTACTGAGCCCGGTACGTGGTGCCGTCACCGGCCACGACCCTCCACGCCCCCGCGTCGTACACCGCAGACGTGACCTTGGCGCCGAACCGGATGTGACGCCGAAGGTCGAAGCGATCCACCACGTGGTTCAGGTACCGCTCGATCTCGGGCTGTTCTGCGAAATGCTCTCGCCACTCCCATTCCTCGAAGAGATCCTTCGAGAACAGGTACCCGTAGGTGTAGCTCTCCGAGTCGAACCGTGCCCCCGGGTAGCGATTCCAGTACCACGTGCCACCGACGCCGTCACCGGCTTCGAGCAGCTGCGAGGAGAAGCCCGCTTCCCGAGCGCGATAGAGCTGATAGAGGCCGGTGATGCCTGCACCCACCACAAGTACGTCCACGTCGACGACGTCGTCGTCAGAGGGCTCGTCGGGTGCGGGTTCTGGAGATGTCATGAGACTTCGAGGCGATGAACCGTTCAGCGCGATGTCGTCGGCACGGACATCCTGCATCGCCGAGGCGCAGACGTTATTGTACCGGTCGGAACACTATACAGTTCCACCAGACACTCGTCCGAGAGGGAAGGGGGCCGAATGGCGGTCGTGGATCGCAGGTCGTCGGCATTGACCGTGCCTCACGCCGTGGAGCTGCCCGACCGACTTCGAAAAGAGCGCTACTTCGATCCTGACTTCTACCGGTTGGAGGCCGAGCTGTTGTGGCGACGGGTGTGGCAGATGGCCTGCCGGCTCGAGGAGATCCCACAACCTCGCGATTTCGTCGAGTACGAGATTCTCGACCAGTCCATCATCGTGGTGCGCTCCGACGATGGGGGAGTGGCGGCATTCCAGAACGCCTGCCGCCATCGTGGCGTCAAGGTCGCCGAGGGACGAGGGACGTGCGAGAGCGGCTTCATCTGCCCCTTCCATGGGTGGTGTTACGGACCCGACGGCCAGAACACCTTCGTCCCACGGAAGAAGACCTTCGCCGAGCACAACCTTGCACCCCAGGACCTCGACCTCACGCCGGTGCGCTGCGAGGTGTGGGGAGGGTGTGCCTGGGTCAATCTCCACGACGATGCCCCGCCGCTCCGGCAGTGCATCGAGCCCTTCGCCACCATCCTGGACGCCTGGAAGGTGGAGTCGATGCGGGCGGAGTGGTGGTACGCGTGCCGTCTCCCGGTGAACTGGAAGCTCGCCGAAGAGGCGTTCATGGAGCAGTACCACGTGGTGGAGGCACATCCCCAGCTGGTCATCCCCGGCATGAGGTATTCACCCGGCCAGGGTGGCGTCGACACGCGTGCCGTCGTCGATGCGGAGATTCAGTACCTGCGCACCATGAGCGAGGGCATGGCCGGGATGGTCCACGCGAACGACGTGCGCATCGCCGAAGGGCTGAGGGACATGGAGCTGCCGGCCGACCCGAGCGAGGCGATGTCGACGTGGCATCGAACGCTCAACGACGAGGTCGTGCGCTGGCACCGGGCCCAAGGCAGTGACATCCCCGACCTCAACGATCTCGAGGCACGAGGGCTCGACGAGCCGATGGCCTACTGCTTCCCGCACTACTTCGTGTTGCCCATGTACAGCAGTGCCTCCTCCTACCGGTTCCGCCCGTTGGGACCGGAGGAGACGATGATGGAGATCTGGTCGCTCACGCGGTTCCCCGAGGGTCAGGAACCCGAGACGCCCACGGCACCTGACCTCTGGGAGTGCGACGACCCACGGTGGCCGCCCATCCCCGCCCAGGACTTCTCGAACCTGCCGAGGCAGCAACGGGGCCTCCACGCGGAGGGCTTCGAATACCTCCGCCTCTCGGAGGGGGTCGAAGGCGGCATCTCGAACTTCGAGCGGTTGGTGGACGGATTCCTCGGGGGACTTCCGTACCACTCACTGCTGCCGGGGCTGCGGTCGGTGAACGTGAACCCCCTCGAGCAGCCCGTCGTGGATCTCGGCTTCTGAGGGCGGAGGTCGATCGTGAGTGAGCCGGCAGTGCCGCTCGGGAGGCTGGGCCGATGACGCCGCAGACGACCTTCGCAGAAGTCGCCGAGGGCGTGCGCGCCGCCTTGGCCGTGTACGCCCAGGCGTTGGACGACGGACGGACCGACGACGTCGTCGCCTCCTTCTGCACCGACGGTGTCTGCGATATCCCCGGCATGGGTACTCTCAGAGGCCACGACGCCTTGCGTGAGGCCTATTCGAGATGGAGGCCGAGGCAGCCCCAGCGACACCTCGTCGCCAACACCGTCGTCGCCGATTGGAGCGACCACGAGGCGACGGCCATCAGCGACGTGATCTTCTTGCTCTTGGAGGACTCCGGCTGGGCGATCAAACTCGTGGGTCGGTATCACGACGTCCTCCACCACGAGAATGGCACCTGGAGATTCCACAGTCGCGCGGCGACGTTCGTCACGGAGCAGCTGTCACCGGATAGTCCGTGAGCGGTTTGCGACTGCGAGTACCGACGTCGATATATGTCAGTCGGAGAATTCGGGCATGAGCTCGCTCGCGAATTCCTCGATCTGGCCACGACCCGTTTCGGGCCATCCGCAGACCAGGTAGCCGTAGCCGGCGTCCCTCCACTTGGCGGCGTGCTTTCGGGCGGTGCCGAGGTCATCGAGGGAGAGGGAGCTCGCCCGCATGATGGAGGAGGGATCGCGTCCGGCAGCGACTGCGAGATCATCGAGCTGGGCGTTCGTCTCAAGCAATGAATTCGGGCTACCCCACGCATGCCACACGTCGGCATAGCGAGCGACGAGTGGGAGCGTCCGCCGTGGACCGCTGCCGCCTATCCAGATCGGCGGGTGCGGCTGCTGTAAGGGCAATGGGCGGAGCTGGGCGTCCCGCAATGACACGATCCGTCCTCGATAGGACACGACGTCCCCCGTGAACAGCCGAGCCACGATTTCGAGAGCGTCCTCGAGCAAGTCGAACCGCTCCGATGTCGAAGGGAAGGCGATCCCGAGCTCGGTGTGTTCCTTGTCGAACCAGGCCGCGCCGAGCGAGAGCTCGAGGCGGCCGCCCGAGGCATGGTCGATGGTCAGTGCCTGGGCTGCCAGCACCGAGGGGTGACGGTAGGTCACCCCGGTGACGAGCAGTCCGAGTCGGATGCGAGACGTCACACCGGTCAGCGCTGCGAGCGTCGTCATCCCTTCAAACGTCTCACCCGGCCCTTCGCCGTACATGGGCTGGAAATGATCGAACCCCCAGGCACCGTCGAAGCCCAGTTCCTCCGCAAACTGCACGCGGCTGACGAGCTCAGGCCAAGAAACCCGCTGCTGAGCCACATCGAGACCGAAACGCATCGTGGAAGCATACGTGACAGCTATCGGACCCGAGCCGTCGGATCCGACCAGTTTGATCTGGTTACGGAGCGGCCGTCATTCTTCGAGCAGGTCGGGCTGAACCGACACGATCCACTGGTAAAGCGGCTGGAATGCCATCCAACCCGACAGCGGAGGTCCCACCTGCCTCGAGGTTTTCTCGGCTTGGTCGGGATCGATCAGCACCGGCGTGCCGGCGGCCTCGGCCAGCAACTGCGCCTGGCACGTGCGCTCCATCGTGATGAACCACCACGCCGCTTCGTCGACCGACGTCTGCCCGACGGTCAGCAGGCCGTGGTTCGAAAGGATGACTGCCTTGTTCCCTCCGAGCGCGTGTGCAAGGCGCTTGCCCTCTTCGAGGTCGTAGACCACCCCGGTGTAGTCGTCGAACACACCGTGATCACCATAGAACGCGCATGAGTCCTGGGTGATGGGATCGAGAGGCCGGCGCAACGACGACCACGCCTTTCCGTACACGGAGTGCGCGTGCGCCGCTGCCACCACGTCCGGTCGCGCTGCATGGATCTGTGAGTGAATCGCGAACGCGGCCGCGTTCACGGGCCAGGTGCCTTCGACGACCTCACCACGATCGTTCACGAGGATGAGATCCCTCACGCGGATCTGCTTGAAGTTCATCCCGAGCGGGTTCACCCAGAAATGATCGAGCAGCTCGGGATCTCGCGCTGTGATGTGACCGGCAACCCCCTCGTCGAACC
>CAYWDQ010000029.1:20684-28102 GCA_964457065.1 uncultured Acidimicrobiaceae bacterium | reverse complement strand
AGCGTGCGGGAGGCGGCCTACAAGACGGTGAACAAGCGCCTGGCGATGGACCTCCCCTACCTCTGGACGGACCGGGCCGTGTGGGCCGTGATCGGCAACCCGACCGTGCAGAACTTCAACAATCCGACCACGCCCCAGGGCCAGATGGCCTTCGGCATGATCGGGGGCTCCATCTGGCCGACACAGATTTGGATCAGCTGAGCTGGGGGCGGATGAGCGGGCGCATTCTGGTTGTCGAGGACGATGAACGGATCAGGTCCTCCATGCGACTCGCCCTCGAAGGCGAGGGCTATGAGGTAAGGGACGCCGCCAGCGGCGAGGAGGGCCTCGACCTGTTCGCCGAGGCACCCACCGACGTCGCGCTGATCGACCTGATGCTGCCGGGCATGGACGGCTTCGAGTGCTGCCGGGCCCTGCGGCGCAGCAGCGCCGTGCCGATCATCATCGTGACCGCGCGGGCGGACACCCATGACGTCGTGGCCGGGCTCGAAGCCGGAGCCGACGACTACGTGACCAAGCCGTTCGTGGCCAAGGAGCTGGCGGCGCGCATCCGCGCCCTCCTGCGCCGCGCTCGGCCGGCCGAGGAGGAGCCGGGGGCGCTCACCTTCGGGGACCTCCAGCTGCTGCCCGAGCAGGGCGTGCTGCGCCACCTCAACGGCGAGGAGGTGCACTGCACCCGCACCGAGTTCCGCCTCCTCTGCGAGCTGGCGGCCAGCCCCAACAAGGTGCTGAGCCGCGAGCAGCTGCTCGACCGGGTCTGGGGCTACGACTACTTCGGCGACGGTCGCCTGGTCGACGTCCACATCCGGCGCTTGCGCACCAAGGTCGAGGCGGACCCCGCGGTGCCCCAGCACATACTCACCGTCAGGGGCATGGGCTACAAGCTGGTGCCCTGACGTGAAGTTGGGCATCGGCGCCCGCATCACGGCCCTCTTCGGGCTCGGGGCGCTGGTGCTCTCCATCCTCATGGGCGGGCTGTCGTACTTCACCACCCGCCACTTCCTCTTGGCCGGGCGGGAGACGGCCGCCCAGCATCAGGCCTTCGCCAATGCCGTGCTGGTGCGGAGCGAGCTCCAGGGAGGCAACACCCACTACGTCTCGCTGCTGGCGTCCATCGACGCCGGGACCGACGCCCACTCGGTGCTCTACCACCAGTCCAAGTCGTACGTGTCCTCCCTGTCGGTCAACGCCTCGTCCATCCCCCGGAAGCTGCGGAAGGTGGTGCTGGGCGGCAACGCGGCCACGCAGACGTATCGCACGGCCCAGGGGGTGGCCGAGATCGCGGTCGGCGTGCCGGTCCCGTCCGTGCACGCCGCCTACTTCGAGGTGTTCGACCTGTCCGACCTCGACCACACTCTGCGCGTGCTCGGCCTCACCCTCTTCGGCGCCGGGGCCGTGACCACCCTCCTGGGTATCTCGCTGGGCCGCTTCGCCAGCGCGCGGTCCCTGCGGCCGCTGGCCGACGTGTCGCGGGCGGCGGGCGCCATCGCGGGCGGGGAGCTCGACACCCGCCTCGACCCCGACGCCGCCGACCCCGACCTGGAGGGGCTCACCATTTCCTTCAACGCGATGGTCGACCAGCTCCAGGAGCGCATCGAGCGCGAGGCACGGTTCAATTCCGACGTCAGCCATGAGCTGCGGTCGCCGCTCACCACCTTGGCCGCCTCCCTCGAGGTCCTCGAGCGCGACCGCGAGGACCTGCCGCCCCGCTCTCAGCGCGCGCTCCAGCTCCTGAGCGACGACTTGCGGCGGTTCCAGCGCATGGTGGCGGACCTCCTCGAGATGTCGCGGGCCGACGCCGGCTCGGTCGACGTCTTCCTCGAGGAGGTCAGCGTGTCCGAGCTCGTGCAGCGCTCCGTGGTCGCCGGCTTCGGGCACATGGACGGCCACGGCCACGGGGCGCCGCCCGAGGTGCGGATCGACCCCGTCGTGCAGTCGTGGCGGGTGGGCGTCGACAAGCGCCGGTTCGAGCGGGTCATGGTCAACCTGATGGAGAACGCCGCCCACTACGGCGGCGGGGTCACCGAGATCGCGGTCGGGCCCGGCGAGGCCGAGCACGTCGAGGTCACCGTCGACGACGCGGGGCCGGGCATCGACCCCCAGGAGCGCGCCAAGGTGTTCGAGCGCTTCTACCGCGGCTCGGCGTCGGGCCGGCGCGGGGCCGGGACGGGAACGGGCCTGGGCCTGGCGCTCGTGGCCGAGCACATGCACGCGATGCAGGGGGACGTCCGCGTCGAGTCCTCTCCGGGGGGCGGCGCGCGCTTCGTCCTGTCGCTGCCGGTGCTCTCGGAGGACGACGACCCGGAGGGCGCAGCGTGATGCGCCGCCGCGGCGCTCCGGCGCTGCTGGCCGTGCTGGCCGTGGCCACGGCCTTCCTCGCCGCGGGCTGCGCCATCCCGACGCAGAGCGCCCCCAGCTCCATCGCACCCTCGAAGGTTCCCTTCAACCTCCTCAACCCTTCTCAGCCGACGACCACCACCACGCTGCCCAAGCCGTCGTCGCTCGTACCCGTCAAGGTCTTCTTCCTCAACGCGACCAGTCAGCTGCAGCCCGAGCCCCGGGTGGTCGCCGCCCCTGCGCCGCTGGACTCCATCATCGACACGATGCTGGCCGGGCCGACCGTCGCAGAAGCGGCCGGCGGGGTCTTCTCCGCCATCCCGAGCGACGTCACGCTCCTGGGGACCTCGACGCAGGGCGATGTGGTCACGGTGAACATGAACGCCGCGTTCGGAGAGATCACGGGCACCTCCACCGAGCTCGCCGTGGCCCAGATCGTCGCCACGGTGGCCACCGAGAACGGACTCGGGACGGGGGTCATCTTCGAGATCGACGGTCAGCGCACCAGCGTCCCGATCGCCAACGGCTCACAGGTCACCGGACCCGTCTACGTGATCGAGTTCCTCAGCGCCGGGACCTGAACCGCCAGCGGGCCTCAGCCCGCGGTCTCGACGTCGCGCCGCCAGGGCACCCGGGGCGCACCGGACCACAGGTGCTCGAGGTCGTAGTAGTCCCTCGTCTCCTGGAGGAAGACGTGGGCGATGAAGTCGCCGTAGTCCATGAGCACCCACGTGGCGTCTTGAAGCCCCTCGATGCGGAGCGGGGCGGTGCCGTGCGCCTCCTTGACGCCGCGCTCAATCTCCTCGACCAGGGTGCGCACATGCCGCGTGTTCGACGCGCTGGTGATCACGAAGGCGTCGACCAGCCCGAAGAGCTCCCCCATCGCCAGTACGACGGTGTCCCGCCCGAGCTTGGCGTCGGCCGACTCGGCGGCCGTGGCCACGGCCCGCGGCAGCTGGACGTGCACGTCCAACCCTGGGCTCAATGGAGCACGTCCAGGATTCCCACCGTGAGAACGAAGGTGCTCGCCAGGATGGAGCACCCGGCGATCGCCCAGCGCTGCCGGTGACGCCGGGCCAGCTTCTGCTCCGCCCTGCGGTCGGCCCGCCGTTGCGCCCGTGCCGGGGACGCGCCCAGGGGCGGACTGTCCGACACCTCAGTCCACTCGGCCGGCATGGCGCTCATCTGGGCACAGCGTACATACCCAGGCGACGAATGCAACGGATGACCGCCTCGGGGACCAGGCCGTCCACGGACGCCCCGGAAGCAAGCAGCTCACGCACCTCGGAGCTCGACAGGGCCACCTGCGGACCGTCGACCCAGGCCACCCGCCAGCCCTCCGGGACCACCGGGGCGGGCCCGGAGGGGCGGGAGACGACGGCCAGCGTGACCAGGCGCGCCAGCTCCTCGTGCCGGTGCCAGGACTCGAGCTCTGGTACCAGGTCCGCCCCGACGACGAGGAACAGCTCGGCGGGCCCGCCGGCGCGGGCCAGGACCTCCTCGGCCGTGTCCACCGAATAGCTGGGGCCTCCCCGGTCGATCTCCAACCGGCTGGCCTCGGCGCCGGGGATCTCATCGGCGAGCGCCCGGGTCAGCGCCAACCGGTCCTCGGCGGGCGAGATCTCCCGCTGCCCGGACTTCTGCCACGGGTCGTTGGCCACGACCAGCAGCAGCCGATCGAGGGCCAGCTGCTCCGTGACCGCGCGCGCCGCCGCCACGTGCCCGGCGTGCGGAGGGTCGAAGGTCCCGCCGAGGATGCCGACACGGACGGGGGGCTCAGGTGCCGGCAAGGTCGGCGATCACCGGGGCGAGCGCGTCCATCTCCGCCTCGTGCACGACGATGTTGCTGAAGCCGAGCTCCTCCCGCCGCGCCCGCAGGGTCTCGGCGATCTGCGGTACGGAGCCGATGAGCGCCACCGGCGCGGCGCGAAGTTGCGCGGGCGTGAGGTCGAACAGCGGCGCCAACGACTCGACCGTCTCGTCCGCGTTGTCGACGACCTGTACCGTGGCGGTCCAGCACTGGAACTCCAATTTGCCGGCACGCTCCCCCGCAGCCTCCCTGGCCCACCGCACCCGGTCGGCGTACTTCTCGACGACGGACTCGCCGGCCACCTCGGGGCCGACGTACCCGGCGGCCAGGCTCGGCACGACACTCACGATGTCGGCGTAGCGGCCGGCCAGCGTCAGGATGCGCTTGCCGCCACCGCCGATGACGAGCGGCGGGCCGCCGGGGGTGACGGGGGTCGGGAAGCTCTTCGCCTCGGTGACCCGGTAGTACTCCCCCGCGAAGGTCGCACTGCCCGTGCGCCACATGGCGCGCATGATCTCCAGGCTCTCGGCGAGCCGGGCGACGCGCACCGACGGGCGTTCCATCGGGATCCCCGACTGCTCGTAGTCGGTCGTCTTCCAGCCGGCGCCCATGCCGAGCTCGAAGCGGCCCCCGGTCACCACGTCCAGGGTGGCCGCCTCCTTGGCGAGGACGACCGGGTGGCGGAAGTCGTTGTCGAGGACCAGCGTCCCGACGCGCAGCGTCGTGGTCGCCTCGGCCGCGACCGCCAGGGCGATCATGGGGGCCCACTCGTCGTCGAGATGGTCGGGCACGTACAGCGTCGAGTACCCGAGATCCTCGGCCTTGCGCGCCAGGTCACGCCACGCAGCGGGGGATGCCGCCTGAGAGGCCTGGAGGGCGAACCGGAAGGCGGCCATGGGCAGCGATCCTACGGCGTTAACCTGATGCGATGACGAGCCCGTCCGAGACCTCCCGCTGGAGCGCCGCGTCCTGGCGGAAGTTCCCCGCCGCGCAGCAACCGGACTGGCCGGACGCCGACGCGCTCAAACGCTCCGAAGCGCGGCTGTCCACCTTGCCCCCCCTGGTCTTCGCCGGCGAGGCGCGACACCTGACCGCGCAGCTCGCCGAGGTGGCCAACGGCGAAGCCTTCCTGCTGCAGGCGGGCGACTGCGCGGAGTCCTTCGCCGATTTCAGCGCCGACTCCATCCGGGACAAGTTGAAGATCATCCTGCAGATGGCCGTGGCCCTCACCTACGCGGCGGGTGTACCGGTGGTGAAGGTGGGCCGCATCGCCGGCCAGTTCGCCAAGCCGCGCACGGCGACGACGGAGCGGATCGGCGACGTGGAGCTGCCGGTGTTCCGCGGGCACATGGTCAACGACGAGGCGTTCGAGGCCGAGGCGCGCACACCCGACCCGGAACGCCTCGTGGCCGCATACCACCAGTCGGCGTCCACGCTCAACCTCCTGCGCGCCTTCACGAAGGGCGGATTCGCCGACCTGTCACAGGTGCACCTGTGGAACCAGCAGTTCGTGGCCTCGTCCGCGGAGGGGCAGCGGTACGAGCGCATCGCGTCGGAGATCGACCGAGCCCTGCGCTTCATGGCCGCGTGCGGCATCGACCTCGGCGCGGAGGAGGGATTGCACGAGGTCGACTTCTTCACCAGCCACGAGGCGTTGATCCTGCCCTACGAGGAGTGCCTGACGCGCATCGACTCGCTGACCGGCGACTGGTACGACTGCTCGGCCCACATGATCTGGGTCGGCGACCGGACCCGGCAGCTCGACGGCGCCCACGTGGAATTCGCCTCGGGCATCAACAACCCGGTCGGGTGCAAGATCGGGCCGAGCTGTGCTCCCGACGAGGTGGTCGCCCTCTGCGAGCGCCTCAATCCCGACCGCCTGCCGGGCCGCCTCACGCTCGTCACCAGATTCGGGGCCGACCGGATCGCGGAGCTCCTCCCGCCTGTCCTGCGGGCGGTGGAGGCCGAGGGGCACCCGGTCGTGTGGACCTGCGACCCGATGCACGGGAACACCTTCGCCAGCGAGGGTGGCCGCAAGACCCGGCGCTTCGACGACATCCTCTCGGAGCTGCGCTCCTTCTTCGCCGTGCACCGCGACGAAGGCACCTGGCCGGGCGGCGTGCACGTGGAGCTCACGGGCGACGACGTCACCGAGTGCCTCGGCGGCGCCGAGGAGATCCTCGAGGGCGACCTCGAGGCCCGCTACACCACGACCTGCGACCCGCGCCTGAACGCCCGCCAGTCGCTCGACCTGGCCTTCCGCGTGGCCGAGTTCCTGAGAAGTTGATCCGCCGCCTCGTCCTGGCCGTGCTCGTCACGGCACTGCCGCTGTTGGCCGTCCTCACCACGGCGGTCACCACGGGCGCGCCACCGGCCGCGGCGGCGAGCACGACGGTCCCCGCCTACTGGCTGGTGGCATCCGACGGCGGGATTTTCAGCTTCGGCGGCGCGCCGTTCTACGGGTCGACGGGCGGCATCACCCTCAACAAGCCCATCGTCGGCATGGCCGCGACACCCGACGGGGGCGGTTACTGGCTGGTGGCCTCCGACGGCGGGATCTTCAGCTACGGCGACGCGCAGTTCTACGGCAGCACGGGGAGCATCACGCTCAACAAGCCCATCGTCGGCATGGCCGCGACCCCGGACGGCAAGGGCTACTGGCTGGTGGCCTCCGACGGCGGGATCTTCAGCTACGGCGACGCGCAGTTCTACGGCAGCACGGGGAGCATCACGCTCAACAAGCCGGTGGTGGGGATGGCCGCCACCTCCAGCGGCCACGGCTACTGGCTGGTGGCCTCGGACGGCGGCATCTTCAGCTACGGCGACGCGCAGTTCCACGGCAGCACGGGCAGCCTCGTGCTGAACAAGCCGGTCATCGGCATGATCACGGGCCCCAACGGGGGTGGGTACTTCCTGGTGGCTTCCGACGGCGGCATCTTCAGCTTCGGGTCCGCGCCGTTCTACGGCTCGCTGGGGGGGTTGCCCCTCAAGAACCCCATCGTGGCTGCGGCGATCACTCCATCGGACAACGGCTATTGGTTCACCGACACGGCGGGGCTGGTCTCGAACTTCGGGTCCGCCGACTACTACGGGTCGGCCCCTTCCCCGCTGAACAGACCGATCGTCGGCATGGCCGAAGCGCCCGGGAGCACGGGCACCTTCACGGGCGGCACCTACCCGTCCGGCGCCTACGGCTACGACATCAGCGTGTACCAATGCTCGAGCTTCCCGAGCGGTGACCACCAGATCGGCATCGTCCAGGTGGACGGGA
>CAYWDQ010000029.1:0-20584 GCA_964457065.1 uncultured Acidimicrobiaceae bacterium | reverse complement strand
TGCTCGAGCTTCCCGAGCGGTGACCACCAGATCGGCATCGTCCAGGTGGACGGGAGCTCCTCGGGCAACACGAACCCGTGCCTCGCCCAGGAAGCGGCGTGGGCCGGCAGCGGGCTGAACCTCTATACGTATCTGACCTACGGGACCTCGGCGACCTCGGAACCGGGGTGCGGCGGCGACACCTCCTGCAATGCTGGGTACCAGGCGGGCATCGCCGCGTACACGGACGCGCAGAACGCAGGAGCGGGCTCCACCACGATCCCTTGGTGGCTCGACGTGGAGACGGCGAACGCCAACTGGTCGGGCAACCTCAGCGAGAACGCACAATTCGTCCAGGGCGCCATCAACGCCCTCCACGAGTCCGAGGGGATCCCTGACGTCGGCATCTACGCCAGCCCGGGCGTCTGGAACACCATCGTCGGTGACTACACGCCGTCGGTTCCCTACTGGATGGCCGACTACCAGGCGTCGCCCAGCGGCCCGGGCTCGTGCGCGGACTACTCGAACTGGGTCGACAACCACAACGCCCAATTGCCGGGACCGCCCGAGATCGTGCAGTACAACAGCGCGCAGTACGACGAGGACTACGCCTGCTAGCTCGGCCCACCCGCTGACACGGGCCGACGGGACAGTCCGGCGACGGCTGCTACTCGGCCCGCGGCGGCACGACGCGCACGACGACGGCGACCACGATCAGCGCGAAGGCGACAGAAGCGAGAACCGTGATCAGGCTGGCGGTTGAGCTCATGGTGTCCTCCATCACATCCGGTCGGGACCGACCCGACCCGGACTCAGTTTCGACTGTGGTCCCGTGGACCTCGCCTGTCAAGGGACGTCGTCGAGCGCACCCTCCGCCGGCAGGCTCCCGGCGTCCCCGGACCGGCCCAGCCGTTCCGCCACGTTGGCGCGCCAGCTCAGCGCCCTCACCGTGTCGGGGTCGTCCTCCCCGAGCTCGACCGTCCGGACGGCCACCACGTGGGCGAGCAACCGGTCGGCGTCCGCGAGGCGTGCCGACCTGACCTGGCAGCCGGCCAGACGCATCTCGGCACTCGCCGTGCCGAGGGTGTCCGGCCCGAGGGTCGAGCGCAGCGCCGCGACGATCTGCTCGCGGAGATCCTCCTCTTCGGCGAACCGGTCCTGCCGGGCGAGCTGCTCGGCCACGTCGATCATCGCCTTGATCGTGAAGGAGGAGTCGGGTCCGTGGTTGCGGCGCGCCCAGCTCAGCACGTCCTGCGTCTGCCGCAGCTGCTCTTCTGGCGTCTGCTCGGTGCCCCGCAGCATCCGGCGGCGCCAGCGCGGGACCTCCCCGCCCGTCTCACCGGACTGCGATTCCCGCTTCTTGGACCGCTTCATGGGCCAAGGGTAGGGCGGATCGATCACGCGTTCGCCCCTGGAACCCGGCCTGTGCTGAAGTGGCACCCCGCCCGGGCTTCGAGCCGAGAGGAGGACGAGGGGTCGGCCACACCGGTCGGATGGCCGCTCCCCGCCGCTGATGGACACCCACGCGTTTCACCCCGACCTGCGCCGGACGGCCCCCTGGCTGCCGCGCGCCGCAGTCCGTCCGCGGACGCTCAAGGCGATCCGGCTGTCCACCGGCCTGCTGGCCCGGATACCGAGGAAGGGCGTCACCGTCGAGGCGCTCGGGCCGATTTCCGTGCGCGTGCACCGGCCCGCGTCGAGTCCCGGCCCCCTGCCGGCGTTGCTCTGGATCCATGGCGGCGGCTATGTGATCGGCTCGGCGGCCCAGGACGATGCCGTGTGCCGTCGTTTCGCCGACCAGCTGGGAATCGTCGTCGCCGCCGTGGAGTACCGGCTCGCGCCCGAGCACCGCTTCCCCGTCCCGCTGCACGACTGCCACGATGCCCTGGTGTGGCTGGCCGGCCAGCCGACCGTCGACCCGACCCGCGTGGCAGTGGGTGGGGCCAGCGCCGGCGGCGGACTGGCGGCTGCGTTGGCCGTGCTGGCCCGCCAGCGCGCCGAGGTGCCGCTCGCCTTCCAGCTCCTGGCCTATCCGATGCTGGACGACCGGACGGCGGAGCGCACCGACCTCGACGAGAGCAATTTCCGGTTGTGGAACAACGAGGCGAACCGCTTCGGCTGGCAGTCCTATACGGGTCATCGACCCGGCTCGGACGAGGTCAGCGGCCTCGCCGCGCCGTCGCGCCTCGACGACCTCGCCGGACTGCCGCCGGCGTGGATCGGCGTGGGCACACTCGATCTGTTCCACGACGAAGACCTCGCCTACGCCCGCCGTCTCCGGGAGGCCGGGGTCGAGTGCGAGCTGGACGTGGTGGAGGGTGCCTTCCACGGCTTTGACCTCGTGCGCGCCAAGGCGGGCGTGTCACGGGCGTTCCGCTCCGCGCAGCTCACCGCACTCGGTGCGGCCCTCCGCTGACCGGGGCTCCCGGCCGATGCGCAGCACACCCCCGGATACCCAGGCCTTCGCCAGTCACCTCAGAGCCTGGATTCAGACCGACGGGTCATGCTCCGGTCCATGAACCTCATCATTTTGGAGTCGTGCCACAGCACCTGGATCTTCGATTCCCGCCAGCTGCGCTTCTGCCGCATCACCAAGGGGCTCGAGGTCGGCCATCCGCGGGTGTCCACACGGTGGCGCCCCTACTGGGACCTGGACATCGATCGACACGGCCAGGTCTTCACGGTCTTCCTCGACGAAACCAGGACCCGCCTCATCCGATCGTCGCGACACACGGTGGAGTGCGTCGAGTGCTCCGGGTCCGCGACGCTCGAGCTGTCGCTCGAGGACATCGCGCGGGCGGCCTAGCGCGGGCGTGCCGGCGGCACATCTCCTCCTCGTGTCGCGTTGTCCTCTGGCGGACGACCAGGTCGATCGGGTGACAGGCGGCGCGCCAATTCCGAGAACGCGACAGGAGGTCCCTGGTCCAGGCGAGCTCGGATCGCCGCCGCGCACTGCGCGGGCGATTGGACCGAGCTGTCGACTTCGAGGTCGTAGACCCCCGGATCATGGACCGCCCGCTCCCAGCGGAGAACGGCGTCTGGGACCGCACCGGCCGGCCCGCTCCGGACGTAGCGGCCTCCGCGGCCGGGTTCGCCGGCGTCCCGTCGTTCCATGATCACGTCGACCGGGCACCGGACGCCGACGAAATAGGCCGGGTATCGGGCGAGCTCGCCCGCCACCCGCCCGAGGACGCCCATCGGCCTCGAGTGGCCCTCATGGTGCCCGACGTCGACGACCACGTTGAGCCCCAGCAGGCTCAGCGCCACCACCGATCCGTAGAGCGCATCGAACAACGCGGGGAGGTGGGCCTCGACGTCCGGTCTCTCGCCGCCCGGCCGCAGGCCGATGCCCGGCAGCAGGCGGGCGGGGGTGACGTACTCGCAGAATGCATCGACCCCCAGGTTCAACCACGTCCCCTCGCCGGCCTGGATCGCCCTCGCAATGCTCGACTTGCCCGATCGTGGGGCTCCGTTCAGGACGACGATGACCCCGGGGTCCGGCACGCCCACATCTCAGCGCAGTTCGGGCGGGCCCGGCGACATCCTGATGCAGGCCGGCGGGTCCCCACCCCAGTGGCGGAGCGGTTGCACGTCACGGCCGCGCAACGCCAAATGCGCTGGTGGGCGTGCCCGGGGGCGTTCACGCAGGTGCTCGGCGTCCGGCTAAAGGTTGCCCCCGATGGAGACGAAAACGATCCGAGCGGAGGTTGCAGCCCTGGTTGGCCCACCACCCGGAGCTCACCCCCGCGAAGTCTCAGAAGGGATTGAGCACATGGTCACAGAGGAGGAATGGAGCGGAGAGGTCGCCCGGTCGAAGCGCTTCCGCTTGCTGAGTCCGATTATCGCCCTCGGCGCCTTCGCGCTGATCTTCGTGCCCTGCATGATGGCGGGCAACGCCATCACGTCGGGCTTCGCCAGCTACCTGGTGTCGGTCGGCCTCCTCATGGCCGTGATGCTGCCACTGGCCTTCGTGCTGGTCATCCTCGGAGAGCGCCAGCAACGGCTTACCGACGAGAAGATCAAGCACCTGAACACCGAGTTGACGGAGGCGATCGCGTCAGCGGACCACGAGGCCGTCATCCGGGACTCCCAGGTGCAACGCCAACGATTCGAGAGCCGCCTGGCCAACGCCCTGGACATGGCCGAGGGCGAGCCCGAGGTCATCGACGTCATCGAGCGCTCATTCGGCGCGGTGCTGGCCGATGCCCCGGCGGAATTGCTCTTGGCGGACAACAGTCACGCCCATCTCGTACGCATGGCCGCGGTCGGTCCGGACGGGGAACCCCCCAGTTGCGGCGTGGACTCACCCGACCGCTGCCCGGCAGCGCGGCGCGCGCAGATTCAGGTGTTCGGCGACAGTGACGATCTCGATGCCTGCCCGAAGCTGCGCAATCGGCCGCAGGGGCGCATCTCCGCGCTCTGCGTGCCCGTGTCCATCATGGGTCGCACCGTCGGCGTGATCCATGCCACCGGGCATCCTCAGGTGGAGGTCGAAGACGACAGGATCGACGACCTCGCAACGCTGGCCAAGCTCGCCGGTGCGCGCATCGGGCTCCTCAGGGTCATGGCCGAGACGCAGCTGCAGGCGTCGACCGACACTCTGACCGGGCTGCTCAACCGCCGGGCCTTCTCCGAGCAGGTTGCGGCGGTCCCGCCGCACCTCGAACCGGTCGCCGTCGCCATGGCGGACCTCGACCACTTCAAGACGCTGAACGACACCTACGGCCACGAGACCGGCGACCGGGCGCTGCGCCTCTTCGCCCGGGTGCTACGCGACTCTTTGCGGGGCAGCGATCTCGTCTCGCGCTACGGCGGCGAGGAGTTCGCGATCGCCTTTCCCGACTGCTCCGCGATCGACGCCACCCGGGCACTCAACACGGTGCGTGCGCAGCTCGACGCCGCCATCACGGTCGGGGGACTGCCAAAGTTCACGGCCAGCTTCGGCATCACCGATGCCGAAGCCGGCGAGGACCTCACCACGGTCCTCAGCCGTGCCGACGGCGCGCTCTTGACCGCGAAGCGCCAGGGACGCGACCGCGTGGTCCTGCACGACGCGACGGGCGCAGTGACCGCGATCGACGAGGAGCAGCGGCTCGAATCCTTTCTCGACGGTGAGCTGTCGTCAGCTGAACACGGCTGAGCGGACTGCCGCCCTCAGCGGGGCGCACGCGGCATGCCGAGCCCGATCATCGCGATGATGTCGCGTTGGACTTCGTTGGTCCCTCCTCCGAAGGTGAAGATGGTCTGACTCCGGGACTGTTGCTCCAGGCGGCCTCGCAACACGGCCCCGGGCGAGCCCTCGGCCAGATAGCCCGCCTGGCCCACCACCTCGAGCAGAAGTCGATAGACCTCGAGAGCGAGCTCGGTGCCATAGACCTTGGTCGCGGACGCGTCGGCGGGGTTCAACCCCTTGTCGGCCGCCCAGGCCACCCTCCAGTTCAACAGCTTCAGCACCTCGACCTTCGCGTGCACCCTGGCCAGGTTGATCTGGACCCATTCGTGATCCATCACCGTGCGCCCGTCGGCGAGACGATGCCGCTGTGCCCATTGCCGCACCTCGGAGAGGCTGCGCAGCAACCCCGAGGCCGGGCAGATCGCCACCCGCTCGTGATTGAGCTGGTTGGTGATCAGCTTCCAGCCCTGGTTCTCCGCGCCGACGAGGTTCTCGGCGGGTACCCGCACGTCCTCGTAGAAGGTCGAACTGGTGATGTCGCCCACGATGGTGGCCAACGGGACCCAGTGGAAACCGGGGGTGTCGACCGGCACAATGAACACGGACAGGCCCTTGTGCTTGGGGGCATCGGGGTCGGTCCGGGCGGCGAGCCAGACGTAGTCGGCGTACTGGATGGCACTGGTGAAGACCTTCTGGCCGTTGATGACGTACTCGTCGCCGTCGCGCACGGCGCGCGTGCGAAGTGATGCGAGATCGGTACCCGCGGACGGCTCCGTGTAGCCGATGGAGAAATGGACCTCCCCGCGGAGGATTCCGGGCAGGATCCGCTGCTTCTGCTCGCTGGTCCCGAGTGCCATCAGCGTCGGACCGACACTGTTCAGCGTGAGCAGCGGCAGTGGCACCCCGGCCCAGTGGGACTCCTCGACGAAGATCATCTGGTCGATCGGCCCTCGGGCCTGACCTCCGTACTCAACTGGCCACCCGAGGCCCAACCAACCGTCCTGGCCCATCCGGCGGATGTACTGGGTGTACGTCGGCTCGCCCAGGTCGGAACCCTCCACATCGGCGACGAGCTCCTCGAAGTACGCACGGAGGCGGTGCTGCAGGTCCAGCTGCGCTGGCGTGAACTCCAAATACACCGTGGCCTCCCGATCGACGTCGCCTCGGAGGCATTATCGCGAGGATCGCGGCTCTGGACTCGGGCTTGCGCCGCCCGATCGACGCAGCCCCCAAATGCCACGAGGTGGCACCGGGACCCGGTGGCTCGTCGTCGAGCCTGCGAGGCGTCAATGGGCGCCAGCCCGCTGCCTGCCCGTCAACCCGGCGGGGCGAAGAACTCTAGAGCGATGTTGTCCGGGTCGCGGAACGACAAGCCCGATCCGTACGGCGCATCGACGATGCCGCCATGTGCGACGCCCAGCCCGTTCAGATGGCGCTCCCACTCCTCGAGCTCGGACCGGTCGGCGCAGGCGAAGGCGAGATGGTCCAAACCCGGGCGGCGCTCGTCAAACGGCTCTGTGCTCTTCAAATCGGGGAACTGGTGAATACCGACGAGCGTCCCACCCATGAGCCAGACGACATGGTGGAACGGACCGGTATCCTCGTCGATCAAGGGGTCGGAGCCGAACAACTCGCGATACCAGGGGCGGCTGCGACCGAGGTCGCTCACTGTCAGAGCGACGTGGGTGATGGCGGGAAACTCAGGCATCGAGGGCCTCCCCGTAATCGAGTGTGCCCTGACATTAGCCGGGTTTCGATCCACAATCTCAGGGGTCTCCCTGCTACCCAGAAGACCGGGGGGCCGTGCAAGGCTTGCCGCGTGATCGAGGTGCGGGGGCTCTCAAAGCGGTTCGGCAATGTGGTGGCGGTGGACGACCTGTCCTTCGACGTACGTCCGGGGACCGTGACCGGCTTCCTCGGCCCCAACGGGTCAGGGAAGTCGACCACGATGCGCATGATCATGGGCCTCGACCTACCGGCGTCGGGCTCGGTCACCGTGCTGGGACGGCGCTACCACGACCTCCCCTGGCCGCTGCGGGAAGTCGGCGGGCTGCTCGAAGCCAGGGCCATCCATCCCGGTCGCTCCGCCCGTGCCCATCTGCTCACCTTGGCCAGGAGCAATGCCATCGATCGGCCGCGCGTCGACGAGATGCTCGATCTCGTGGGTCTCAGTGCGGTGTCCGGCAAACGGGTGGGCACGTTCTCGCTCGGCATGGGCCAGCGCCTGGGCATCGCAGCCGCCCTGCTGGGCGACCCGGGAGTTCTGCTGTTCGACGAGCCCGTGAACGGCCTCGATCCCGAGGGCATCCGCTGGGTGCGCACACTGTGCAAGAAGCTCGCCGGCGAGGGTCGGACCGTGTTCGTGTCCAGCCACCTGATGGCCGAGATGGCGCTCACCGCCGACCATCTGGTCGTCATCGGCAAGGGCAGGCTGATCGCCGAGACCACGGTGGCCGACTTCGTGGCCCGCAGCTCGCACAAGTCGGTCAAAGTGCGGACGCCGGCGCCGCACCAATTGTCCGAGGCCCTGACCAATGCCGGCGGGACCGTCATTGCGGATCCCGACGGCTCATTGACGGTCACGGGTATGTCGGCGTCCGAGGTGGGCGACCAGGCCGCGTCCATCGGCGTGGCCGTCCACGAACTGACACCGGTCGCCTCATTGGAGGACGCCTTCATGGAGCTGACCGACGAAGCAGTCGAGTTCAGGGGTGGGTCGTGACCGCCGTGGCCGGGATGCCGGCCTCCTTCGAGGCTGCGCACATCCCCGGTCGCGCCGGCCTGCGCCGGGCCATGGCAGCCGAGTGGACGAAGCTGTGGTCGGTCCGCTCGACCATGTGGACGCTCGTCGCGACAGTCGTGGCGGTCGTGGGCCTGTGCGCACTCGGCACCGGCACGATCACTCCGTCCGAGATCATCGACGACCCGACCCGCCGGAGCCTGATCGGGATCTTCCTCGGCCAGCTCATCTTCGGGGTGCTGGGTGTCCTGGTCATGAGCGCCGAGTACGGCACAGGAACGATCCGCGCCACGCTCTCGGCCATCCCCCGTCGGCCCGTCGTGCTCACCGCCAAGGTCGTCGTGTTCGGGACGGTGGCGGTCGTGGTGAGCGAGATCCTCGCCTTCAGCGCCTTCGCCGTCGGCCAGGCCATCTTGTCGGCCAAGCACGCGGTCGGGTCGAAGGCGGCCGCCGCGCAGCGCGCCCAGCAACTCGGCGTGAAGATCCCCCACAACATTGCGGCCGTGCTCTCCACGGGCTCGGCGTCCCTGGGACAGCCAGGCGTCCTGCGGGCCGTGGTCGGTGCCGGTCTCTACCTGGCCGTGCTCGGGCTGTTGGCACTCGGGCTGGCCACCATCATCCGCCACACGGCCGGCGCCATCTCGGCCTTCGTCGGGGTGGTGCTGGTCCTGCCCCTGATCGTCCAGGCGTTGCCCGCCTCGCTCAGCAATGCCGTGGCCCGCTATCTGCCGGCCAACATCGGCTTGGTCATGCTCTCCACGAACGACGTGCCCGCTGCCAGCCGAGAAGTCGCCTATGCCTTCAGCCCATGGGTGGGCTTCGCCCTCCTGGTGCTGTACACCGCGGTGATCCTGGGGATCGGATGCTGGGTCCTCGTGCGCCGAGACGCTTGAGCGCCGTGTTCTCGGGGCGGGAGGGCTACGGCGGGCTCACGTAGCCGGCCAAGGTGGCGTTTGCCGGTCCCGTCCCCGTTCACCACGTGCGGGAGCTTGTCCGTCTGCAGCGAACGATGCAAGGGGAAGTGTTCACGCCTCGCCATCATCACGGTAGCGCGCACAAGGCGCTTGCGGCAAGGCCAGGGTCGGTGTGCAGAATCTCCGGTCCGAACGAGATTCCGAGGAAAGAGGAGGGGGGCGTATGGCCACGCATGCGGTGGTGATCGCCGGAGGCGGCCCGACGGGGATGATGCTCGCGGCTGAGCTGGCATTGGCGAACGTCGACATCGCGATCGTCGAGCGTCGTTCCGACCACGTGCTCGTCGGCTCACGGGCCGGCGGGTTTCACTCACGCACGATCGAGGTGCTCGATCAGCGTGGGGTTGCTGATCGGTTTCTCGCCGAGGGCCAGGTGGCGCAGGCCGCGATGATCGGCACGACCGTGTTGGACATGAGCGACTTCCCGACGCGTCATCCCTATTCGCTCGGGATCTGGCAGAACCAGATCGAGCGGATCATGGCCTCCTGGATCACCGAGCTGCCGGTGCGGATCTACTACGGATCTGAGGTGACGGGCTTCGCCCAGGACGACGCCGGCGTCGACGTCGAACTGTCCGACGGCCAGTGGCTGCGGGCGCAGTATCTCGTCGGATGCGACGGAGGACGCAGTGTCATCCGCCGAACGGCCGGCATCGGGTTCCCGGGGTGGGATCCGACGAAGAGCAACCTGATCGCCGAGGTCGAGGTGACCGAGGAGCCGCCGCGTGGCATTCGCACCGATGCTGTTGGCGTCCATGGACTCCACACGATGGAGGATGGGCACACCGTACGAGTCGTTGTGACCGAGCAGCGGCTCGGGCCGAGCAGCGAGCCAACGCTACGCGACCTGAGCGAGGCGCTCACCGCCGTCTACGGTACCGACTTCGGGATCCACAGTCCCACGTGGATCTCAAGGTTCACGGACATGACGCGTCAGGCCGCGGCCTACCGCGCGGGACGAGTCCTCCTCGCCGGCGACTCGGCGCACGTGCACTACCCGGCGGGTGGACAGGGCCTCAGCCTCGGCGTGCAGGACGCGGTGAATCTCGGATGGAAGCTGGCCCAGGTGGTCGACGGGACCTCCCCGGAGACCCTCCTGGACACGTATCAGAGCGAGCGCCACCCGGTTGCCGCCCGTGCGCTGCAGCACACGATGGCTTCGGGCATGCTCCAGCGCGGGGACGAGCGCACCAAGGCCCTGGTCGATCTGGTGTCGGAGCTGGCGACCATGGACGAGCCTCGCAAACGGCTCGCCGGGATCATCTCCGGGCTGGACATTCGCTACGACCTCGGCGAGGGCCACCCCCTGCTCGGACGCCGCATGCCCGATCTGGACCTCGTGACCGCCGACGGCCCACGGCGGGTCTTCACCCTGCTGCACGGCGCCAAGCCGGTGCTGCTCAACTTCGGTGAGCCCGGCGGCTTGGACATCACTCCCTGGGCCGACCGGGTCCAGCTGATCGACGCTGAATCTGTGGGCCCGTGGGAACTTCCGGTCCTCGGCGTCGTGACCGCTCCCACCGCCGTGTTGATCCGGCCCGACGGGTATGTCGCCTGGGTGGGGGACGGCACCGATGCCGGATTGCGTGACGCCCTGACCACCTGGTTCGGAACACCATGACGAGACGCGATCCGGGGCGTTTCGAGAGACCGGCAGATGTCACGAGAACGCCGCGACGACCCCTCGCAACCTCTCTGCGTTCTCCCCCAGGCCGTCCGTCGCCCGGAGGACCAGATCCACGTCGCCGGGAGGCACCCACGAAGCTCTGGAGCGTTCGACGTGGTCCCAGTCGAGCTCGTACCAGTTCGGGATCTGGCGCTGCCGACCCTCGACCCGGGAGCGGTGGATCACCGGGTCTGCGCACGTGGTCATGACCACGAGGCACCGGGCGGACTCCTCGTCGGCCACGAGGCGGGTTGCCTCCACCTCCGTGGAGCGTGCCACGCCGTCGAGCACGACCGATGACCCCATCCTGAGCTGCGCCCGCGCCAGAGCCCATATGACCGACCACCCGACGGCGCGATGTCCCGGGGGATCCATCGCGTCGAGCGCCGCCTGAACCTCAGGGAAAGGGCGGAGTCCGCTCATCGCCCAATCGTGGCCCAGCACGGGAGCCCCCAACTCCCGCGCCGCGACCTCCGCCGTGGTGGATTTGCCCGTTGCCTGCAGGCCCGTGACCAGCACGAGGAGCATCGTCCACCTCTTCCATGCTCCGATCGGGAACGGGAACGGCGTCGAGAGGGAGACTACCGATCTAGTCGGTCTTGACGACGAGCACCGCGCAGCGTGCCGCGTGGGCCACCGAGTTGGGCACGCTGCCGAGATACCGCCGCGCTCCCCGCATGCCCTTGCTCCCGACCACGATCAGGTCGGCCCCGACGTCGGCGGCCGCGCCGAGGATCACGTCGTCGGCGTTGCCCTGTGCTGCGTGCGCCTCGGCCTTCAGCCCCTCGCCGAACTTCTCGATGGCGCTTTCCCCCACGGCCTTGGCGGCCTCCTCGACCATGGCCTGGCCCGCGCCGGTGTCGACCAGCGGGGCGCCTGACGCCGCCGCCATGCCGGAGCCGGGTGACCGCACGGCGGTGACGATGTGCAGCTCCGAGCCCCACGAGCGGGCGATGTCCGCGGCGGCCTGGACCGCCTTCTCGGCGGTGGGAGAGCCGTCGGTTCCGACCACGACAATCTTGTACATAGGTTCGTCCCCTTCTCCGCCGGAGCGCTCAGCGTAGCTGGACCGCACGCACCTGTCCGCTCAATCCGCCAGGGCGCCGTACGCCGCGTCCCAGAAGTCCACGAAGTGCGCCGGCCGCCGGCGAGGTCATTGCCCGCGTGGTCAGCAGGATGCCGGTGATCCCGCGTACTAGATGTGATTCCCACGGAGGTTGTTGACAGATGGCGGTAGGGTGCCGGCATGGCGGCGTTCAGCGACGTCGAGCGGATGGTCTCGTCGCTGCCCGAGGTGACCGAGGGCCAGCGGCACGGCAACCGGACGTGGTTCGTGGGCGGCACGGCGTTCGCCTGGGAGCGCCCGTTCTCCAAGGCCGACCTGAAGCGCTTCGGGGACACCGAACCCCCGCCCGGTCCGATCCTGGCCCTGCGCACCGCCGACCTGGCCGACAAGGAAGCCGTGCTGGCCACCGGTGCGAAGGGCTTCTTCACCATCCCCCACTTCGACGGCCACGCGGCGGTGCTGGTCGCCCTGCGCGCCGTCACGATGAAGCCGCTGCGCGAGGCGGTCGAGGATGCCTGGCTGGCTGCGGCGCCCGAGCGGCTCTCGAGGGCGTACCCGGCGGCCGGCGAGGCCCTCAGACCGTGGGCACGCCGCACGAGTCGTTGAAGCGCAGCAGCACCCAGCGGTCCTCCGCCGGCACCCATTCCCACTCGGTCATGGACGCGTGCACGATGCGCACCCAGCCCCGCCGGTAGATCTCGGGCGGCACGCCGAGGAACCGGATCATGCAGGCCTCGATGACCCCGGCGTGCACGGCCGCCACCACCAGCTCCCCCGGGTGCCGGCCGACCACCTCCCGGACGGCGTCGGAGGCCCGCACGACGAACTCGGACCAGCTCTCACCACCCGGCGCGATGGGGATGCCCGGGTCTCGGTCCCAGTCCGGCACCCCGTAGGCCTCGACCACCTCCTCCCACGGCATGCCGTCGCACTGGCCCGGGTGCAGCTCGCACAGATCGCAGCGCTGCACGACCGGCCCGAGAGCCTTGGGACCCTGCCCCACCACCGGCCGCAGGCGCTCCGCCGTCTCGGTGGCCCGGGGGAGCACCGAGGAGTACAGGGCGGTCGCCTCGCGCAGCTCGCCGCTCTCGTAGAGCCGGTCGGCCAGGGCCGCCACCTGCCGGCGTCCCAGGTCCGTGAGGCCCGTGCAGCCCTTGAGCCCGCCCACGACGCGGTTGATGTTGCACTCCGCCTCGCCGTGGCGCACCAGCACGATGCGCGACGCGTCGTCGGCGGGCGGAAAGATGCGCAGCACGCCGGCGTGGGCGTGCTCGCCGGCCTCCGCGCCGACCGCGCTCACGCCAGGTTCCCGACGAAGTGCTCGAGCTGCCGGAGCGTCCGGCACTCCACCACGTCGTCGCAATGCGCCGCATACTCGCCCACGATCGAGTCGCCCGATCCCCAGTAGTCACGCGGCTCGGGATTCAGCCAGTAGACGTGGCGAGCCCTGGCCTGCAGGTCCTCGAGCACCCACGATCCCGAGGCGTGGTAGTTGTTGCGCGCGTCGCCCAGCACCATGACGCTCGAGCGTGAGTTCACCTGATCCCCCCAGCGCCGGTGGAACTCGCTGAGCGCGTGGCCGTAGTCGGAATGGCCGTCGACCCAGATCACGTCCGCCTCCAGGTTGATGCGAGCCACGGCCTCGGCGGGGTCGACCACCCCCTCGAAGAAGCGAGTCACCTCGTCGATCCCGTCGACGAACACGAAGCTGCGGACCTTCGAGAACTGCGAGGAGATCGCATAGACCAGGTGCAGGGTGAAGCGGGCGAAGCTGGCCACCGAGCCGGAGATGTCGGCGATCACGAAGATCTCGGGCTTGGCCGGGCGTGGGTGCCGGAAGCGCGGCTCAATGGGGACGCCACCGGTCGACAGCGACCGCCGCATGGTGGCGCGGAAGTCCAGAGGGCCCTTCCGCCCGTGGCGGCGCTTGCGGGCCAGGCGCACGGCCAGTTTGCGGGAGAGCGGCTGCAGGGTGCGGTGCAGCAGGGCCAGCTCCTCGCGGGTGGCGTGCATGACGTCGATGTCCTCGGGCAGCGGCTTGCGCACGGAGCGGGCCAGGGCTTCGGCGCCACGGTCCTCCACGAGGCGCCGGCGGATCTCGGTCTCGACGGCCCGGCGGAACTTCTCGATGCGCGCCTTGAACTCGTCCGCCGCCAGGCGCTCCTCGAGCTCGGTGAGCGCCCCGCCCGCGGCGCCCGCCTGCGCTTGGCCCATCAGCTTCTCCAGCACCGCGTCGAGGTCCAGGTTCCGCAGCGTGCGGTACAGGTAGTAGGTGCCTCCCACCGGGCGTCCGGGCTCCATGCCGGCGTAGCGGTCGACCGCGTTGCGCGCCACCGCGTTCATGAGTGCAGCGTCGGCGGAGAGCAACGACTTGAAGAGCAGCTCGGCCAGCTCCTCGGGCGTCATCCCCTCGCCCGACCCGCCCCCCTTCCACGAACGACCCTGGCCCTGCATGCCCCCCTGGCCCGCCTGCTCTCCGTCGCTCTCGGCCCCCTCCTCGCCGCCGTCCTCACCCGCGTCCCCGGCACCGGCGCTGCCGGTCCGCACGGCAAAGAACACCTCGAAGGCCGTCTCGAAAGCCCGCCAGTGCGCCGACGACTTCACGAGCGTGGCGGCCAGCGCGTACTTCAGCGCCTCGCGGTCCTCCAGCGGTATGTGCTTGACGGCCTCGGCCGCATCGAGGTGCTCGGTGAGCGAGACGGGCAGCCCGGAGCGGCGCAGCTCGGTGACGAACCCGGAGAGGAGGTCGAGCACGCGCGCCTCAGTTCGACGAGGCCGACAGCAATTCCTTGGTGGCCCGCTCGATATCGGCTTGGTACTTCAACAGGATGTGCAGCGTCTCCTTCGCTCCCGCGGCATCGATCGTCTCCACGCCGAGCAGCACCAGCGTGCGGGCCCAGTCCAGTGTCTCTGAGACGGACGGTGCCTTGCGGAGCTCGAGCGTGCGCAACGAGCGCACGATCCGCGCCACCTGGTCGGCCAGCTCCTCGCTGATGCCGGGCACCTTGGCCCGGACGATCTCGCGCTCGCGGTCGAGGTCGGGATAGTCGACGTGCAGGTACAGGCAGCGCCGCTTCAATGCCTCGGAGAGCTCGCGGGTGTTGTTCGACGTGAGGAACACCATGGGCAGCTGCGTGGCCCGCACGGTACCGAGCTCGGGGATGCAGACCTGGTACTCGGAGAGGATCTCGAGCAACAGGGCCTCGGTCTCGAGCTCGACGCGGTCCACCTCGTCGACGAGGAGCACCACGGGCTCGGTGGCCCGGATCGCCTCGAGCAGCGGGCGGGTCAGGAGGAAGTCCTCGGAGAAGATGTCCTCTTCGAGCTCGGACCAGCTCGGGCCCTCCTCCTCCGCCTTGCCGTGCTCCCCCGCCTGAATCCGCAGCAGCTGCTTGCGGTAGTTCCACTCGTAGAGCGCCTTGGACTCGTCGAGGCCCTCGTAGCACTGGAGCCGGATCAGCCGCGCTCCGGTGAGATCCGCCACCGACTTGGCCAGTTGCGTCTTCCCGGTCCCCGCTGGGCCCTCGACGAGCACCGGCTTGGCCAGCCGGTCGGCCAGGAAGACGACGCCACTGATCGAATCGTCCGCCAGGTAGCCGACCCGGGCCAGGCCGCCCCGCACCGCGTCCAGCGACTCGAACCGGGGGGGCCCCGATTCGGGCAGTCCCAACGCTGCGTTCCCTTCACTCACCGGCGCACCTGCCCGTCACCACGCACGACCCACTTCAACGTCGTCAACTCCTTCACTCCCATGGGGCCGCGGGCGTGCAGCTTCTGGGTGGAGATCCCCACCTCGGCGCCGAGCCCGAGCTCCTCACCGTCGACGAACCTCGTCGACGCGTTCACCAGCACCGCCGCGGCGTCGACCTCGTTCACGAAGCGGTCCGCCACCCTCACGTCGGAGGTGACGATGGCCTCGGAGTGGCCCGAGCTGTAACGGTCGATGTGCGCAATGGCGTCGCCCACGTCATCGACCATTCCGATCGCCACCACCGGTCCCAGGAATTCCATGGCGAAGTCGCTTTCCATGGCGGGCACGGCATCGGGCACCAGGGCCCGCACGCGCTCGTCGGCCCTGATCTCCACCTCGGCGGCGGCGAGCGAGTCCGCCAGGCGGGGGAGGAAGTCCCCCGCCACGTCCGAATGCACCAGGATGGTCTCGACCGCATTGCAGACCCCGAAGCGATGCGTCTTGGCGTTGACCGCGAGCTCGTGCGCCATGGCCAAATCGGCCGCCCCGTCGACGTACAGGTGGCAATTCCCGTCACCGTCGAGCACGTAGGGCACCGTGGCGTGCTCGACCAGCGACTCAATCAGCGACCGCCCCCCGCGCGGGATCAGGCAGTCGATCAGCCCGCGCAATTGCATGAACGCGATCGCCGTCTCGTGCGACGTGTCCTCCACCAGGGCAACGGCGTCCTCGGGCAGCCCCGCCTTGACGGCGGCACGGCGCAGCAGCGCCACGATGGCCCGGTTGGATTCGATGGCGGAGGACGAGCCGCGCAGGAACGCCGCGTTCCCCGCCTTGAGGCACAGGCCGGCAGCATCGCTCGTGACATTGGGCCGGTTCTCGTAGATCACGCCGACCACTCCGAGCGGTACCCGCACCCGCGTCACTCGCAGACCGTTGGGCCGCACCCAGCCCTCGGTGACCTCCCCCACCGGGTCCGGCAACGCCGCCACCTTGCGCAGGCCGCGCGCCATGCCCCGCACCCGGTCCTTGCTCAGGCGCAGCCGGTCCCGGGCCACCTCGGTCATGCCTGCCGCCTCGGCTCGCTCCAGGTCGACCCTGTTGGCCGCCACCAGCGACGACCGCTCGTCCTCCAGGAGTTCGGCGGCCAAGCGCAGTGCGTCGTCACGGACGGAGCTGGGCGACCGCGCCACCACACGCGCCGCTGCGTGGACGCGGCCCGCGAGCTGCTCCAATGCAGGCGAGGTCATCGGGTCAGGTTACAAGGACCAGGTCGTCCCGGTGGACGACGACCTGGCTGCGCCCTCCCATCCACTCCCCCGACCGCTCCGCGTGGAGGCGGACCAGGCCCTTGGCGAAGACCCGCCCGTCGGGCCCGGCGATCTCGACGGCGTCCTCGGGCCGGAAGCTGCCGCTCACCGCAATGACACCCGCGGCCAGGAGCGAGCGCCCACGCTCGGTCAGCGCCGTCCGGGCCCCCTCGTCGACCGTGAGGCTCCCCGAGGAGCCCAGGGCGAAGGCGATCCACAGCTTGCGCGCCGAGAGCCGGCCCTTTCGGGCCCGGAACACCGTCCCGACCCCCGACTCCCCGGCCAGTGCGGCGGCGAGCACGCCCGGGCGCCCCGCGTCGGCGATCACCGTCTGCACGCCCGACCAGGTGGCGATCTTGGCCGCGGCCAGCTTCGAGGCCATGCCGCCGCTGCCGAGCGTGCTGCCGGGCCCGCCCGCCAGACGCTCCAGCTGGTGGTCGATCTCGACGACCTCCTCGATGAGCGACGCCTCGGTGTCCCGGCGGGGATCGGCGGTCAGCAGGCCCGGCGTGTCGGTGAGCAGCACGAGCAGCTCCGCGCCCGCCAGGTGCGCCACGAGGGCGGCCAGGCGGTCGTTGTCGCCGAAGCGGATCTCCTCGTCCGCCACGGCGTCGTTCTCGTTGACGACGGGGACCACGCCGAGGTCGACCAGGTGGCGCAGCGTCCCGCGCGCGTGCAGGTACTGGGTGCGGTGCACGAAGTCGAGCGGCGCCAGGAGCACCTGACCCGCCAGGAGCCCGTGGGGGTCGAGACCGTCCTGCCACAGTCGCATGAGGCGGTGCTGGCCCACGGCGGAGACCGCCTGGAGGACCGCCGGGTCCGACGGCCGCTGCTCCCCGCGCCCGAGCGCCGCCCAGCCGGCGGCGATGGCGCCGGAGGTGACCACCACCACGGTGTGGCCGGCGCCGCGCGCCGCAGCGACCTCGTCGCACAACCTGGCCACCGTCTCCTCCGTGACCGACGAGGAGCCCACCTTGACGACGGCGATCACGAGTCCTCCCCCCAGGTGAAGGTCATGGTGCCGACCGTGACCTCGTCGCCGTCGCGCACGCCCGCCCGGGCCAGGGCGCGATCGACCCCGAGCCGCCGCAGCCGCCGCACCGCCTCGGCTTGCGCGCCGACGTCGTTGAGGTCCGACAGCGCGACCGCACGCTCGGCGACCCGGCCGACCACCACCCAGGCGCCGTCACCGGAGCGCCGGACGTCCACGCCCTCGGGCACGGGCCGGTGCACGACGATCTCGCTCGACGCCACCGAGGCCGCCTCCGCCCGCGTGTCCTGCACGATGCCCGCGAGGCGCTCGACCAGAGTGCCGACGCCCTGGCCGGTCGCCGCCGAGAGCACCAGGTCGCTCACGTCCTCGTCGTCGGACGCGACGTCGGCCTTGCTGCCCACCACCACGCGCGGGCGGTCGAGCAGCTCGGGACGGTAGGAACCGAGCTCGGAGAGCAAAATGCGCAGTTGCGCCGACGGTGCGTCGCCCCCGAGCGCCGGCGCGGCGAGGTCGAGCAGCACCACCAGCACCCGCGCCCTCTCGATGTGGCGCAGGAACTGGTGCCCCAGGCCCTTGCCCGCGGCCGCGCCCTCGACGAGCCCTGGGATGTCGGCCATGACGAACACGGTGCCGTCGCGCACCCCGCCCACCCGGACCACGCCCAGGTGTGGCTCCAGGGTGGTGAACGGGTAATCCGCGATCTTCGGCTTGGCGGCCGACACGGTCGAGATCAGCGTGGACTTGCCCGCGTTGGGGAAGCCGACCAGCGCAACGTCGGCCATGAGCTTGAGCTCCATGTCGAGCCAGAACTCCTGCCCCTTCTCGCCCTGCTCGGCGAAGGCGGGCGCCCGCCGTTTGTTGGACAAGAAGCGAGCGTTGCCCCGCCCCCCCTGGCCGCCCTCGGCCACCATGAACCGGGCACCCTCGGTCGCCAGATCGCAGACCACCGCACCGTCCCGGTCGCGCACGACGGTGCCCACGGGTACTGGCACCTCCAGGTCCTTGCCGCGGGCGCCGTGCCGCTTGGAACCCGAGCCGTGCACGCCGTCGGTGGCGCGCCGGAACGGATGGTCGCGGAAGCCCAACAGCGACGACTCGTTCACCGACGCCACCAGCCACACGTCACCACCGTGGCCTCCGTCGCCCCCGTCGGGGCCGCCCCGGTCCACGTGGGCCTCGCGGCGCCACGAGACCGCTCCGGCTCCCCCGTCGCCGGCGCGCGCGTGCAGCTGGGCCTGGTCGACGAATCCGGGCATAGGGGGAGAGCCTAAGAGCCGAGCAGACGGCGGGCGCGCTGCCCGACTTCGGCCCGGGCCTGCTCACCGTCGATCCGGGTGCACCTGCCCCCCTCGACGACGCCGACCCCGTCGACCCAGACGTCGGTCACGAGGTACCCCGCCCCTGCCCAGACGAGGTGGCCGAGGAGCTCGGCGTCGGTGACGGAGGGTGTGAACCGCGCGTCGTCGGTGCGCAGGTGGATCAGGTCTGCCGGCCGGCCCACCTCGAGCGAGCCCACCGGGAGGCCCAATGCCTCGCCACCACCCCGGGTGGCGAGGCGCAGCGCCTCGGCCGAGGTCACCGCGCCCGGATCGGTCGCGGTGGCGCGGGCCAACAGGGCCGCCAGCCGCATCTCGTCCCACAGGTGCAGGTCGTCGTTGGAGGCCGGCCCGTCGGTGCCGATGCCGACCCGCACCCCGCGGTCGAGCAGCGCGCGCAACGGCGCGATGCCCGCCCCGAGCTTCCCGTTGGAGCCCGGGCAGTGTGCCACCGCCACGTCGTGGCCGGCCACGATCGCCAGGTCTGCCTCATCGAGCCAGACCGAGTGGGCCGCCAGGACGCGGCCGTCGAGGGCTCCCTCGGACTCCAGCACGGCGGGCGCGCTCATTCCGTAGCGTTCGCGCACCTGCTCGCACTCGGACACCGTCTCGGAGAGGTGGATCTGCAGCAGCGCGTCGCGCCGTTGCGCTTCTGCTGCAATCTCGCGCAGCCCCTCACGCGGCACCGTGTAGACGGCATGGGGCCCGAAGCCCAGGTGCAGCCGGCCCTCCCTGCCCTCCATCGAGTCGAACAGCCGGCACGCCTCCCCCAGGAGATCCTCCCACCCGTTCCCGGGGCCGGGCACGTCGAAGATCCCCGGCGTGTACATGGCCCGGATGCCCGAGTCGATCACGGCCTCGGTGACCGCGCCGGGATGGCGGTACTGCTCGCATGTGGTCGTGACGCCGTTGCAGAGCAGCTCGGCCGCGCCGAGTGCCATCCCCCAGTACACGTCGTCGTCCTCGAGCAGCGCCTCACGCGGCCAGACCGTCTCGCTCAGCCAGCGGTCCAGCGGCAGCCCGTCCCCCGCGCTGCGCACCAGGGTCATCGGGGAGTGACCGTGGCAATTCACCAGGCCGGGCATCAGCAGGCCGCCGAGCTGACGCACCTCCGTCCCCACGGCCGCCGGCACCTGCCAGGGATCACCGACCCATGTGATCAGCCCGTCCTCGAATTCGACCGCACCCGGGAGGAGCATGGTGTCCCCGGCGTCCACGGTGAAGACGGCGTCGGCCACCAGCCGCAGCGTCATGGCACGCCGACGAACAGGCGACCCGACAGGTCGCGCGAGACGTGGATCGCCTCCGAGCCACCCTCGACCGTGATCTCGACGTTGCCGTCCGGGTCGCGACCCCCGATGAGGGCGACGACGCCGGGGATGAAGCCGCCCTCGTCGAGCAGCGTCAGCGAGCCCAGATTGAGCTCGACCTCCTCGCTGATGCGCACCAGTCGCACCCGCTCCCCCGCGCCCACCTCGGCCAGGGGTCGCGTCGGGGTCGCCGGTGCCGCCGAACGCGACCCCGGGATCGGGTTGCCGTGCGGGCAGGTGGCCGGGTCACCCAGCAGCTCGACCAGCCGGGCTTCGACGTCGTCGGAGATCACGTGCTCCCACCGCCCCGCCTCACGGTGCACCTTGTGCCACTCGAGCCCGATGACGTCGACGAGCAGCCGCTC
>CAYWDQ010000028.1:0-28735 GCA_964457065.1 uncultured Acidimicrobiaceae bacterium | reverse complement strand
GACGCGGAACACCTCTTCGAGCGCTTCCTCGCATCCGCCCCAGATGCCGTTGATCGAGATTGCGGCGTCGAAAGACGCGTCCGGCCACGGCAGTTCGAACATGGAACCGAGCCGCAGATCGGCGTCGGGCGTACGGGCGGCCGCCACGGCGAGGAGCTCGGCCGAGGCATCGACGCCCGAGACCTTCGCGCCCATGCCAGCCGCGAGGCGCACTGCGAGGCCGGACCCGCAGGCGACGTCGAGCAGGCTGGTCCCAGGCCCGACGCCTAGCCGCCCGAAGATCGCGACGAGCACGTCGATCGCATAGTGCTCGTACAGGCAGGCCCAGTCGGCCGCTCGGTGGCCCCATGCTTCGCCGGCCGATCGCCAATCGTGCCCATGACCGCACTCCGCGCCATCGCTGGTCTCGGCCGCTTTGCCGGACCGTTCGGATTCTGCTCGTAACACCATGGATCGCATCGTGTACCAGCCGGCGCCAAAAGTCCTGAAGATTGGTTGAAGATGGCGCGACTGCGGTTCGTCAACTGATCTCCATCCCGGCTCCAAGACTCCGGCGCCGCGTCGGAGGAATGTGATCGCTGTGGCCGGGCGAGCGCCCGCCGCAATCACAAAGGAGGAGTGGCGATGACCACCACCGATACCCCGACCGTTGACAACGGCGTGAACATCGAGGCGCTGCGCGGCGCCCGCGAGGCGCTCACGAACCACCCCGAGGCCGCCACCTTCCAATGGCGGGCGAGCTGTGAGTGGGCGCGAGGGACCCACAGTCGCACCATGATCACTGACTTCTTTGGCCTGGGCGCGGAGCACGTGCACCGTCAGACGTACGCGGTCGACGCTGACCACCCAGAGGTCTTCGCCTCAGAGGACAACGGTCCCACGCCGCCTGAGATCGCGCTCGCCGCGCTGGCATCATGTCTCACTGCTGGTGTCGCGACGGTGGCGTCGAACCGTGGCGTCCAGCTCCATTCCGTAAAGGCGACCGTCACGGCCGGGATGGACCTGCAAGGCATCCTCGGTATCGACGGTGATGTACGCAACGGCTTCGACCAGGTCACCGTCACCTACGACATCGACGCGGACGCGAGTCGGGCGGACCTCGAGGCGATCCTCGTCCAGTCCCAGAAGCGCTCGGCCGTTTTCGACATCATCACCAACCCGACGACCGTCCAGGTCACCCTCGCCTGAACGGGCTGCGGACAGGATCCCGACCACTGAACTGCTACGACGATGCGAGCGATGCGTGTGACGGTCGTCGTCATTGGCGCCGGGCAGGCCGGTCTGGCGATGAGCCGTCACCTTGCCGTCGCAGGGCTCGACCACGTCGTGCTCGAACGTGGCGAGGTGGCATCCTCGTGGCGCACAGAGCGCTGGGACTCGCTCAGGCTGCTCACCCCGAACTGGATGTGCCGCCTGCCGGGGTACCAATACGAGGGGCCGGACCACGACGGCTACCAAACTGCGGCTGAGACCGCCGGCTGGCTCGAGGCCTACGCCTGCCGTACCGGCGCCCCTGTCCGCACGCGGGTCACGGTGCTGCAGGTGCGACGGACGGCCGGCGGCTTCGAGGTCGCGACTGACGACGGCTGCTACTTCGCGGCAGCCGTCGTCATCGCGGCGGGTGCGTCGAGCGACGCGCGGGTTCCCGCGGTCGCGGCCGAGATGCCCCGCCGCATCAACCAGGTCACCGCCATGCGCTACCGGAGTCCTGCACAACTCGATGCCACGGGCGACGTGCTCGTAGTCGGTGCGTCGGCTTCGGGCATTCAGATCGCGGACGAGCTCCGACGCTCAGGACGTTGCGTCACCCTTGCGGTCGGCGAGCACGTCCGGCTGCCACGCACATATCGAGGCCGCGACATCTACTGCTGGCTGGAGGCGGTCGGCCAGCTTGATGAGCGCTACGACGAGGTCGAAGACATCGAGCGGGCGCGCCGCCACGCCTCGGTGCAACTCGTCGGCACCCCGACTCGGATGCCGCTCGACCTCAACGCGCTCTCCGCCGCCGGCGTTTGCCTCGTCGGCCGGCTCATGCTGGTGTCCGGCGCGGTCGCACAGTGCTCCGGCGCGCTCGCGAGCCTGACGGCGAACGCGGATCTGAAGCAGGCGCGCCTCCTCCAGCGCATCGACGACTTCGTCACCGAGCACGGGCTCCTGAGCGAGGTCCCCGAGCCCGACCGGCCGGCACCGACCCGCCTCGGTTCCGTACCCACGGAGGTCGACCTCGAGCGGTTCACCACCGTGATTTGGGCAACCGGGTATCGCCCCTCGTATCCGTGGCTGGACCGGGCTGCCTTCGATCGTCGCGGCCGGGTCGCGCACGACGGTGGCGTCTCCCCGGTCCCGGGACTCTATGTTCTCGGGCTCCCATTCCTGCGTCGACGACGCTCGAACCTGATCGCGGGGGTGGGGGACGATGCGGCCGAGTTGCTTCCGCACCTACGTGAATACCTCCGCGGCGCAGGCTCCCCCCGAGTCGAACGCCGATCCTGCCGCTCAGTCGTCGAGGGGGCGGGCGAGGAGCGCGTTCCGGACCCGATGGACCACCGCATCGACGGGGCGTGACGACCCGATCGCAGCGAGTTCAGCGGCGCGGGCCTCGCCGAGCCCGCTCTCCAGCTCGTCACGTGTGGCGAGTGCCACGTCACGCAACCTTGCCGACATCGGCGTGACGCAGAACATGAAGTGCGCCTCGATCGCTCCGATCAGCTCCACCGCCAGCTCCGCTTGGCCGATGCGGTGCAGCGCGATGACGCAGCGCGAGAGCGTGTGCCACTGCTGAGCCCACTCGCCGGAGCGGTACCAAAGGTCAACGGTCTCCGCCAACCCCGCGCAACCGCGCGGGAGATCGCCAAGGTGGACGAGGAACCCGCACGCCTCGGTCAGCGCGAACGCACCCATCCACCGGTTCCCCGCCATTCGGGCGAGTTCGTCAGCCTTGAGGAAGGCCGCCAGCGCTTCTTCGTCGCTACGGTTGGCGAAGCCTTCGGCGACAGAGACCGAGGCGAGATCAGTCGGGCTGCCGGTCACGGCGGCGAGCCCGCGGGCGCGGGCTATAGAACTGGCGGCGCCTTCGAGATCGCCGTTGGCGCTCATCCCGACCGCCCTCATGTAGCACGCGTGCACGATCCGCGACGCGATGCCGGACTCCTCCGCCAACTCCACCTGGCGTTCCGAGGCGTGAAGTGCGCCGACGTCGTCGTTCAGCACGAGCAGCGTGTTCCCGAGTGCCCGCTCCGCCAGCCCGCTCGGCTCGACGCCGAGCCTGTCCTCCAAGGCGCGAGTCTCGTGAGCCAGGGCGACCGCGAGCTCGAACTCACCGCGGACCCACGCTCCGTATGCCCGGACTCCCGTGAGCGACGGCGCGAGCGGGTGCTCGAGCACATCCTCCGCCCGACTAGCGGCATCCGCCCAGGCGAAGAGTTCATAGCGCATCGCCCGCATGGCGAACTCCCGTGACGACACGATGAGCGCGATCGCCGTATCGAGGTCCCCAGTCTCGAGGGCGAAGCGCTGCGCGGCGCGCAGGTCCGCGAACGACGCGTCCGCTACTTCGATCGCCTGCGCCTCGCTCGCCGTGCGCATCTGCTCCTCGACGAATCGCGCCAGCGCAGCGAAGCGCGCTGCGTGCGACCCGTAGACCTCCGCGCGACGGTCGTAGCTCATGCGGCTCCGGCCGTACTCACGAAGCGTCTCGAGCAGCTCGTAACGGGTGCCACCGCCGGCGGGGCGGCGAACCGACACCATGGAGCGCTCGACGAGGCGCGTGAGCAAGTCGAGCGCGTCGCCCGAGCGGCACGTCGACTCGGCCGACGCGAGGTCGAAGGGCCCGGCGAAGACGGCGAGCGCGCTGAACAGCTCCTGCTCCTCGGGGGCGAGGAGGTCGTAGGACCAACTGATGGCGTCCTCCATCGTCCGGTGGCGGGGGTCGCCCCCGCGCCGGGAGGCCTTCAGCAGACCGAAACGCTCATCGAGGCGCGCCGCGATCTCTGCGAGGTCGATCGTCCGGGCCCGCGCCGCTGCGAGCTCGATCGCGAGCGGGATCCCATCGAGGCGCCGGCAGATCTCGACGACCGAACTCGCGTTCTGCTCGCTGAGCTCGAATCCCGGATCGGACGCGCGGGCTCGCTCAACGAAAAGCGCCACCGCCGGGGCGTTATCGAGGCCACCCCCCGCGAGGGATCCGGCCCCGGCGTCTCCCGTCGACAGCGGATCGACCGACCACACTTGTTCACCTTGGAGCCCCAGCGGCTCGCGGGAGGTCGCCACGATGCAGACGGCCGGCGCCTCCCGGACGATTCGGCCGGCGAGGGACGCCACCGGCTCGACGAGGTGCTCGCAGTTGTCGAGCACGATGAGTGAACATCGCAGCCGCAGGGTCTCGATGATTGCGTCCCCGATGGAGCTGCCACGCCGGAAGTGGACGTCGATCGCCGTCGCGACGGCCTCGAGTGTGGCGTCCTCGTCGCCGACGGCTACGAGCTCGACCAGCTTCACCCCGTCGGGGTAGCGGTCGGCGATGCGGCGCGCCAACTCCACGCCCACCGACGTCTTGCCGACACCCCCCGGACCGACGAGGGTGATGAGGCGGTGTTCTCTAAGGGCTGCGGCGAGGCGCTCGAGGAGCGATTCGCGGCCGATCAGCGTCTGCATCGCGGCGGGGAGCGTCGCGTCTGGCGATCGCACCGGCGTCCCGTGTTCGAGTGCCGGCCGCCCGAGCATCTCCACGATCGCGATGAACTCGTAGCCCTTGCCGTGGACAGTCCGGATGATCGACTGGCGGCTGCCGTCATCCCCGAGTGCCTGGCGAACCGACTTGATGCGTGTCGTGAGCGCTGACTCGCTCACGAAGCGGTCGCCCCAGACGTCGTCGAGGAGCTGCTCTTTGCGGACGACCTCACCCCGGTGCTCGACGAGGTAGCAGAGCACGTCGAACGCCTGCGGCTCGAGCTTCATCTCTCGACCGTCGCGGCGAAGGCTGACGCGGGCGACGTCCAGCTCGCAATTGGCAAAGCGAAGGATCACCGGCGCTCCATCGGCGACGCACTCGTCACTAGTCTCGCGCATCGGCGCTGCTCCCCGATGGCCGGGAGAGCTCAGACTCACGCCTGGTGTGGGGTTGGCGCCAACCTTGTCCATGAGCAACTCGCTTTTCGGCCCGAAAGGAGTGACCCGAGGATTGCCCGAGGTCCGTGGGATTCCCATTATTCCTAGTAGGTCCCTCGATCAGCGGGATTGTGGGATACCCCTGCAGACCTCAGAGACCGGCGAATTAT
Organism: uncultured Acidimicrobiaceae bacterium; assembly: GCA_964457065.1. Lineage (GTDB taxonomy): Bacteria > Actinomycetota > Acidimicrobiia > Acidimicrobiales > RAAP-2 > Bog-473. The sequence goes on along the minus strand of CAYWDQ010000028.1, from coordinate 23,459 downwards.
GTCGCATAACCCGTCGGTCGGAGGTTCAAATCCTCCCCCGCCACCATTTGAGCGCAGGTCAGGGGCGATTCGAGAGGGTCGGCCATTCTGCTGGTCCGAGACCAACCCACGGTCAGAACTTCCCAGGGGGTCACAACGCTTTTAATGAGCGAGGACCGCCACCCCTGTGCGACCGCCGTTCACATCCATCACAGTCAGGTAGTAGTGACGGGCCCGCCTGCACCGACTCTCGTATGTGACTGAAATGTCGCCAAGAGCTTGCCAAAACGTGTCTCCTCGATGTCAGAATCGTGTCGTGGAACTCGGGTGCAAGACGAGCCCGGTCGAGGTTCCCGCCATGAGCCGTGTGGCGAGGACATCGATGTCTGGGGTCGTCGGCGCACTCTCCCTAACCTGAAAGGCGTCGAGGCCATGGCGAGTACCGGAACGACCCCAACGTCCACGATCTTTGTGCTGTTCGGAGCCACGGGAGACCTGGCTCGTCGGCTGGTTCTGCCCGCCTTTTACCGCTTGGCCATCGCCGGCCTGCTTCCCGAGGACTGGCGGATGATTGCCGATGGTCGCGGCCAGCGTACCGATGAGGCGTTCCAAGAAGAAGTGCGAAAAGCCCTCGAGGAGTTCGGACCACGGCCCTCGGAGGGGCTATGGGACGAAGTGCGCCATCGGTTCCTCTTTGCCGGAGGCGGCTTTGCAGTGGACGACCCCGGAAGCCTTCTCGAAGTGCTCTCACAAGCGAAGAAGGAGCTCGGCGGTAGCCCCCAGCTGATTCATTACATGGCTGTACCGCCGTCCGCGTTCGGACCCTTGACCCAGGCGATCGGCGCCCACGGTCTCGCTGCCGACTCCAGGGTGGTGTACGAGAAGCCGTTCGGGACCTCTCTCGAGTCGTTTTGCCAGCTCGACAAAATCGCCCATGCGACGTTCGAAGAATCGCAGATCTATCGGATCGACCACTTTCTCGGAAAGGAGGCGACGCAGAACATTCACGTTCTGCGATTCGCCAACGGCCTCTTTGCGGGTGCCTGGGATGGCTCTCATATCGAGAGCGTGCAGATCGACGTGCCAGAGACTCTCGACGTCGCGATGCGAGCGGACTTCTACGACGCGACCGGCGCCATCCTCGACATGCTGGTGACCCACTTGTTCCAGATTGCCGGCGAGCTCGCAATGGAGCCGCCACACTGCCTCGAACCCGATTGCATGGGCGAGGCTCGCGAGGCGGTGATCGGCTGCTTTCGACCGTTGAGTGCCTCCGACGTGGTGGTGGGCCAGTACGACGGGTACCGGGGTACAGGTGATGTCCCGATGGACTCGCGCACCGAGACGTACGTTGCGGCCCGAATGTGGATCGACAACGAACGCTGGAAGGGAGTGCCGTTCCTGTTGCGTACCGGCAAGTGCCTCGTCGAGAACCGACAACGGGTCAGCGTGGTGTTCAAGGACGCAGTCCCGGGGCTACCGGGTCAACCGGGGGACGGCAGCATCCTCGGATTCGAGCTGTCCGGGTATGGGGAGATCGATCTGGGACTCGTTATCAAGGAGCCAGGGCCCGAGATGACCCTCGGGGTGGGGAGAATCACGCTGCCATTGGGCTCGGCAACCGACGGGCTGTCGCTTCCGGCATACTCGCTCCTACTCCACGATGTTCTGACCGGCGACCGCTCGCTCTTCACTCGACCAGACGGACTCGAGCACGTGTGGACGGTGGCCGACGGCATCATACGGGACAAGCCGGAGCCACTTCCTTATGCGCGGGGTTCATGGGGCCCACCCGAAGCTGCGGAGTTGGCGCGTCCACATGCCTGGGTCTTGGGTGAGTGAAGCTCGACCGACCCCCCGCAGTGTCGTTGCTCCTTCCATACGCGGATGGAGTGATCGGCTGCGACAGGACTTCGTCGTTACAACTCGTGCATAGAGTAAGGAATCGAAGACCCTAATGACGAGCAGGGAGGCGATCGGTATGAGCAATGTCGATGACGACGTCAGGACAGCAGCTGCAAAGCTCACCGACGCGATGAGTGGGTTGTTGCGTGCCATCGACGCCATGGCGGATGAGGCTGCGGCTGCCGGAGCTGTCCCGGAGGATTTGCCCGATGAGCTCGAGCGGCTGGCCGCTCGCCTCAACGCCGTTCGCGGCTTCAGCGGCTGACGCACATCATGCTCCAACACCCCGCGCCGTCCCAGCTGGTGGGTCGTCGCGTCGCGATCGATGTGCCCGCAGTCGGTGACTCGGTCAGCATTCGACTCGAAGGCGAGATCAGGAACGCAGGTTCGACCATGGGCGGAGTCGTCCGCGTCGAAGTCGAATTCGATGGGCTCTCCCAATCCGACCCGGGAACCGCTCACCCTCGGGTTGCGGCCACGAACGGCTGAGCCCAAAGGTCCTCGACAGAAATCAGATCGCGTCCCCGGCCGCCCACGTCATCGGCGCCGTCGCCGGCGCGTACCCGTCGATGCGAGCCGGCCGCCTCTCGCCCAGCGAGGCGTTGCGCACGGTATGAGCACCACTACGAGGGTGCGACGACCCGTGCCAGCCACTCGCCGGCATCGCGTGCGCCCTGCTGCGCCGCTGTCGACTCGACGAACATCTGATAGCCGTGGGGTGCTCCCGGATAGACATGCAATTCGGTGGGGACGCCCGCCCGGCTCAGCCGCAGCGCATACTCGATGTCCTCGTCTCTGAAACCGTCGGCACCACCAACGGAGATGAAGGAGGGGGGAAGTCCCGAGAGTTCCGTCGCACGCGCCGGCGCTGCATATGCCGGAACGTCGGGTTCCCCGAAGATGTCGCCCAGGTAGCACTGCCAGGCGAACTCGTTCGCCTCCCTGTTCCAGACGACCAGGCCGTCGAGCCGACTTGACTGGGTGGTCCGCCGGTCATCGAGCATCGGCGCTTCGAGCAACTGAAAGCCGAGTCGGATCTCGCCTCGGTCGCGGACCATGAGCGCGAGGGCGGCCGCCAGGCCACCGCCGGCGCTCGGACCGTAGACACCGATGCGGCTCGAATCGATCCCGAGGTCGGACGCGTTCTCGTGCACCCATGTCAGTGCCCTGTCGCAGTCCTGAAGTGCCCCGGGATAGGGCGACTCCGGTGCCAGTCGATAATTGACGGAGACCCCGATCACGCCGAGCACGCCGCTCCACGTCTCGAAGCGGGCGTCGTCCATGTCGAAGCTGCCGATGATGAAACCCCCACCGTGGATGCTCAGGACGCACGGACGGGGATGCGACGAGCCGCTCCTCGGTCGATGGATGCGTACTTCGACTGGGGGATCACCTTCGATGGTGCGGTCTGTTCTCTCGACCCTTTCCGTCGAACCAAGGCCGGGAAGGGGCGCGCGATATTGCTTGACCACCTCCAGGTCGAGATGCTCGAGGAGCGGCGCATCGAGGAGACTCGCGAACTCCGGGCTCAGGTCGGGTGGACTGTCGTCAGGCATCATCCGTCAACCTATGTGCGCGCCCGAAGACCGGCGACCCGGAGGATGCGAAGGGGACCAACGGGTTCCGCGGCGCCCGTGGTGGCGTTGGGCCCACGTGGTCGGCTCCGTAGCTCGAGGCTCGGGTTCAATAGGGGTTGCACAAACGGGTCACGCCACAGCCGGGAACGTATAGAACGGCGGGTGAGGCTGTGAACATCCTTCGACAAGGGCCGCGATTGGTGTGGTCCGTGAACACCGATGGGAGGCGCTCGTGCCCGCCGTGACTCCTGGCGATCTCTTGAACCTGCCGAGGATCCCTCCTCCCGATCGTGCCCGGTCCGCCGAACGCCCGGTGACCTCGGTCACCACCGCGCCGAGCGGGCTCGAAGGAGAGGGCTTCCCGGTCCGCCGGGCCTTCGCCGGTCTGAGCCTGCGTGACCTCGACCCCTTCGTCCACATGGACCAGATGGGAGAGGTGGACTACGCGCCGGGCGAGCCGAAGGGCACGCCGTGGCACCCTCATCGTGGCTTCGAGACGGTCACGTACATGATCGACGGGACCTTCGCCCATCAGGACTCCCAGGGCGGCGGCGGCCTCATCACCGACGGCGCCACCCAGTGGATGACTGCGGGAGGCGGGATCCTGCACATCGAGACGCCGCCCGAGGACCTCGTGGTCTCCGGAGGCCTCTTCCACGGCATCCAGCTCTGGGTGAACCTGCCGGCCAAGGACAAGATGATCCCGCCCGCCTATCAGGGGCTCGAGGCCCACGACGTGGTGCTGCTGTCCTCGGGCGACGGTGGCGCCCTCGTGCGGGTCATCGCGGGGGAGATCGGCCGCCATCGCGGCCCCGGGTCGACGCACACGCCGATGGCGCTGCTGCACGTGTCGGTGTCGCCGGGGGCCCTCGTCGAGCTCCCCTGGAATCCAGGGTTCAACGCCCTCGTGTACGTCCTGGCGGGGTCCGGGCGGGTCGGCAGCGAGGGCCGTGCGGTGCACGCCGGTCAGCTCGTGTCGTTCGGCCCGGGCGACTTCGTCGCCCTCAGGGCCGACGACACCCAGGACTCGCGCACCCGGGACCTCGAGGCCCTCGTGCTCGGCGGCCAGCCGATCGGAGAGCCGGTCGAGCACTACGGACCCTTCGTCATGAACACCCGGGACGAGATCGTGCAGGCCCTCCAGGATTTCGAGGCTGGTCGGCTCGGGACGGTCCCACCGAATGCGCTGATGCCCCACGTGCCGGACCCCGATCCGGTGCGGGCCGAGCACACGGGCATCTGAGCCGGTCCACGCGGTCGGGGAGCCGGTGCGCACGTGACGGTGTCTGCTCCGCCCACTGGCCGGGACCTCGGGTAAGTCTGGGTACTGTCGGGACATGGTGATGTCGGATCGGCCCGAGGTCCAGACCGCGGCGTGGCCCATCGCGGCGGTCGACGTGGCCACTCTCGCCTCCAATTTCGTGAGCGCGATCGGTCGGCTGCCGTTCCGCGATCCGTGGCGTGGCCCGAGCCATCCGCCGCGCAACATGGCCGTCTCGGCCACCCGGGAGTTCGTGCGGACACTGCTCGGGTACGCCTCGTCGCTCCCCATCGACGAGTTCCGCGCCTTGGAGCGGGTGCTCGACGCGGCTGCCGGTCGGGTCCTGCCTCCCTTCGTGGCGCTCCAGGGCGTGAGGAGCCGGACGGAGGAGGTCGGCGGTGTTCCCGGTATCTGGTTCCACCCCTCTCCGGCGGCCGATCCCGACCGGGCGGGCAGGTCGGCCACGATGGTCTACCTGCACGGGGGTGGGTACATCGGGACCTCGCCCAAGATGTACTCCCTCTTCATGGCACACCTGGCCAGGGTCACCGGGTGCGCGGTGTTCGCCGCGGACTACCGGTTGGCGCCCGAATTCCCGTTCCCCGCCGCCGTCGAAGACATCATCGAGGTGATCGAACACCTCAAGCACGGTGGCCTCGTCTGCGAGGACCTGCTGGTCGCCGGCGATTCAGGCGGTGGGGGGCTGCTCGGCACGGTGCTGCACCGCATGGATCACGAAGGCCTCGGGCGGCCCGCCGGTGCATTGCTGTTCTCGCCCGAGGTGAGTCTCACGCTCAGCGAGGACTCGATCACCGACAACGCACCCCTCGACGTGCTGCCTTGGAACATTCCGACCAGTCCCTACCTCCATGGCGTCGACCCCGACGACGACCGGGTGGACACACTGCGGGACGACCTCGGAGACTGGCCCCCGACCTTCGTCGTCTACGGCGGCGACGAGATGTTCCGCGACGCGGTCCGGCTGCTGGTGGAGAGACTGCAGGCCGCCGGAGTGCCCCACGTGGCCTCCGAGGTCGAAGGGATGTTCCATGTGTTCCCGTTCCTGCTCCCGTGGGCGAAGGAGAGCAGGGACGTGTACGACCAGGTCGGTGGGTTCGTCAGATCGGTCCTCGGCGCGGGACCGAAGGCGGTGAGCTGATGCCTCCGGGCGGTCGGCCCAAGAGCCCGACGCCCGACAACCCGATCAAGCTCTTCTTGGCCGATGTCGACGGCACGCTGGTCACCCCGGACAAGGAGCTCACCCCAAAGGCGATCGAAGCCGTCCACGCGCTCCGTGACGCCGACGTGCTCTTCGCCGTCACCAGTGGCCGCCCGCCGAGAGGCATGGCGATGCTGGTCGAACCGCTCGGGCTCACCACACCCATCGCGGCCTTCAACGGCGGCCTGATCGTCGAACCCGACATGACGGTGATGGAGCAGAAGCTCGTCCCGGAACCACTGGTCGGTCCCATCCTGAGCCTCCTGGAGTCCCACGGCCTCGTGACGTGGATCTACCGGGGCGCAGACTGGTACGTGCGCGACCCGAAGGGTCCGCACGTGGACCAGGAGGCGGCCACGGTCCAGTTCCAACCGACCGTCGTCGACAGTTACGACGGTCTCACGGACCAGGTGGCGAAGATCGTCGGCGTGAGTGACGACCACGATGCCATGGCGCGGGCCACCGAGGCGGCCCGGGACCAGTTCTCCGACGATGTCACCGCCGCGCAGTCGCAGCCGTACTACCTCGACGTCACCCACCCGGAGGCGAACAAGGGAGGCGTGGTGAAGTTCCTGTCGTCCCACTTCGACATCGCACCCTCCCAGATCGCCACCATCGGCGACATGCCCAATGACGTGTTGATGTTCGCCCATTCGGGGTTGAGCATCGCCATGGGCAATGCATCGAGCGAGGTGCAACGCTCCGCCCGCATGGTGACCACGAGCGATGAGAACGAAGGGTTCGCCAACGCAGTCCGACGGTTCATCCTGAAAACCACCTGAACAGCCCAACCCGATTCGGAAGGAGGAGTGATGGCCAAGGTCCTTTACACGGCGCGGGCTCATGTCACGGGCGGGCGCGACGGTCACGGTCGGAGCGACGACGGCGCCCTCGAGGTGGATCTCCGCCGTCCGAAGGAGCTGGGCGGGGAGGGGGGCGGGACGAACCCCGAACAGCTCTTCGCCGTCGGCTACGCCGCCTGCTTCGAGAGTGCCCTGGGGGTGGTCGCCCGCCGCCAACACGTCGACCCCGGAGAGGTGGTGATCGACTCCGAAGTGAGCCTGCTCCCGACCGGAGACGGAGGGTTCAGGCTGGCCGTGGTCCTCGACGTGTCCGTTCCCGGGGTCGACGATCGGGACGCGGCCGCCGCGCTCGTCCAGGGAGCCCATCAGGTGTGCCCCTACTCGAATGCCACACGGGGCAACATCGACGTCGAGCTGCTGCTCGACGGTTCAGCCATCTGAGACCGCCGCCGCCGCCCGAACGGCCACGGCGGGATCGAGTCTGCCCGCACAAAGTTGACTAGTTAGGTCGGGTTTGTAAAACTCGGGCACCTGGGGTTACCCGCCGGCTCCTCGGCGGGGACCCGGTCCAAGGAGGCCACTGCCATGCCCGACTGGGGTTTTGAGACTCGCCAGGTCCACGCCGGTGCCGTGCCCGATCCCACGACAGGTGCGCGTGCGGTGCCGATCTACCAGACCACCAGCTACACCTTCCGGGACACGGCGCACGCGGCGGCGCTCTTCGGGCTCGAAGAGCTGGGGAACATCTACACGCGCATCATGAACCCCACCCAGGCCGTGTTCGAGGAGCGGATCGCGTCCCTCGAGGGTGGAGTGGCGGCCCTGGCAGTCGCCAGCGGCCAGGCCGCCGAGACGATCACCCTGTTGAACCTGGCCGAGAACGGTGGCCACGTCGTCTCCTCGGCGTCGCTCTACGGGGGCACGTACAACCTCTTCCACTACACGCTGCCCAAGTTGGGGATCGAGGTGACCTTCGTGGACGATCCCGACGACCTCGAAGCGTGGCGTGCGGCCATCCGGCCGAACACGAAGGCGTTCTTCGCCGAGACGCTCGGGAACCCGAAGGGAGACGTGCTCGACTTCGAGGGCGTGTCGGGCGTCGCGCACGGTCACAAGATCCCTCTCGTGGTCGACAGCACGGTGGCGACCCCGTACCTCGCCCAGCCGTTGCGCCACGGTGCCGACATCGTCGTCCACTCGGCCACCAAGTTCATCGGTGGCCACGGGACGTCCATCGGCGGCGTGATCGTAGACGGTGGGAAGTTCGACTACGAGGGGAGCGGACGCTTTCCGAGCTTCACGGAGCCCGATCCGAGCTATCACGGCCTGGTGTTCGGAAATCTGCCCGAGGCCCTCTTCCCGGCCCGCTTCGTCCTCAAGGCGCGCTTGCAGTACCTGCGCGACACGGGGCCGGCCATCGCGCCGCTCAACTCGTTCCTGTTCCTCCAGGGTCTGGAGACCCTGAGCCTGCGCATGGAGCGGCACGTGCAGAACGCCACTGCGGTAGCGAGCTGGCTCGAAGCTCGCGACGAGGTGTCCTGGGTCGCCTACCCCGGCCTGGAGTCGAGCCCGTGGCACGAGCGGCAGAAGCGCTACCTGCCCAACGGCGGTGGGGCGATCATCGCCTTCGGGATCGCCGGCGGCGCGGAGGCCGGGCGCAACTTCATCGAGGGCCTCGAGCTCTTCAGCCACCTGGCCAACGTGGGCGACGTGCGGAGCCTCGCCATCCACCCCGCCTCCACGACGCACTCGCAGCTGACGGAAGCCGAGCAGACCACCACTGGTGTGACGCCCGACCTCGTTCGCCTCTCTGTCGGCATCGAGTCGATCGAGGACATCCTGGCGGACCTCGAAGCCGGGTTCCGCGCCGCCAAGGGGGTGTGACGTCGACGTCGTTCCCAGGGGTCTGGCGACCGGGGGACGAGCCGGGGCGGCGCCAGTTCGCCGTGATCGCAGACGGCGGAGGGGCAGCGTTCCCGCTCCAGGCGGGCGGCCGCCTTCCGGACGTGACGGTCGCCTACGAGACGTGGGGTGAGCTCAACCGGGCCCGGACCAACGCGGTCCTGATCCTGCACGCGCTGACGGGTGACTCGCATGCGGCCGGCCCCCCGGGCGTCGGGCATCCGTCGGCGGGCTGGTGGGAGGGCCTGATCGGACCCGGTGCGGCCATCGACACGGACCGCTATCACGTGGTGTGCCCGAACGTGCTCGGCGGGTGCCAGGGGACCACCGGTCCCTCGTCGCTGGCGTCGGACGGCCGACCGTACGGATCCCGCTTCCCGTTGATCACCATCCGCGACCAGGTCGCCGTCGAGGTCGCCCTGGCGGACCAGCTCGGGATCGATCGGTGGGCGTGCCTCATCGGGGGGTCCATGGGCGGCATGCGTGTCCTCGAATGGTGTGTCGGTCAGCCCGGGCGGGTGGCGCGTGCGGTCGTCCTCGCCGTGGGGGCGGCGGCGTCGGCCGATCAGATCGCCCTGTGCTCGCTGCAGATCAGGGCCATCCGCTCCGACCCCGCGTTCGAAGGGGGCGACTACTACGCGACGTCGCGGCGCCCGGTCGACGGGCTGTCCGTTGCGCGGGGTATCGGTCAGTTCAGCTATCGGACGGGCGACGAATTCCGGTGGCGCTTCGGTCGGCGGGCCCAGGGCCAGGAAGAGCCGCTGAAAGGCGGCCGCTACGCCGTCGAGTCGTACCTGCAGCACCAGGGGGAGAAGCTCGCGCAGCGCTTCGACCCGAACTCCTACGTGACACTCAGCGAGGCGATGAACCATCACGACGTCGGCAGAGGTCGTGGCGGAATCGCCCGGGCCCTGCAGAGAGTGCAGGCAGAGACCTTCGTGGCGGGCATCGCATCGGATCGCCTGTACCCGCTCGGGCAACAGCAGGAGCTGGTCCGTCACCTGCCCGGGAGCCCACCCCTGCGCATCATCGAGTCCGAGTCCGGACACGACGGGTTCCTGCTCGAAGTCGAGCAGGTGGGGGCGACCGTAAAAGCCGCTCTGGGCTAGGCGCCGCCGAGCGCTCTCGCCAGGAGCGGTCGGGCGACCTCTGCCCAGGTCGCCACCACCGCGTCGAGATCATCGAATTGCTGCTCGGTCACGAAGAGCCCGCGCGTCGGGATGCAGCTGCCCAGCTCGACCAGGAGTGGGCGGAGGTGGACCTCGGGCGCCAGCGCGTGCACGGGTGCCGCACCGGTCATGACGGGAACGGACACCGTGCCCGCGAGCGCATCGCTCTGGTAGCGATCGAAGAAGGACTTGAGCAGCCCGGTGTACGTCGCCTTGTAGGTCGGTGAGGCCACCACGAGGAGATCGCTGCGCGCCACCGCATGGAGGGCTGCGTCGACCGCGGGGGCGTCGGGGTCGAAGAGCTCGGGCCCCAACGCCGACAGTTCGACGACGAGCGGATCCCCCGCGGACGCTCCGGCGGTCCCTTGGAGGGCGCCGGCGACGGCCATCGCCACTCGAAGGGTTCTCGAACCCGTCTTCGGGTTCCCGACGACGACGGCGATGCCCATCGGACGGCTCCTACGCGAGGCTCTGGCGGAACTTCTCCAGCGCGGCGAGATGTCGCCGGAGCTCGTCGGGTTGGCCGACGTCGCGCGAGCGGACCCGTCGCTCCAGTCGGTCCAGGCGTTCGCCCTCCCGCTGCGTCATGGCGGCGCGTTCCTTCGCCGGGCGCGTCCGCAGCGCTCGGAGGAACGCCGCATGGGCGTCGCCGCTGTGCTTGATGCCGAGGGCCCTGGCCACCGCGGTGTAGCTCTTGCCCGTCTCCCGCAGGGTGACGACCTGCTCGTCGAGGGTGCCCTGAGGGGGCGGGGAGGCGGTCCTGGTCGCACCGGCCTGGCTCTTGCGCACGCGCCGCGGGCTGTCACGGTGCCCGTTGGTGCTGGGCACGTCGGGTCCGGGCATAGGGGGTCCTCTCGGCGACGCATCGGAGTGTCACGGCGGGACGTGACGACCCGGTCGGCCTGCGAAAGGAACCGAGAGGATCGTTGCCACGCTACCCGACCCACGCGGCGCGCCGATCACGGGACCGGGAACGGACTGCGTCAGGCGCCCCCGGCGATCCTCTCCAGGAGGTCGGCCGTGTCCCGCGGAGCGGCCAGCATCATGTCGTGTCCGCAGTGGAGCTCGTGGGTCTCCCAGCCGGCCACGACGGCGGCATCGTAGAACCGCTGCAGGCTGGCCAGCGGCGGGTCGGTGTGCTGCACGTAGACCTTGCGGAGCCTGCCGAGCGGCGCCGGGTCGAAGCTGGTCGGTTCGGTCTGGCACCGGAAGGGGAAATCGGTGAGGCGGGCCCCGACCCAGGCACGTGTCGACGCGTCCCGGATCCCCCACTGCTCCAAGAAGGCGTCGGTGGCCGGCAGGTACCAACCCTCGCCGTCCCCGGCCACCTGCCGGCGGTAGCGATCGGCGACATCCCCCGGCTCGACGTCGAGCAGGCTCTCGCCGGGTGCGGTGACGAACGCGCCGAGGTACACGACCGACGCCAGGCGGTCCCCGACGCGCTCGGCCAGCGGCCCGGCGAGGACCCCGGCGTAGCTGTGAAGCACCAGGTGGACCCCGCGCAGGTCCTCGAACCACAGGAGATCCTCGAGGTCCCCGACGTGGGTGCTGACCCCTGTCTCCGGTGCCAGGGAGGCGCGCCGGTCCCCCTGGCCGGTGAGGGTCGGCCGATGGACGTCATGGCCGCGCCCCGACAGCTGCTGATGCACGTGGCGCCAGCACCAGCCGCCGTGCATCGCGCCGTGGACGAGAACGAACGTGGCCACCCCTTCCCCCTTTCGGCCGACAAAAGACCAGCTCATCATGCACCCGGACGGCCGCCTGCGCCCCCGCCGCCCCCTGGAGTGCCGAGCGACCAAACAGCGACTCAACCCCTGGTGCCATCCTGCCGTCTTAGTGGGAATGGGCCTAGCAGCCATGGAACGGGACGGGGACGCGCCTGGGCAGCCTCTGCCGTCCGAAGACGGGGCCGGTGGCGTGGCGGGCGATGCGGGCTCGTGGGGTCCCCACCGGGTCCCCACCCGGGTCCGCTGGGCGCTCGGGTTCGCCGCGCTGGTGGTGGTGGCCTTCGTCGTGTCGCTGCTCGTGCGCAGAACGGGCTCGTACTCCACGCTGGTCGACGGGTGGGGGGTCGTCCTGCTCGAATTCACGATGGGCAACTTCTGCATTGCCCGCTATTTCGAGGGCTCCTGGCGGACCAGCAACCCCGTGGCGCGGTTGTTCCCGCTCATCATGGGCCTGGCGTGCATCTCGTGGGCCCTGGGCGACCTGGTCCTGACCATCGAGTCGCTGGGCGGCGCCACACCGTCGACGCCGTCGTATGCGGACGTGTTCTACGTCGGGTTCTTCCCGCTGTGCTTCCTCGCCCTGGCACTGCTCATCCGGCGTGGGAACCGGAGCTCGCTCCTGGCGACCTCGCTCGACGGGCTGATCGCCGGCCTCGGCGTGGCCGCCCTGTCGGCGGCCTTCGTGGTCGCGGCGGTCATCAGGGTTACGGGCGGCGGCAAGCTCGCAGCCGCGACCAACCTGGTCTATCCGATGGGCGACCTCCTGCTGCTCGCGCTGGCGGTCGGTGGCCTGCTGGTGCTCCCGAAGGGGTTCCGGCCCTTCTTCGTCATCATGTGCGTCGCCCTGACGGCGAACGCCATCGGGGACGGCTTCAACCTCCTCCAGCCGATGAGCCGGTTCGGGTACGTCGCCAACGGGGCGGCGTGGCCGATCTCGTTGACGCTGATCGCGGTGGCGGTGACGGTCCTGCCCCCCAGGGTGGAGAGCCCGGTGACCGAGCGGGTGGCCGGCTTCGCACTGCCCGCGTTCGGTGCTGCCATCAGCATGGGGATCCTGGTCGTGGCGAGCTTCTGGCACATCGGCCGGCCTGCGATCGCGCTCGCCACCATCACTCTCTTCGTCGCCTCGGTGCGCCTGGCGCTCACCCTGCGGGAGGCTCACGCCCTCAAGACGGCCCGCTTCCGGTCGCTCATCGACAAGACCTGGGACCTGATCGCCGTGATCGAGGCCGATCTCCGGATCGCCTACGTCACGCCGTCGGCGGAGCGCATCCTCGGGTATCCCTCCGGCGACCTCGAGGGCCGGCCGTTCACCGAGCTCGTGCACCCGGACGACTCCGCCATGGTGATCGAGCAACTCGTCGGCCTCACCGACGGCGACGCCGGGACGGTGGTCTTCGAGGTGCGCATGCGGCACGCGGACGGCCAATGGCGCACCGTCGACTGGACCGCCGCCGACCTGCTCGACGACCCGTCGGTCAACGGGTACGTCCTCAACGGCGGTGACGTCACCGAGGCGCGGCAGGCGGCCCAGGATCTCGTGGCGGCACGCGATGCGGCACTCGTCGCCTCCAAGACGAAGTCGCAGTTCGTCTCCATGATGAGCCACGAGATCCGGACGCCGATGAACGGGGTCATCGGGCTCACGGACCTCCTGCTCGAGACGGGCCTCGACGAGGAGCAGCTCGAGCTCGCCTCGGGCGTCAAGCTGTCCGCCGAGAGCCTGTTGGTCATCATCAACGACATCCTGGACTTCTCGAAGATCGAGGCCGGGAAGCTCGAGATCGAGGAGTCGCCGCTCAGCGTGCCCAACGTCGTCGACGACGTCGGGCGCATCCTGGCCGGCACGGCCCACGCCAAGGGCATCGAGCTGCTGGTGGACATGCAGCCCGATGTCCCGACGTCGCTCCTCGGGGACGGCACCCGGATCCGCCAGGTGCTCCTCAATTTCGGGGCGAACGCGGTGAAATTCACCTCCGAGGGCGAGGTGGTGATACGGGTGCGCATGCTCCATCAGAACTCCGAGCGCGTGGCGCTGCACTTCGACGTCGTCGACACGGGGATCGGCATCGCCGAGCAGGACCAGGAGCGGTTGTTCAGCGCCTTCGCGCAGGCCGACTCGTCCACCACCCGCAAATTCGGCGGCACCGGTCTCGGCCTGACCATCAGCCGGCAGCTGGTGGAGCTCATGGGGGGAAGGCTCGGTCTCACGAGCGCCCCCGGGGAGGGATCGACCTTCTGGTTCGAGCTCTCGTTGCGGCGCTCGGACGACCTGCCCGCCGACGAGAGGACCGGGGACCCGCGCACGCTCTCCGGTCAGCGCGCGCTCGTCGTGGACGACAATGCGACCAACCGCAGGATCCTCCGCCAGCAGCTGCTCTCCTGGGGCGTCGAGGCCGTGGAGGCCGCCGACGGCTACGAGGCGCTCGAGCTCGCGCTCACCGCGGCCGCCGACGGCCGCGCGTTCGATCTGGGCGTGGTCGACCTGAACATGCCCGGCATGGACGGCCTCGAGCTGGCCGGCACGTTGAAGGCGGATCCCACCACCGCGCCGACGATGCTCTTCCTCCTGAGCTCCTCCGGCCATCGGCTCGAGGCCGCCGAATCGCATCTCACCGGGTTCGCCGCCAGCCTCACCAAGCCCGTCCGCGCCTCCGAGCTCTTCGACTGCCTGATCACCAGCCTCAATTCGGGTGCCGCGCTCGAACCGGCCCCGGCTCCGGCCGAGGACGCTCCCGAGACGACGGAGACCTCGGGAAGGATCCTCCTCGTCGAGGACAACAAGGTGAACCAGCTGGTCGGCACCAAGGTGCTCGAGAACCTCGGGTACACGTTCACCATCGCCAACAACGGGCTCGAGGCGGTCGAGGCGTTCCGGCTGGGCACCTACGACGCCGTCCTCATGGACTGCCAGATGCCGGAGATGGACGGGTACGAGGCGACCGAGGCCATCCGGGGCCTGGAGGGCGGGGGTGAGCACATCCCGATCATCGCCATGACCGCCGCCGCAATGGAGGGCGACCGGGAGCACTGCATGGCCGCCGGGATGGACGACTTCATCACCAAGCCGGTGCGGCTCGAGGCGGTGTCCACCGTCCTCCTGCGGTGGGTGGTCGGGCCGGCACGCGATCGCGAGGAGGTCGGGACACCATGAACGACGTCGTGCACGATGCCCTGGCTCGTTCGCAGATCGAGCTGCTCCTCAGCCTCGACGACGGAGCGGGCGCGGCGCTGCGGGAGATCGTCGGTGAGTACCTCACCATGAGCGCGGAAGGGCGTACGGAGCTCCTGCGTGCCCTCCAGGCCGGCGACGCCCCGGCGATCGGGCAGGCCGCCCACTCGCTCAAAGGCGCCAGTGCGAACGTGGGGGCGCTGGCCCTGGCCGACGTCTGTGGCGACATCGAGCGGTGCGCACGGCAGGCGCAGGTCGAGGAGGCGGCCGCCCTCCAGGAGCAATTCGAGTCCGAGTTCTCCCGCGCCCGGGTGGCCCTGCAGTCCGTCGCGTCGAGGCCCTGACATGCGGATCCTCATCGCCGACGACGACCCCACGAGCCGGCTGCTGCTCAAGGCGATCGTGTCGAAGCTGGGTCACGAATCGGTCGTTGCCGAGGAGGGATCCAAGGCCTGGGACCTACTGTCGTCCGGTGGGATCGACGTCCTGCTCACCGACTGGATGATGCCGGGCGTGGACGGCCCCGAGCTCTGCCGGCGTGTGCGGGAGGGGACCGGCGACGGCTACGTCTACATCGTCCTGACGACGGGGCTCGACCATCCCGAGCACATCCTCGAGGGCATGAGCTCGGGCGCCGACGACTACCTGATCAAGCCGGTCGACTCGTTCGCGCTCCAGACCCGCCTGATCGCGGCGGAGCGGATGACGGCACTGCACGACGCACTGGCCCATACCCAGGAGGAGCTCGAGAGAGCCAACTTCGAGCTGCTCGAGCAGTCCCTCACCGACGACCTCACCGGGCTCGGCAATCGCCGGCGCATGGAGGAGGATCTCATCCGCACCCACGCGCGCGCCCTCCGGGTGGGGCGGACCTACGGCATCGCCATCTTCGACGTCGACCATTTCAAGCTCTACAACGACCACTACGGCCACGTGGCCGGCGACGAGACCCTTCGCAACGTCGCCGCCCGGATCGACTTCATCGTGCGCGCCGGCGAATGTGCCTACCGCTACGGCGGAGAGGAGTTCCTGCTCCTCATGCCGGACCTCGGTCTCGGTGACCCCCGCCTGAACGACTCCCTGCTCGCCACCGGCGACCGGATCCGGCGCGCCGTCCTCGAGGCGGCCATCCCGCATGCCGCCCGGCCGTCGCTCCCGCCCGTCGTCACCATGAGCGGCGGAGTGGCGAGCTGGTCACCGGGCTGCCCCTTGTCCTTCATGGAGGTCGTCGAGCGGGCGGACGAGGCGCTGTTCCAGGCCAAGTCGGCCGGTCGCAACCGCATCCACGCCGCTCCCGCTGCCACCTACGGCCAGGCCGCCTCGACCGGCTCGGGCTGACCCGGAGCGGGGCGCACGGCGCCCCTGCAGAGGCCTGGTGCCTCCGGTCCCGGCATACTGAAGGATCGACGGCGATGGGCCAGCGGGAGGGATCGGCATGGGCACGGCGCAGGTGCAGTTCTCCGAGGAGGAGCTCCTCGCCGACACCCCGGTGGCCGAATCCCTCGTCGCCGGCGGTGTCCGCTGCCACGGCGGCTTCGACGAGGCGGGCACCTACGTCTCTCCGCGCACGAGGTTCCGCGTCCCGGCGATCGCAGCGTGGGGCGAGCAGAACAGCGAGCGCTTCTCGAGCGAGCTGATCGACGTGCCACTCGAATGGTGGGAGCGGTCGTTCCCCAACGTCGACCAGGCGCGCTTCCTGATCCGCGCCGGCGTCCCGGAGCCGCTCGTGGCGACGCTCACCAGGATCGGCACCGTCGAGGGCTATGGAGCCAACATCCGCCTGCTCAAGCCGACCGACCTGCAGCGTCACTTCGTCGAGGACGTCGGTGGGACGGCGATCGGTCATCTCGGCGGAGGGCTGTTCGAGGCCCACGGCCGCGACGAGGCCGGCTGGGAGGAGGAGGCGGGGCACAGGGACATGTGGTTCGCCGCGCGCGACATCGCGTTCGACCGATCGTGCCAGGAGCCCGACATCGAGGCGATGCTCACCCGGATGGGCTTCGGACCGGGGCGCCCGGGCGCCGGCGCCCCCCGGCTGCTCCCCGACGACATTCCGCACGAGCTCGAAGCGATGGTGTCGCTGATGGTCCGCGTCCTCTTCATCGAGATCTCGGCCTTCCACACCTTCGCCTGGGCCGAGGAGTGGATGTCCGACAGCGAGCTCGTGGCCGGCGACGGCGAGGCCGCCCGCCTCGTGTCGTACATCCGTGCCGACGAGACCCCCCACGTCGGCTACCTGCGCACCGCGCTGTCCGAGATGCGGGACCGCACGTGGGTCGGCGAGGGCGGCCGCCGCCATGCCGGGGCCGACATGGTCGGACGGATCTGGGAGCCCCTCCTCGCCCACAGCCTTGGGCCGGGCCGCGACGAGGGCCGGCGTGCCGCGCTCGGCGAGGTCGAATTCTGGTGCGCCCGGCGCCCCGACGGGGCGGACGTCCTCGCCGAGTTCCACTCTCTGGGCGCTCCGTCCCCGAGTACTCCGTGAAGTTCGGCGTCTTCTACGAGCATCAGCTCCCGCGTCCCTGGGAGGACGGGAGCGAGTACCGGCTCATGCAGGATGCCCTCGAGCAGATCGAGCTGGCCGACCGCCTGGGCTTCGACGTCGTCTGGGAGGTCGAGCACCACTTCCTCGAGGAGTACAGCCACTCGTCCGCGCCCGAGGTGTTCCTCGGTGCCTGCAGCCAGAGGACGAAGGACATCCGTCTCGGCCACGGCATCATCCAGACCGCGCCGGGCTACAACCATCCGGCCCGCACCGCCGAGCGCGTCGCCACCCTCGATCTCATCTCGGGCGGGCGGGTCGAGTTCGGGTCGGG
The DNA here is from genome assembly GCA_964457065.1 of uncultured Acidimicrobiaceae bacterium. Taxonomy (GTDB): domain Bacteria; phylum Actinomycetota; class Acidimicrobiia; order Acidimicrobiales; family RAAP-2; genus Bog-473. The sequence goes on along the minus strand of CAYWDQ010000028.1, from coordinate 5,929 downwards.
GGAGTCGGGCTCGGAGGCGGAGCTGGGTGGCTTCCTCGTCGACCCGGCGACCAAGCGTGACGCCTGGCTCGAGGGGCTCGAGGTCGTCCTGCGGTGCATGACCGAGACCCCCTTCACCGGCATCGACGGCCGGTTCGTGCAGATGCCGCCGCGCAACGTCGTCCCCAAGCCGATGCAGCGGCCGCACCCGCCCCTGTGGGTGGCCTGCTCCCGGCGCGACACCATCCTGCTGGCCGCCGAGAAGGGCATCGGCGCGCTCACCTTCGCCTTCATCGATCCCGAGGAGGCGCGCAAGTGGGTGTCGGACTACGAGCAGACGCTCGCCGAGCGCTGCGTCCCCGTCGGGCTCGCCGTGAACCCCAACATCGCGTGCGTCACCCAGATGATGTGCCACCCCGACGAGCGGGTGGCCCTCGACCGCGGGCTCGAGGGCGGCAACTTCTTCGGCTACTCGCTCGGCCACTACTACGTCTTCGGCCAGCACCGGCCCGGCTCGACCGACGTCTGGAGCGAGTACGTCGACAGGAGGGGCGAGCAGGGTTACTCGCCCGAGATCGAGACCGCGCTGCGCCAGGAACGGCTCGGCGCCAGGCTGGCGGCGGGTGACCGCACCGGGCTGCGCGGGGCGACCGGGACGCCCGACCAGGTGCGCGCGTATCTCGAACGGTTCGAGGAGGCGGGCGTCGATCAGGTCATCTTCGTGCTGCAGGCCGGCAGGAACCGCCACGAGCACATCTGCGAGTCACTCGAACTCTTCGGCCGCACGGTGTTTCCCGCCTTCAAGGAACGTGACCAGGCGCAGGTCCGGGCCAAGGCGGCACGTCTGGCGCCCTCGGTCGACGCCGCCATGGAGCGGCGCGCCCGGGAGCCGGGGCCGCCCCCGCTGCCCCCTGACTACTCGTTCCCCGCCCTGCCGCGCCGCTGGGCGGACGAGACGGGCAGTGAGGAGATGCGGGTCTGGCTGGAGGGCTTCGCCGACGCGCGGGCGAAGGGGATCCGGGAGGAAGGTCTGGGCATCCTGGGGGGCTGAGCCGCCGCGCCCCGCCGCCCGGACCGGGCCCGGAGTCCTAATCTCGGACTCTTCGAGGAGGTGCGCCATGGAGCAGGCCGACGCGGGCGAGGAGGATCCGGGGCCCCGCGAGGCATGGCGCGTCCTCGTCACCGGTGCGACGGGTCGGGTGGGGTTTCCCATCGCCCGGGCACTCGCCGCCCGGCACGACGTCTTCGGGCTGGCGCGCTGCCGCGGTGCGGGCGACCGGCAGCGGTTGGCCGACGCGGGGATCCGACCGATCGTGGGAGACGTGGCGACGCTGGACCTCGAGGAGCTCCCGGAGGGGATCACCCACGTCTTCCACGCGGCGGCCCACTTCGGTCGTGAGTCGCCGTCGGACTGGCAGCAGTTCTTCGAGGTCAACGCGCAGGCCTCTGGTCGCCTGGTCGGCGCCACGCCCGGTGCCTCGTTCGTCTACTGCTCGACGGGCTCGGCCTACGACTATCAGGGCCGGCGCCCGCTGTCCGAGGACGACCCGCCGGGGGTCCACCTCGGTGCCTACAGCCTCTCCAAAATTGCCGGCGAGGCGGTGGTGCGGTTCGCCGCCGAGCGGTGCGGCACGCCGCTGACCATCATCAGGATCTTCTCGACCTACGGGCCCGAGGGAGGAGCGCCCGTCACCCGCCTGCGGCGGGTCCTGGCCGGCAAGGAGGTCGTGCTGCACCCCGACGCGCCGAACAACTACAACCCCATCTTCGAGGACGACTACGTCCGGCTGGGCATCCGGGCGCTCGAGGTGGCCGCGGCGGATCCGGTCGTGGTCAACTTCGCCGGCAGCGACACGGTGAGCGCGGAGGAGTACTGCGCCTACCTGGGCGAATTGGTGCGGCTACCCGTGAGGATCCGCTACGCCCCCGACGCTCCGTGGCCGCTGTGGCCCGACGTCACCCGGATGCACAGCATCCTCGGTCGCACCGAGGTGCCGTGGAGGGAAGGTATGCGCCGGGTCGTCGAGAGCCTGGGCTGACGCGATCCGGCCCCGTGTACGTGCGCCGGCGCACGCCGCCGGCCTCGCTCCTTATACCCTAGGGGGGTATCAGCGAAGGGAGCGCCATGGGACCCGGTTACATCGACGACAAGGAAGGCCTCCAGAAGCGGCTGCGCCGGGTGGAGGGCCAGGTCCGGGGCTTGCAGCGCATGGTCGACGAGGACCGCTACTGCATCGACATCCTCGAGCAGGTCTCGGCCGCGACGAAGGCGCTGCAGGCCGTGGCGCTGGTGCTGCTCGAGGACCATCTGGCCCACTGCGTGTCCGATGCGGTGCGCCAGGGCGGCGACGAGGCGACCGAGAAGCTCAACGAGGCATCGGCCGCCATCGGGCGCCTGGTGCGGTCCTGATCCCCGTGCTCGCCACGGCCACCATCGTGGTGGACGTCGGGCGCTCGCTTCGCGAAGCGTTCTTCATGTTCTGGGGGACCCTGTGGCCTCTCGTCCTCGGGTTCGGGATATCCGGCGCCGTGCAGGCCTTCGTCAGTCGCGACGCCATGCAGAAGAACCTGGGCGACCACCGCCCGGCAGCGGTGGTGCGGGCCTCGGGCTACGGCATGGTCTCCTCGTCGTGCTCCTACGCGGCCTCGGCCATGGCCAAGTCGCTCTTCGCCAAGGGGGCCGACTATGTCAGCGCCATGGTCTTCATGTTCGCGTCGACGAACCTCGTGCTCGAGCTGGGCATCGTGCTCATCGTCCTCATGGGCTGGCAGTTCGCCGTCAGCGAGTTCGTCGGCGGCATCATCATGATCGGCCTGCTGGCCACCCTGGGTGCGCTCTGGCTGCGCGGCCGCCGGATCGTCGAGGCACGTGAGCGCGTGAGCGCGCACGGTGCCGGTGGCGAGCACCAGCACGGCCCGGGCGAGAGCGCTGATCTGCAGCGGGAGCCGTGGTCGGTGCGCCTGCGCTCCAAGGGGGGGTGGGCGGACAGCGCGACGTACACAATGTCCGACCTCACCATGCTGCGCCGCGAGCTCGTGGTCGGCTACGTGGTGGCCGGGTTCCTGGCCGTCCTCGTCCCCACCTCGGTGTGGCAGGCCGTGTTCATCAGCGGCCACGGGTTCTGGACCAGCGTGGAGAACGTCATCGTCGGGCCGTTCATCGCCGTCATCAGCTTCGTGTGCTCCATCGGCAACGTGCCGCTGGCGGCGGCGCTGTGGAAGGGGGGCATCTCCTTCGGCGGGGTGATCTCCTTCATCTTCGCCGACCTCATCGCCTTCCCGCTGCTGTTGATCTACCGCCGCTACTACGGCACCCGGCTCATGCTGCGCATGCTGGCGGTCTTCTGGGCGCTCATGTCGACCGCCGGCCTCGTCACCGAGGGGATCTTCCGGGCCGCTGGTCTCGTGCCGACCCTCCGCCCGACCACGATCGCCCCGGCCCACTTCTCGTGGAACTACACCACCTACCTCAACATCGTGTTCATTGCGCTGTTCGGACTCCTCTACTGGACCTATCGCAACCGGGAGAGGCTGGGCGGTGGGACGGGGTATGTTCGTGACCCCGTCTGCGGCATGCAGGTCGAGACGGCGCACGCCCCGTCCTCTCTCGCCCATGCCAGCGAGCGGTTCTACTTCTGTTCGGATCATTGCGGCGAGCTCTTCGCGGCCCAACTGGGGGCGAGCCGGGACCGTTCGGGTCAGGACTCGTCCTCGCCCGGACCGCCCGAGAGCTGACTGGTCGCACGGAGACCGGCGGAGGCCCCCATGTCGCCGATGCGCTCCGCCAGCAGTGCGACCTGCTGCCGGAGCGAGGCCACCTCGGCCACCAGGGCGCCCTGGGCAGTCGTCGGGTCCGGAGCGGGTCCGGCGCCGTCGTCACCCGCCGTCATGTCGTCTCCGGGGGGTCCTCCCGCGAGGGGATCTGCGTCGGGGAGGGACGTGCTGATCTCCGGTCGGATCGGGTCAGTCGATCCGACCCTCGCCCTCAATCTCGGCACCGAGCTTCCCCATCTCCCGCTCGTGCGCGGCGACGTCGGGATCGAGCTGGTTGCGTTCGGCGGCGGCCTCCTCGTCCGGGGTCGGCGCCCTCTCGGGGGGAGCATTGCCAATCGGCGGCCTCTCTAATCATCTCGGGGTCATGGGCCGCCGCCCCGTTCCCGGTGACTCGCCGCAGGAAGGGTCCGAATACTACGTCAGGCGTAACGACAGCCCTTCTCCCCGCGGCGCCCGTTGCGGGTCGCTACAGTCCCGTCACGATGCCGGACTACGACGCCATCGTGATCGGTGCCGGTCACAACGGCCTGACGGCCGCCGCGGTCATGGCTCGTGGCGGCCTGCGGGTGCTGTGCCTCGAGAAGAACCACTTCATCGGCGGGATGGCCTCGACCACCGAGCTCATCCGCGGCTTCCGCTTCGAATTGGCCGGATCCATCCAGTTCCCGGTGCCCAACGAGATCTTCGAGGACCTCGACCTCGGTTCGTGCCCCATCTACGAGCCCGAAGTGCAGTCGGCCAGCATCAACGAGGGCCAGCAGCCGATCTTCCTCTACTCGGATCCCGAGCGCTTGCTCGAGCACCTGGGCGAGACGTTGGGGATCGAGGCGGTGCTCGGGATGGCGGAGGTGGCGGCCTGGGCCGAGGCCCCAGCCCGGGCCATCGGGCGATTCGACGTGCGCACGTGGCCGCCGCGGTCGCTCGACGCCATGTGGGACTGCGCGGCCAACGAGACCGAGCGCGAGGCGATCCGGACGGCCATGTTCGGCAGCGTCATGGACGTGGTCGACCGCTTCCTTCCCGACAAGTCCAAGCATGCGCCGGTGCGCAGCATGCTGGCCTTCCTCGCCGTCAACTCCACCTTCCGTGGTCCGTACTCGCCGGGGAGCGCGCTCTGCCTCGCCTTCGCCCTCGCCTCGCCGGGGACCGCGACGATGTCCAAGGTGCGCGGCGGTCTGGGCACCATCGCCGATCACCTGAGTGCGCTGTTCGAACGCCACGGCGGCGAGCTGCGCCGTCATGTGAAGGTCTCCCGCATCCTGGTCGAGGACGGTGCCGTCAAGGGGGTCGAGTTCGGGGACGGGGAGGTCGCGACCGCCCCGGTCGTGGTGTCCAATCTCGACCCGACCGCGACGTTCGCACACCTGATGGATGCCGATGCCCTTCCGGAGGCCTTCGCCCGCCGGGTGGCGGCCATCGACCATCGTGCGGCCTACTTCCAGGCTCACTTCGCGCTCAGCGGGTTGCCCGAGTACAGCGCTCCGTACGAGGCGCTCAACGATGGTCAGTTCGGCCGCAACGTGACCTTCTTCGGCACGGCCGAGCAGATGCAGCTCGACTTCGAGGGGTGCGTCAGGGGCGAGGTGCCACGGTCACCCTCCTTCAACCTGCAGATCCCGACGCTCGATGACCCCAGCCTCGCCCCCGCCGGCAAGCATGCGGCGAGCAGTTTCGCGTTCTACCTGCCGGTCGCGTCCGACCGCGAGTCGCAGGCGAGGCAGCGAGACGAGATGGCCGAACGTATCGTGGCCAAGATCGCCTCCGTCGCCCCGAACTTCCCCGATCTCATTGAGCGCCAGCTGAACTACCCGGCCTACACCTACGAGCTGATGTTCGGGTGCACGGGCGGGGACTTCACGCACGGGCTCTTGCAACCCGAATTCATGGGCCCCTTCCGACCGGGACCCCGGGGCTGGCCCGACAACGCGGTGCCGGTCGACGGCCTGTACCTGTGCGGCGCCGGGTGCCACGGGGGACCCGGCGTCACCTTCATCCCCGGCTACAACGCTGGCTACGCGGTGCTGGAGGGCACCAGCGACCGGTTGTAGCGGAGCTGGCGCTCCATGAACGCCAGGAATAACGCGATCGCGAAAGCCAGGCTCGTGAAGAGGCTGATGACGAAGAAGATCCAGGCCCACCTGAGGCCGCGCCGGCCACCCTCGACGATGGTCCACAG
>CAYWDQ010000027.1:0-29416 GCA_964457065.1 uncultured Acidimicrobiaceae bacterium | reverse complement strand
TCTGTCTGTCCTGTCGTCTCGTGACCCCGCCCGGCGGCGCCGAACCCGGATGGCTGCCATCCGGCCGGGACGAGATGCTCTCGCAACGCGTCGATCCGTCCCCGAGCCGTCGCATCCACCTGCAGGTCGCCGATCCTGATGAGTGCCCCGCTGAGGAGTGATTCGTCGATGACCACCTGGAGCTCGACCGGCCCTCCGGTCAGCGAGCCCAGGGAGTCGGTGAGCGTGGTCTGCTGTGCCTCGTCGATCGGCGCCGCCGACCGGACGTGGGCGATGCGCCAGCCGCGGGCCGCGGCGGTCTGCTCGACCAGGAAGTCCATGGTGCCCACGAAGTCGCGCGCCCGCCCTCCGGTCACCGCGTAGCGGACCAGCGCCAGCGTCGTGGCCGGCGTTTTGCCCTCGAGGAGCTGCACCACCAGTCCCTGGCGGGCGTCGACCTCGAGGTCCCGGTCGGTCAGGGCCGCGCGCAGGGCGGGCGTGGACGCCACGATCCGCCCGAAGCGGAAGAGATCGTCCTCGAGCGACTCGAGCGCGTCGTTGGACATGTCCTCGTAGAGCGCCGTCGCGTACCCGCCCACGCGCTCGCGCGCCTGGGTCAGGCTCAGCGGCGGCTCCTCCATCTCCCGCCCCTCGGCGAGGTGCCGGGCCCGGGAGCTCAGCCAGGCCAGCGCGGCGGGCACGTGGGGTGCCGACACCGCGAGGCAGGCGAACGCGGCCAACCGGCGCGCCTGGGGCGACACCTTCCCCTCCAGGAGGTCGAGCATGACGGCGCGGCGGGCGAGCCCGGGCACCGAGGTGTCCGTCAGCGCGGCCCGCAGCGGCGCGCTGCTCATGGCCAGTCGCTCGATCGCGTCGAGCTCGCCGGCGATGCCACCGAGCGCCGCCGGATCGGCCGCCTCGAGGACGGCCGCGGAGTAGCCCTGGAGCGTGGGGTTCACTGACGCGCCCCGGCGCTGGCGGCTGCGCCGCCGGTCGTGTCGGCCCGGAGGGCCTCGACGGCCTCGTCGATCAGGTCGCGGTGCGCCTCGAAGTTGACCTCGCGCCCGATGACGCGCTCCACCACGTCCATCACGATCTCGCCCATGCGGGTGGCCGCCTCCTCGACGGCACGCTGGCGGGCCAGGCCGACCTCCACCTCGGCGTTGCCGACGATGCGCTCGTACTCGCTCTGCCCCCGGGACTGGGCGTCGATGCGCACCTGCTCGGCCGTGCGGTTGGCCTGGGCCAGGATCTCACGTGCCTGGTGGCGCGCCTCCTCGAGGACGGTCCGGCGCTCGTCGTCGGCCGCCTCCGCGTCGGCGCGCGCCTGATCGGCGGCCTCGAGGGACGTCCTGATCTTCTCCTGACGCTCCTCCATCGCCTTGTTGATGGGGGGGAGCACCCACTTGTAGATGGCGAGGATCAGGATGATGGAGACGATCAGCTCAATGAAGAACGTCCCATTGGGCAAAAGGAAGATGCCTGCTGTGGTCATGATGCTCTCGGTCTCCGGGGTCTCTCCGGCGGATAGGAAATTGGGTGCGTGGTGCTACGCGATGCTCTTGGCGGCGAAGACGTAGACGAACACCACCATGAACAGCAGGTTGATGAAGTACATGGCCTCCACCAGGCCGACGGTCAGGAAGAAGTACTGACGGGCCTTGGCCTCGATCTCGGGCTGCCGTGCGATCGCCGCGATCGTCTGCGAACCGGCGAGACCGTCGCCGACCGCGGCGCCGATGGCGCCGCCACCGAGTGCCAGCCCGCCACCGATGAGCGCGCCGGCGACACGTACCGCACCTTCCATTGTGCTTGCTGCCATGTTTCCTCTCCTTTGTTGAGATCTGTTGTTGGATCGTGGTCGAGTGTCCGGTTTGGTCCTATGTTCCCGCCTCCGGCGGGAGGTCTAGTGGGCGTCCCGGCGCATGCCCATGCCGAGGTACATGATGGTGAGCAGGGCGAAGATGAAGGCCTGAATCGCCCCGATGAACAACTCGTCGAACGGCTTCCAGACGAGCAGGCCGATCCACGACGCGTAGGGCGGGATCAGGGTGACGATGACCGAGATCATCAGCACACCCGCGAAGATGTTGCCGAAGAGACGGAAGGTCAGCGTGATCGGCTTGGTGATCTCCTCGATGATGTTGATGGGCGTCAACGCGGCGTACGGCTGTGCATAGTGCTTGAAGTACCCGCCCCAACCGCGGGCCTTGACCGAGTTGTAGTGCACCAGGAAGAAGACGGTCAGCGCCAAGGCGAGCGGCAGGTTCACGTCGCCGGTCGGCGGGGGGAGGTACCCCGGGTCACCGGTCGGGATGAAGGCGAGCCAGTTGCAGATCAGAATGAAGAAGAAGACGACGACGCCGAGGCCGACGAAGGGCATGCCCTCGGGGCCGATGGCCGACTGGGCCAGGTCGGAGACCTGCTCGACCATGACCTCCCAGAAGAGCTGGAGCCTCCCGGGGACTCCGGCGGTGGCCTTGGCCCGCATGCGCAGCCCGAGCCCGAGCACGATGGCCGCCGCCACGAGGGTGCTGAACACCACGTCCAGGTAGACCGTCATTCCGAAGACGTGCACCACGCCGTGGTGCTCACCGATCGTGATGGTCGCCAGGACGAAGTGGTTGCTCATTGGATCCCCTGCGAAATGACGACGCGCCCGACGTTGACCACGAAGAGCAACTGGAAGATGACGAGGCCACCCACGGCGCCGATCCCCAGGGCGCCGTTCAGCAGCAGCAGGCCGATGCAGATCACGGTGATGACGCCGAGGCGGGTGATGCTCTTGGTGCCCATGGCGCGCCGGAGGACCTTGTTGTTGGTCTCCCCGTCGGTATGGAGCTTCGCCACGCCGGCGTCGAGGAAGCGCAGGTTCACGACGGCCATCCCGAGCCCGAGGGCCACGCCGAGCGCGGCCCACGGCACGGAGAGGAGGAGCAGGATGATGACCGCGGCGGCGCCGACGACGATGGCGGAGACGACCGTGCGCCGCAGCACCTTGGCCAGTGCATTGCCCCCGAGATCCGAGAGCCCGTCGAGCATGTTCACGCGGCGCCCTCTAGAGGTACGAGCGGATCAGCTTGATCACGCTGTAGGCGGCCGCAGCCACGCCGAGCGCCAAGCCGACCAGCAGGAACACCGGCGCCGTCCCCGCCGCGCTGTCCACCCAGAGCCCGAGGCCCAGGCCCACCCCCACGCAGGCGGCGGCCGAGAGCCCCATGCTCAGGAACGCCACCGCCCCGGGAAGCGGTTTCGGGTCCTCTGACGGGGTGGAATCGCCCTGGTCGCTCACCCGAACGGGCGCGCACGACGAGACTCACTTGACCACGCATACGACTTCTGGCCCCTTATGCGGTGCGTGGCGCGCCGGAGTCCGTCGTCCTCGGTGCCGCGACGGCACCGGACGAGGCGAGGTGGACGGGGTACACAGGACTCATCTTCGCATCCCGGCCCAGATGGCGTCCAAACGGTCACGACGGGAACCTGACCACCTCGCTGACCCGTCGGGGCTCCTCGGGAGGGGGCCCCTCGTCGGCGTCGGGCCGGGCGTCCTCCTCCTCCCCGTTACCCCGGCGCAGGCCAGGGTGGAAGAAGGTGTACAGGCCCACACCCAGGGCCGCCGCCCCGATCGGGATGAAGGCGTTGACCTGATGGACGAACAGGGGGAAGAGCAGGAAGCTGGACAGGACGGCCGTCCAGGCCCACAGGATGATGACGCTGCGGCGGGGGCCGTGGCCCAGGCGGAGCAGGCGGTGATGGATGTGCTCTTTGTCGGGGGTGTCGAAACCCTGGCCGCGGGCCGTCCGCCGGACGAAGGCGAAGGCCATGTCGACCAGCGGCACCCCCAGGATCAGGAGGGGGATGAAGAGGGGGGCGAAGAAGAAATATGTCACGCCGCTGATGGGCACGGCGGTGGGGACCCGGCCGCCGATCACCATCGTCGACGCCGCCATGAGGAGCCCGAGGAAATGCGCGCCCGCGTCACCCATGAAGATGCGCGCCGGGTTGAAGTTGAACGGGAGGAAGCCGAGGCAGATCCCGCACGCGATGACCGCGACGAGTGGCCCGACGTTGTCGCTCGGAAGGAGGCCCAGGCCCATCAGGCGGATCCCGTAGAGCGCGAGGGCGCCGCCACCGATCGCGACCACCCCGGCGGCGAGGCCGTCGAGGCCGTCGATGAGGTTCACGGCGTTGGTCAGGGCGATGACCCACGCCGCGGTGATCAGCGGGATGATGCCGGGGGTCAACACGAAGAACCCTGCGAGCGGGATCTTGAGCTCGTACATCGTGACGCCGCTGAAGTACAGGATGCTGGCGGCCAGGACCTGCCCGGCCATCTTGGCCGGTGCCGACATGTCCCGGACGTCGTCGATGAGCCCCACGGCGAACATCGCGCCGCCGGCCAGCACGACGCCGGTCATCTCGGGCGAGTCCACGAAGATGGGCCGCAGTTGCGGCACCACGGCGGACGCGAGCACAGCAATCAGGAAGCCCATGAACATGGCCGCGCCGCCGCCGTAGGGGATCGGCTTGGTGTGCACCGTGCGCTCGCCCGGGTGGGCGACGTAGCCCACCCGCAGCGCGATGCGCTTGGCCGGCACGGTCACTGCTGCCGTCGCCGCTGCGGCGACCACAAGGACCAGGCCGTACCAGCCGATGTCAGGCACGCACTAGGCCACGAGGTCGGGGTACGGCGGGAAGGCGGCGCACAGCGCGGCGACCTCCGACCGGACCGTCGCGATCTCACCCTCGTCGGTACGCGCCTTGAGCGTGCGCACGATCAGGTCGGCGACCACCTGCATCTCGGCGGTGCCCATCCCGGCCGTCGTCTCGGCGGCGGTCCCGAGGCGGAGGCCCGACGTGAGGAAGGGTGAGCGTGGGTCGTCGGGGATGGTGTTGCGGTTGCACGTGATGCCGGCCCGGTCCAGGACCTCCTGGGCCTCCTTGCCGGTCAGCTCCTCGTCGAAGGGCCGCAGGTCGACGAGCAGCATGTGGTTGTCGGTGCCACCGGACACGAGACGGAAGCCGTGGCCCGCCAACGCCTGCGCCAGGGCGCCGGCGTTGGCGACGACCTGCGTGGCGTACTGGCGGAACCCCGGCGTGGCCGCCTCGGCGAAGGCCACCGCCTTGGCGGCGATGACGTGCTCGAGCGGTCCGCCCTGCAGGCCCGGGAACACGGCGCTGTCGATCTTCTTCGCCAGCTCCTCGCCACACAGGATGGCGCCACCCCGCGGGCCGCGCAACGTCTTGTGTGTGGTCAGGGTGACGACGTCGGCGACACCGACCGGGCTCGGGTGCACGCCCCCGGCGATCAACCCGGCCGGGTGGGCGGCGTCGAACATGAAGAACGCTCCTACCGAGTCGGCGATCTCGCGGAACGGTCGCGGGTCGATGACCCGCGCGTACGCGGTCGAGCCGGCGACGATCAGCGCGGGCTTCTCCGTCTTCGCCAGGTGAGCCACCTGGTCGAAGTCGATGACCTCGCCCGGGTTCGCCCCGTCGTGCGACTCGGGCGTCACGCCATAGGAGACGAAGCGCCAGAACTTCGACACGATGGAGGCGGGCGACCCGTGGGTGAGGTGCCCGCCGTGGTCGAGCCGCATGGCGAGGATGGTGGCACCCGGCTCGAGCAGCGCCTGGTAGGCAGCCAGGTTCGCGTTGGCCCCGGCGTGCGGTTGCACGTTGGCGTGCGCGGCGCCGAAGAGGGAGGTGGCGCGGGCGCGCGCCAGGTCCTCCACCTCGTCGATGATCTGGTTGCCCCCGTAGTAACGACGGCCGGGATAGCCCTCGCTGTACTTGTTGGTGAGCACCGAGCCCGTGGCGGCCAGCACCGCGGGCGAGGTGAAGTTCTCCGAGGCGATCAGCTGCAGTGTGGTCTGCTGGCGGTTGAGCTCATGGCCGACGAGCCCCGCCACCTCGGGGTCGACGCCCAGCGCGGTCTCGTAGCTGCTCATGGAGTCCCTTCGACGTGCGTGTGGACCAGCTCGCGGTCGAGGCCCGCCAGCTTCTCGATGCGTGCGTCGTGGCGACCGTGCTCCTCGGGGGCCGCCAGGAAGGCGGCCAGCGCCTCGACGACGACCGTGGCGCCCGTCGTGCGGGCGCCCACGCACACCACGTTGGCGTGGTTGTGGCGCCTGGCCAGCGTCGCCGTGGTGACGTCGTGGACCACCGCGGCGCGCACGCCGGGGACCTTGTTGGCCGCCATCGCGATGCCGTTGCCGGTCCCGCACACGCAGACGCCGAGCTCGGCCAGCCCGCCGGCCACCGCCCGGCCCACCGCCCCCCCGAAATCGGGGTAGTCGACGGCCACGCCGGGTTCCCGCGTGCCGTGGTCGGCGACATCGTGGCCCCACGCGGCCAATTCGGCCTTCAGGGTCTCCTTGAGGTCGAACCCGGCGTGATCCGAGCCGACGGCGACGCGCATGGCCACCGAGTGTACCGGGGCGCCGGGGAGCCCCCGGGGCGTCAACCGGTACGCTCCTCGGTCCATGGCCGTGGACCCGCGCACCCCCGTCGTGGTCGGCGTCGGCCAGGTCGTCACCCCTCCCGACGCCGGGCTGGACCCCGCGGACCGTCCCGAGCCGCTGGAGCTCATGGTGCGGGCGCTGCGGGCGGCGGCCGAGGACTGTGACGGCGCCGCAGCGGGAGGCGCCGCAGCGGCGGGGAACACGCTCATCCGGCGGGCCGACAGCATCCGCGTCGTGGCGCCGCTCGGGTGGCGCACGGTGAACCCGGCGCTGCTGGTGGCATGGCGCTTGGGCTTCGAGGCGGGGGCGGAGCCGGCGCAGCTGATGCTCTCGGCGATCGGCGGCAATGCGCCACAGGCCCTCATGCACGACGCCTGCCGGGCCATCAGCACCGGCGACCTCGACGTCGTGTTGGTGACCGGCGCCGAGGCCTTGTACGCCCGCGCCCTGGCGAGACGCGATCCCTCCCACGCCCCGCTCGCGTGGGCCGGCCAGCCGGCCGAGGGGACGCCGGCGCCCGTCGTCTTCGGCGTGGACAAGCCGGGCGCCACCGACCTCGAGGTGCAACGCGGCGTGGTCCTGCCCGTGCACGCCTACCCGCTGTTCGAGAACGCCCTGCGCGCCGCCCGCGGGTGGACCCTCGACGAGCACGCCTCCCACATCGGGTCCCTGTGGTCCCGCTTCAGCGAGGTGGCGGCCACCAACCCCCACGCGTGGATCCGCACCCCCCGGCCCGCCTCCGAGATCGTCACCCCGGCCACGGACAACCGGATGGTCTCGTTCCCCTACCCCAAGCTGTGCACGGCCAACATGCAGGTGGACCAGGGGGCCGGCTACATCGTGTGCTCGGCGGAGGCCGCCCGCGCCGCAGGCGTGCCCGAGGACCGCTGGGTCTTCCCGCTGTCCGGCGCCGACGCCAACGACCACTGGTTCATCTCGCACCGCCCCGAGCTGCACCGCTCCCCTGCCATCCGGCTGGCCGGGGCGGCGGCGCTCGAGCTGGCCGGCGTCGGGATCGACGACGTGGCGGCCATCGACCTGTACTCGTGCTTCCCAGTCGTGGTGCAGATGGCGGCGGCGGAGCTCGGGCTCTCCGTCGACGACCCGGCGCGACCCCTGACGCTGACCGGGGGGCTCACCTTCGGCGGCGGCCCCGGGAACAACTACACCTCGCACGGCATCGCGCGGGCCGTCGGCGCCTTGCGTGCCGACCCCGGTGCGACCGCGCTCGTGACAGGCCTGGGGTGGTACGCCACGAAGCACTCCGTCGGGATCTACGCGTCGCGCCCGCCGGTTCACGGTGGGTCCCGCCCCTTCGCCTGGCGCGACGTCCAGCCCGAGGTCGACGCGCTCCCCCGGTGCACCGTCGACGCGGAGGCGAGCGGGCCGGTCCGCGTCGAGACCTACACCGTGACCTTCGACCGCGACGGGACGCCCGAGCGCGGCATCCTCGCCTGCCGGACCGGGGACGACAGCCGCGCCTGGGGCAACGTGACCGATCCCGGCGCGCTGGCGCTCCTGTGCGCGGAGGAGGGCATCGGTCGCACCGGCGTCCTGGCCGAAGGCGGGGCTCTGTCGCTCGACGGGTAGTGCCGCCCGCCCGGCGCGGCGGACCTAACGTGCGGTGATGGCCGCGACACGGGACGACCGGGTGCCCGGGGTGCGCCTCGTGGTGTCCCTCTACCGGGAGTTCGAGCAGGTGGCCCGCCGGGGCGACCTGAGCATGGCGCAGTACCGGACCCTCCTCTACCTGCTGGGTGGGTCCCGGCGGGCGGGCGAGCTCGCCGCCGCCCACGAGGTGACCAAGCCGACGGTCTCCACCATGATCAACGGCCTGCGCCAGCAGGGCTGGGTCACCGACGCCGTCGACGAGAAGGGCGACGGGCGGGTGACCAGGATCGAGCTGACGGCGGCCGGACGGGCCAGGCTGGCCCGCTTCGAAGAGGAGCTGGCGGACCGGATGGAGCAGCTGGTGCCCGGCGTCGACCGCACCGCCATGCGGGCCTTCCTGCTCGAGCTCTACGGGGCTCACGCCGAGACGCGGGAGGAGCGGCTCGGCAACGTGTTCGGGACGGGCCCGTGACGCCCGGACCCCGGTGAGCCGGGCCGGCCCTTGTGGCGGTGGCCCTCATGGGATATAGTTAGAGCGATCTAACTAATCCCCCGGGGTGTCCCCGGGGGGCCGAGGGGCAGGGCAGGCATGGCACAGATGGCACACGACCTCGTGATCCGCGGCGGCCAGGTGGCCGACGGCCTCGGCGGAGAGCCCGTGACGGCGGACGTGGCGGTCGACGGCGCGATGATCGCCGCCGTCGGCACGGTGCCCGGGCGCGGACGCGAGGAGATCGACGCCGCCGGCCTGCTCGTCACGCCGGGCTTCGTCGACATCCACACCCACTACGACGGGCAGGCCACGTGGGACTCGCGCGTCACGCCGAGCAGCTGGCACGGTGTCACCACGGCGGTCATGGGCAACTGCGGCGTGGGCTTCGCGCCCGTGCGGCCCGACGCGCACGACCGGCTGATCTCGCTCATGGAGGGCGTCGAGGACATCCCCGGTGCCGTGCTCGAAGAGGGGATCGACTGGTCCTGGGAGAGCTTCGGCGAGTACCTCGACGCGGTCGAACGCCGGCACCACGACATCGATCTGTGCGCGCAGCTGCCCCATGGCGCGCTCCGGCTCTACGTGATGGGCGAGCGGGCTGCCCGCCTGGAGGACGCGACCGTGGACGACATTTCCGCCATGCGCCGGCTCGCCACCGAGGCCCTGTCGGCGGGGGCCATCGGCTTCTCGACGTCGCGGACTTTGAACCACCGGACGGCGACCGGCGACCCGACGCCGTCGCTGCGCGCGCGGGCCGACGAGCTCGAGGCGATCGCCCTCGGCGTGGCCGACGCCGGGCACGGCGTGGTGGAGCTGATCTCGGACTTCTGGCCCGACCCCGACGCCGAGTTCGCCCTCATCAGAGGCCTGGTCGAGCGCACGGGCTGCCCCCTGTCGGTCTCGCTGGCCCAGAGCCACCAACGGCCCGAGGCGTGGCGCGACCTGCTGGCGCAGATTGCGCAGGCGGCGGCGGACGGGCTGCCCATCCGGGCCCAGGTGGCACCCCGGCCGGTGGGGTTGCTGCTCGGGCTGCAGTCCTCGTTCCATCCCTTCTCGGGCCACCCCGCGTTCCGCGAGGTCGCCGGGCAACCCCTCGAGGCGCAGGTGGCGGCGCTGCGCGACCCCGCCTTCCGGGCCCGCCTGACAGAGGGCGAGCGACCGGACGGGCCCGTGCGCCGCCTCGTCGACTACGGCCGCATGTACCCCCTCGGCGAGGTGCCCGACTACGAGCCGGCACCCGAGACGTCCGTGCAGTGGATGGCCGAGTCCCGCGGCGTCGACCCCGCCGAGCTCACCATGGACCTGCTGGCCGAGAACGGCGGGCGCAACTTCCTCTTCGTCCCGTTCTCGAACTACGCCGACGGCCACCTCGACGCCTGCGGCGAGATGCTCGCCCACCCCGACACCGTCTTCGGGCTGGGCGACGGCGGCGCCCACGTGGGCATCATCGCCGACGCCAGCTTCCCGACCTACGCGCTCACGCACTGGGCCCGCGACCGCTCGCACGGCCGCATGCCCGTGGGCTGGGTGGTGGCGCAGCTGACCAGCTCGACGGCCCGGGCCGTCGGACTGCACGACCGCGGTGTGCTGTCCCCGGGCCGGCGCGCCGACCTGAACGTCATCGACTTCGACCGCCTCCGCTGTGAGGTGCCCGTGATGGCCTACGACCTGCCCGCCGGGGGCAAGCGGCTCCTGCAACGGGCCCGGGGCTACTGCGCCACCGTGGTCGCAGGGCAGATCACGTATCGAGACGGTGAGCCGACCGGAGCGCTGCCCGGACGGCTCGTGCGTGCCACCGGCTGAGTGGCGGGAGGGAGCCCACATGGAGACGAGTGAATTGCGCGAGCTGGAGCCGGCGGCCGAATGGAGGGCGGTCGACGTCGCCGACCAGGAGTCCTGGACGCTGCGGCTGACCGAGGCCGACCACGCCGAGCTCCATGCCGCACTGGCGACGGCGAAGGAGAAGAGCACCGACCCACTGGAGCTCGGGCGTGCGGACTTCCCCCTCGACGCCCTGGCCGCCAAGCTCGACGGCGCCGTGCAGGCCCTCCTCGACGGCCGCGGCTTCGTGCGCATCGCGACCCTGGACACCGATCGCTACGGTGACGACGACCTGACGCTCCTCTACTGGGCCATCGGGCTGCACCTCGGCGAGCCCTGGGCGCAGAACAAGCACGGGCACGTGCTGGGCGACGTCACCGACCAGGGCAAGACGGTCGACGACCCGACGGTGCGCGGCAACGAGCTCGGCGGCATCGCGCTCGACTACCACACGGACGGCTCCGACCTCGTGGGGCTGCTCTGCCTGCGTACGGCCCGCACCGGCGGCCTCTCCTGCGTCGCCAACGCCGTGGCGATCCACAACCACCTGGTCCGCGAGTCACCCGAGCTGGCGTCTGCGCTCTACGAGGCGCTGCCCTACGACACCCGGGGCGAGCAGGCCGAGGGAGCCAGGGCCTTCTACTCGGTGCCCGGGTTCACCGAGCACGCCGGCCGGCTCTTCGTGCGCTTCATCCCCCAGTACATCCTCGCCTCGCAGCGCCACCCCGACGCGCCCCGCCTCAGCCCGACCGCCCGCGAGGCGATCGCCACGGTCTCCGCGCTCGCCAACGACCCGGACTTCAACGTGTACATGGACCTGCAACCCGGCGAGATGCAGTTCATCAACAACTACCACGTGCTCCACGGCCGCACGGCCTACGAGGACGACGTTGCGCACGGCTACAAGCGGCACCTCAAGCGGCTGTGGCTGGCCACCTACGCGCTCTCCGACCGCCCGGCGTACTTCGCCGCCCTCGGGGGGCGCCGCAGCCACTGGGAGGCACGACGCTCGGTCAGCCGGCTGCCGGCGGTGGAGCGGGTCGCCGCGCCCTGAGGGGGGCGGGCTCGCCCCGAGCGTCAAGCCGACCCGCCCTTGCCGCCGCGGCGGCGCAGGCTGAAGCGCCGCCGTGTGCCCATGAGCATCGTCCCCTCGATGAAGCTCGCTGGCAGCGCGCCCTCGCGCAGGACCCGCACCGGAGAGACGGTCGCGTCCACCAGCGTCGGCGGCGGCCCCTCGCGGCGCCCGCCGTCGACGACCAGCGCCACCGCGGCCGCATCGAAGGCCTGGGCCACCTGCTCCGCCTCCGTGAAGTTGAGCGGCACCGTGCGCCAGGGGCCCTGCTCCCGGCACAGCCGGCGCAGCGCCCGGCCGTCGGGCATGCCCACGACGACCGCCCAGGCGCGCGACGGCGCACCTGCCGGGTCGGCGGCCGCCTCTCCGTCCGCGTCCTCGCCGTCCGTCCCGGGGACGTCGGCTCGGGGCAGGAAGACCTCGAGCGGGCCGGGCCAGCAGCGCTCCAGCAGTCGACCCACCTCGTCGGTCCAGCCCGACGTGAGCGAGCGCAGCGCCTCGGTGGAGCCGACGGCGTAGTGCGGTCCTTCGGGGTCGGCGGCCAGCTCCACCAGCTGCTCCTCGACGTCGGGCGAGCCCGCACACACCGCGAGGCAGTAGCCGCCGACGGCAGGCACGGCGATGACGGCACCGGCAGCCAGGGCCTCCGCCGCCGCGGCCGCGCCGGCGGCCACGATCGGCGGGCGTGCCGCGTCCGGCGCGTCCACGTCGTCCACGTCGTCCACGTCCCCCATCTCAGCGCGCCACCCGTGCCGTCCGCGCCACCAGGGCGCGGGGCCGTCCCGCCAGGTCGGGCTCGACCCGCACGTCGTCGTAGCCGCGGCGCCGGGCCAGGTCGGCCGCCGCGGCCGCCTGGTGCGGCGCCAGCTCGATCACGGCGGTGCCGGGGCGCCCGAGCCAGCGGGCGGCCTGCTCGAGCACGGTCTCCACGTCCCCCAGCCCGGGCGTGCCGTCGCTGGCGGGTCCCGCCACGAGCGCCCGGCGCGGCTCGGCGCGCACCTCGGGCGCCAGCACGGACCACTCCTCCTCGGACACGTAGGGCGGGTTGGAGACGACGAGGTCCACGGCCCCCCGCAGCGAGGCCGGCAGCGGTTGCAGCCAGCTGCCGCGGAGCAACTCCACGCGTGGCAGTGCACCGGCGCGACGAGCGCGCACTGCGGCCACGTTCGCCGCCGCCACCTCGAGCGCGTCGGCGCTGGCGTCGACGGCCCACACCTCGCGCAGCGCCCGCGGTCCCAGCGCGGTGGCCAGGGCGAGCGCGAGGGCACCGGTGCCGGTGCCGGCGTCGACGGCCACGACGCCCCGGCCCGTGCTCCCGCGGCCGAGACGGCGCGCTTCGGCCACCGCCACCTCGGCGACCTGCTCGGTCTCGGGGCGCGGGATGAGCACGCGGGGATCCACCAGGAGGTCCAGGTCGCGGAAGGGCCAGTGCCCGAAGACGTACTGCAGCGGCTCCCCCGCCGCCCGGCGCGCCGCCATGCGGCGCGCCGCGGCGACCGCACCCTCCTCCAGTGGGCCGGTCGGCACGTTCGGTTGCCCGAGGACGAGACCGAGGCCGAGCACCTCGTCGACGATGAAGCGCGCCTCGTGCGGCGCGCCGACGACCTCGGCCAGCTCGGCGACCAGCGCGCCACGCGTCGGGCCCGCCGCCACCGTCACCCCTGGCCGTCCTCCTCGCCCGACAGCTGGCGACCCCGCTTGTCGGCCATCAGCGCATCGGTCAATTCGTTGAGGTCGCCCGCCAGCACCTGGTCCAACTTGTAGAGGGTGAGGTTGATCCGGTGGTCGGTGACCCGGTTCTCCTTGAAGTTGTAGGTGCGGATCTTGTCGGTGCGGTTCCCCGCCCCGACCTGGCCGCGCCGCTGGGCCGACATCTCGGCGCTCTGGCGGTCCTGCTCGGCCTTCAGGAGCCGGGAGCGCAGCACCACCATCGCCTTGGCCCGGTTCTGTATCTGGCTCTTCTCGTCCTGCATCGCCACGACCGTGCCGGTCGGGATGTGCGTGATGCGCACGGCCGAGTCGGTGGTGTTGACCGACTGCCCGCCCGGACCGGTCGAGCGGTAGACGTCGATCTTGAGGTCGTTGGGGTCGATGTCGACCTCGACCTCCTCCGCCTCGGGCAGCACGGTCACCGTGGCGGTGGACGTGTGGATCCTCCCCTTGGCCTCGGTGACCGGCACCCGCTGCACGCGGTGCGTGCCGGCCTCGTGCTCCAGCCTGATGTAGGCGTCCGGCCCCTTGACGAGGAAGACGGCCTCGTTCATCCCGTCCTTGTCCGAGGCGTCCTCGGAGAGGATCTCGACCTTCCACTTCCTCATCGCCGCGAAGCGCAGGTACATGTCGTAGAGCACGCGAGCGAACAGGTTCGCCTCGTCGCCTCCCACCGCGCCGCGGATCTCGATGATCACGTTGCGCCCCTCGTTCGGGTCCTTGGGCAGCAGCAGCTCCTGGATCCGCTCCTCCAGCCCGGCCACCCGCGACTCCGCATCGTCGACCTCGAGCCGCATGACCTCGCGGTCGTCGCCCGATGCCTCGGTCAGCATCTCGCGGGCCGCGGTGAGGTCCTCGCGGGCGGCGGTGAGGTCGTGCCAGGCGCGCACGATCTCGCCGAGCTCCTTGTGCCGCCGCGAGAGGTCGCGCAGGCGGTCCGGGTCAGAGTGGGTGGCGGAGTCGGCGAGCTCGGTCTCGACGGCCTCGTACTCGGCCTCGAGCGCGGCGATCCGGTCCTCGAACATGCCTCTCGGGTCTGTTCCTCACGAGGGCGGCGGCGCGGCGGGCGCGCCGCGCCCCGGCGGGATCAGTCCTGCGCCGCCGCCGCGCCGGGCTTGGCCTTGGCCTTGGTCTTCCGCTCGCCGTAGCGGCGCTGGAAGCGCTCCACCCGTCCTCCGGAGTCGACCAGCTTCTGCTTCCCGGTGAAGAAGGGGTGGCACTCGTTGCACAGTTCGACGTGGAGATCCGCCTTGGTCGAGTGCGTCACGTACGTGTTGCCGCACGAGCACTTGACCGTCGCCTCTACGTAGTTGGGGTGGATGTCGGGCTTCATGGTGTCTCCAGGTGTCGATGTCGTCGGTTGAGTCTAGGGGTGGGACCGGCGGACCGGCCGGGCGCCGGCGGACCGGGGGTGCCCTCTCGATCAGGTCGCGGGGCCCTTGGCGATCTCGGCCAGGAACTCGTCGTTGCTCGCCGTGGTGCGGATCTTGTCCATGAGCAGCTCCAGGCCGGCCGCATCCTTGCCGTCGCTGGCCAGCGCGTTCAGCACCCGGCGCAGCTTCCAGACCTGCTGGAGCTGGCCCCGTTCGAAGAGCAGCTCCTCGTGGCGGGTCGAGCTGGCGTTGACGTCGATGGCCGGGTAGAGGCGCCGCTCCGACAGACGACGGTCGAGACGGAGCTCCATGTTGCCGGTGCCCTTGAACTCCTCGAAGATCACCTCGTCCATCTTCGAGCCGGTCTCCACCAGCGCCGAGGCGAGGATGGTCAGCGAGCCGCCCTCCTCCACGTTGCGCGCCGCGCCGAAGAACTTCTTGGGCGGGTAGAGCGCACCGGAGTCGACACCACCCGACATGATGCGCCCGGTCGCCGGAGCGGCCAGGTTGTAGGCGCGGGCGAGCCGGGTGATCCCGTCGAGGACGATGACGACGTCCCTGCCCATCTCGACGAGCCGCTTGGCCCGCTCGATGGCGAGCTCGGCCACCTGGGTGTGCTCGTCAGCCGGGCGGTCGAACGTCGACGCGATGACCTCGCCCTTGACCGACCGCCGCATGTCGGTGACCTCTTCGGGCCGCTCGTCGACGAGCAGCACCATGAGGTGCACCTCGGGGTTGTTGGCCTCGATGCTGTGGGCGATCTGCTTCATGACCGTCGTCTTGCCGGCCTTGGGCGGCGAGACGATCATGCCGCGCTGGCCCTTGCCGATCGGCGAGAGCAGGTCGACGATCCGGGCCGTCAGGTTGTCCTTGTCGCCGGGCATCTCGAGGTTGAGGCGAGAGTCGGGGAACAGGGGCGTGAGGTCCTCGAAGCGGGGCCGGTCGCGGGCGGCCTCGGGGTCGAGACCCGAGATGGAGTCGATGCGCAGGAGCGCCGGGTACTTCTCGTTGTTCGACGCCGGGCGGCACGCGCCCTCGACGTAGTCGCCGCGCCGTAGCGCGAAGCGCCGGGCCTGGCTGATGGAGACGTAGACGTCCTTGGTCGAAGGCAGGTAGCCCTCGCAGCGCAGGAATCCGTAGCCCTCGTCGCGCAGGTCGAGCATGCCCTTCACCTCGACGAGCTCGCCCGAGTACGGCTGCTCCTGGCCGCCGCCGCCCTGGAGCTCGCCGCCGGGCTGGCCACGGTCGCGGCCGCGCCGGCGCCGGCTGCGCCGGTTGCCCGCGTCGTCACCGGCCTGGTTGCCGCGGTCCTGGTTGCCGCGGTCCTGGTTGCCGCGGTTCTGGTTGCCCTGGTTCTGGCGGTTCCGGTTGCCCTGGTTCTGACCTTGGCCCTGCCCGTTCTGGCGCGGTGCCACCTCGGCGCCGTCCGCCAGCTCGGGTGGCTCGACGAAGACGGCCGGTCCGGAGCCACCGGCCGGGGCCGCCTCGGTGGTGGTGGTGCTCGCCGGGGCGGCGGCCTCGGCCTGGGCGGCCGCTGACGGCTCGGCCCCCTGGTCTCCGGCGGGCACCGCGGCCTCGCCGTTGTCGGATGCGGCCGTTGCGCCCCCCCGAGAGCGCCGCGCCGGCTTGGCGGCGCCGTTGGTCTCGCCGTGGCCGGCGTCGCCGTTGCTCTGCCCGCCCGCGGCGGGTCCGGACGTCACGCCGGTTGCATCCAGGATCTGGTCAATGATGTCGGCTTTCTTGGTCCGGCTCGTCGTCTTGAGCGACATGGCCTGGGCGATGGCACTGAGCTCGTCGCGCTCCTTGCCTTCGAGAACCGATCGTTCGAGCTGCTGTTCCGCAGTCATCGGGCTCCTCATCTACGAGGGTTGTCGCCAGCCCGGGGTTCGTCCGCGCGTGGCGAGAAAATTAGGGGAAGAGAAGGGATTCGCGTGTGAATGCCCTCCCCCGGATCACCTCTGCGTGATGCTCTCCCAGGACCGCTTGTACCCGCGGAGAGCGCTTCGAAGCGCAGTGGGGATGTCCTCACTCTAGCGGGACGGAATGGGTGATGCCAACACACCCCGGTTTCCTGCCGGCCGGGTTGTGCATCCGTGGTGCAGGGATCGCCCTCAGAGCGAGATCTCGGCCAGGACCGTGTCGAGGTCGAGATCGATGACCGAAGGCACCGAGATGGCCTTGATGGCCAGGTCAGGGTCCTTCAGCCCGTGCCCGGTCAGGACGCACACCACCCGGGAACCCTCCGGCACGCCCTCCTTGAGGAGCCCGGCCACCGATGCCGAGGACGCCGCCTCGCAGAAGACGGACTCCTGGTCGGCGAGGAACGTGTACGCCTCCATGATCTCGTCGTCGGTGACCGCCGTGATCGACCCGCCGGACTCGGACGCGGCGGCCGTGGCCGAATACCAGCTGGCCGGGTTCCCGATGCGGATCGCGGTGGCGATCGTCTCGGGGTTCTCGACGGGGTGACCCAGCACGATCGGGGCCGCGCCCGCGGCCTGGAAGCCCATCATGCGCGGCAGCCTGGTCGACCGCCCGGCCTCCTTGTACTGGAGGTAACCGCGCCAGTAGGCCGAGATGTTCCCGGCGTTGCCCACCGGGATGCAGTGCACGTCCGGTGCATCGCCCAGGACGTCGACGATCTCGAAGGCGCCCGTCTTCTGCCCCTCGATCCGGTGCGGGTTGACCGAGTTCACCACGGTGATCGGCGCGTGGTTCGGGAGGTCCCGCACGATCGTCAGCAGCTGGTCGAAGTTCCCCCGCACCTGCAGCACCCGGGCGCCGTGCATGAGCGCCTGCGCCAACTTGCCCAGGGCGATGTGCCCCTCGGGGATGAGCACCACGCACCCGAGGCCGGCGCGCGACGCGTACGCCGCCGCCGAGGCCGACGTGTTCCCCGTCGAGGCGCACACGACCGCCTTGGCCCCCTCGTCCACCGCCATGGAGATGGCCATCGTCATGCCCCGGTCCTTGAAGCTCCCGGTGGGGTTGGCCCCCTCGACCTTCAGCCAGACGTCCGCGTTGACCCGCTCGGACAGGCGCGGTGCGGGCAGCAGGGGCGTCCCGCCCTCCAGCAGGGTGACGACGGGCGTCCCGGCGCCGATGGGGAGGAACTCGCGGTACTCCTCCATCACGCCGCGCCAGCCCGACGTCACGGCGCGCCCGGTCCCCCGCCGTCCCCGTCCCGCTCGCCGATGACGCGGAGCACGCCGCTCACCCGGTCGACCGCCTGGTGCTGGCGCAGCGCGTCGATGGTGGCGAGCAGGTCGCCCTCCCGTGCGACGTGGGTCAGGAAGATCAGCCGGGCCTCCTCGGCCAGCCCCACCTGCTCCATGGCGCGGATGGAGACGTCGTGGTCGCCGAAGATCTTGGCCACCGCGGCCAGGACGCCGGGCCGGTCGGCCACGTCCATGCTCAGGTAGAAGGCGGAGCGCATGTCACCCTGGGCCCGCACCGTCGTGCTGGTCCGCTTCGGGGCCGGCGAGGGTGCGCCGGCGAGCAGGTTCCGCGAGGCGTCGACCAGGTCGCCCAGCATGGCGCTCGAGGTCGGCCCGCCCCCGGCGCCGCGCCCGTAGAGCATGAGCTCGCCGCTCACGGCGCCCTCGACGAAGACGGCGTTGAAGGCGCCGCGCACCGCCGCCAGCGGGTGCGCTCTCGGGACCATGGCCGGGTGCACGCGGACTGAGATCTCGGGGCCGCCGTCGACCAGCTCGGCGATGGCGAGCAGCTTCACGGAGTATCCCAGGCGGCTGGCGTACGCGACATCGGCCGCGCTCACGCCGGTGATCCCCTCGCGGTGCACATCGGCGTCGACGATGTCCGACCCGAACGCGAGGGCGGCGAGGATGGCGGCCTTGGCCGCGGCGTCGTGGCCCTCCACGTCCGCTGTCGGGTCCCGCTCGGCCAGCCCGAGCTCCTGCGCCTCGCGCAGGACGTCGTCGTAGCTGTCGCCCTGCTCCTCCATGCGGGTGAGGATGTAGTTGGTGGTCCCGTTGACGATCCCCATGACGCGCAGGATCTGCTCACCGGCGAGCGACTCGCGCAACGGCCGGATGACCGGGATGGCGCCGGCCACGGCCGCCTCGTAGAGGAGGTCCACGCCGGCCGCGGCGGCGACCTCGGCCAGTTCGGCCCCGGCGGTGGCCAGCAGCGCCTTGTTGCCGGTGACGACGGGCTTGCCGCTGCGCAGCGCCGCCTCGATCAGCTCGTGGGCCGGATGGAGCCCACCGATCAGCTCGACGACCACGTCGACGTCGTCCCGGGCCACCAGCGCGGCGGCATCGGTGCCGATGAGGTCCCTGTCGATGGCCGGTGCGCGGGGCTTGTCCGGGTCGGCCACGGCGATCCCGACCAGGTCGAGGCGGATGCCGGTACGGGCGGCGACGTCGTCGGCACGGGTGAGGAGTATCTCGGCCAGCGCGCCGCCCACGTTGCCGCACCCGAGCAGCGCCACGCGCACCGTTGGAGCCGGGTGTGCGTGCGGCTGGTCGGGGGCGGCCGCGCCCTGGGGGGCCCTGGCTTTGTCGGCGGTCACCTCCAAACGGTACAGGCTCCCCACACGGTGACCTGCCCCTTTCGCCCTGTTCCGAGGGCCCGCGCCGGGCCGGCCGTGCGCAGGCGACACGCCGTCGGCGCCGGTGGTGCTACCACGATGCGGCCCTGCAGGCTGGCTCCCTTGAGCGGTCCCCCGGCGTGGGGTCACACTGGCGGCCGGGAGGTCCCGTGTCGTTTCTCCGACTGATGCTCCAGGCCGGCGCGCGGCATCGCTGGCGCTCGTGGCTGGCCCTGACGTTGCTGACCGCGGTGGTGGTCGGTCTCGTGCTGGCCGGGGCGGCCACCGCCCGCAGGACCGCCACGGCCTTCCCCCGCTTCGAAGCGGCCCACGGGTACGACTCCTTCTTCTACAGCGCCGACCCGGTCCCCCGGGTTGCGTCCCTGCCGGAGGTGGCGTCAGTCACGCGGCTCCTCGCGCCCGCCGCCGGGGCCCCGACGTGCACCTGTCACCCCATCGGCGCCAACGACTTCTCCGTCGACGAGGTCCCCCCGGCGCAGCTGACCCAGGTGGTCAAGCTGGTGAGCGGTCGCCTGCCGGACCAGTCCGACCCCGACCAGGTCCTCGCCTCGTACAACCTCGAGCCGCTCGGCGTGCACATCGGGAGCGTCCTGCACGTCCCGCTGGCGGCCTCGTCCCAGCGGGCGGCGGTGCTGAGCAACGCCAACCTCATCCCCAGTGGTCCGACCGTCACCCTGCACGTGGTCGGCTTCTCGGTCTCCGAGTTCGAGTTCCCCACGACGTCGGGCCCGCCCTCCTACGACCTCTACGCCACGAGCAGCTTCGCCCGGAAGTACGACGCGCGGAGCGTCGTGTTCGACGAGTACATGTTCCGCCTGCGCCACGGTGCCGCCAGCCTTCCCCGCTTCAACGCCCAGGTCCGCAGCCTGGGGGGCCTGTCGGGCACCGACCTCGACTCACTCGCCAACTCCATCGCCACCTCCATCGCCCCCCAGGCGGTCGGATGGTGGATCCTCACCGGCCTGGCCGCCCTGGTCGGCATCCTCGTCTTGGCCCAGGCGCTGGCTCGCCAGGCCGCCTTGGAGGCGGAGGACTATCCCGCCCTCGGCGCGCTCGGCGCCACCCGCCGTCAGCTGTTCACCCTCACCATGGCCCGCACGCTGGCGGTGGCCCTCACCGGCGCGGCCGGAGGGGTGCTCCTGGCGGCGTTGCTCTCCACCTTCGTCCCCGTCGGCGAGGCGAGGCTCGCCGACCCGGCGCCGGGTTTCGACTTCGATGCGCTGCTGCTGCTCGGCGGCGCAGCGATGGCGGTCGCCGCGGTGCTCGCGCTGGGCGTCTGGCCGGCTGTCCGCGCCTCTCGGCTGGTTTCGCGGCGCGACGACGACCGGGTCGTGCGGTCGTCGCGAGTAGTCGCCTTTCTGATCGCGTCCGGCGCCCCCCCGAGCGCGCTCATCGGGATCCGCAACGCCCTGGAGCGGGGACGCGGCCGCACCGCCGTGCCGGTCAGCTCGGCCATTGTCGGTGCGGTCCTGGCGGTGGCGGTCCTCTGCGGCACCGCCGTGTTCGGGGCGAGCCTGACCCACCTCACCAGCACACCCGCGCAGTACGGCCAGGCGTTCGACGCGTGGTTCTCGGCCAACAACACCGGTTCGGTCGCGCAGAACGATCGGCTGCTCCACGATCTGGAGCGACCCGGCGTGGCGGCCATCACGGCGGGTGTCGGCGACGACGTGAGCATCAACGGTCACGTGGTCGACGCCCTCGCCGGGCGGAGCCTGCGGGGTCCGTACATGATGACGATCGTCGACGGCCGGCTTCCGGCAGCCGACGACGAGGTCGTGCTGGGCGCGAAGACCATGCGGCAGGTGGGCGCCAGCGTCGGCTCGACGGTGCGCGTGGCAATCTCGGGATCGTCGTCGGCCGGTGGGGCGACGAAGGTCCGCAGCTTCCGGGTGGTGGGCACCACCGTGCTCCCGGCCGATTTCAACGGCGCGGCCCTGGGGACCGGCGCCCTCTTCACCCTCGACGGCCTTTTGGGACCGGTCTGCCCGAGCGGCGCCCGAAACCACACCTGCCTCTCGGCGTTGCTCGTCGCCGACTCCGGCGGCTTCCTCGTCCGCACCACTCCGGGGCCGCAGGGCACGGCGGCACTGGCCGCGCTCAGCCGGGACTACCCGTCCCAGGTGAACTTCCCCCGCCCACCCACCGACCTGGTCAACTTCGGCGAGGCGGTCAACTTCCCGCTGATCTTCGGGCTGATCGTCGTGCTCTTCGGGGTGGCGACGCTGCTCCACATGCTGCTGTCGAGCTTGAACCGGCGGCGACGCGAGATGGGGCTGTTGAAGTCGCTGGGCTTCGTCCGCCGCCAAATCGCACTGTCCGTCTCCTGGCAGACCACCACCGTCGCCGCCATCGGGGTCGTGCTGGGCATCCCCCTGGGCATTGCCGCCGGCCGGCTGGTCTGGAACGCCTTCGCGTCGAACCTGGGGGTGGTGGCCGACCCCGTCGTGACGGCGTGGGCCGTCGCGGCCATCGCGGCCGGAACGCTGGTCGTCGCCAACCTGCTGGCGGTCGGGCCGGCGCTCGTGGCGTCCCGCGCCCGGGCGGCGTCCCTCCTCAAAGCCGAATGACGCTCAGGCGTCGAGCCGCGTGAGGTCCTCGAAGGTCTCCCGGCGCACGGCGACGCGGGCGGTGCCCTGCGACACGAAGACGACGGCGGGGCGAGGCACCTTGTTGTAGTTCGAGGCCATCACGTAGCCGTAGGCACCCGTGACCGGCGTGGCCAGGATGTCACCGACCGCGAGGTCCTCGGGCACGTAGGCCTCGGGCACGACGAGGTCGCCGCTCTCGCAGTGCTTTCCCACCACGCGCACGGGCCGCGGCCGGTGTGCATCGGCCGAGCGCGGCAGGAAGGCCTCGTAGCCACTGCCGTAGAGCACTGGCCGCGGGTTGTCGCTCATGCCCCCGTCCACGCTCACGTAGGTGCGGATCCCCGGGAGGTGCTTCACGGTGCCCACCGTGTAGAGGGTGATGCCGGCGGTGGCGACGATGGAGCGCCCGGGCTCGGCCGAGATCCGGGTGGCCGGGTGGACGCCCGACCTGGCGCAGGCGGCGCGGGTGGCCGCCGCCCATTCGACCTGGGTCGGCGCCGTCTCGCCGTTGACGTAGGGGACCCCGAGCCCGCCCCCGACCACCAGCTCGGGCAGTTCGAGCGGGGCGAAGAAGGTACCGAGAACCTCGGCCGCCTGCTCGAACGAGGAGGCCTCGAACACCTGGCTGCCGATGTGGGCGTGCACCCCCACCAGCTCGGCACCGGGCAGGAGCTCCAGGGCGGCCACCGCTTCCGCCGCCGCGCCCGAAGATACTGAGAAACCGAACTTGGAATCCTCTTGGCCCGTGCGGACGAACTCGTGGGTGTGCGCCTCGACACCCGGCGTGACCCGGACGAGGACCTTCGGCCGGGCCTGGACCGGCGGGGACGACTCCAACAGTCCCCCGAGCCGCGCGATCTCGTCGAAGGAGTCGACGACGATGCGGCCCACGCTGTGCCCGAGCGCGGCGGCGAGCTCGCCCGTCGACTTGTTGTTGCCGTGCAGGACGAGGCGCTCTGGGGGCACGCCGGCCGACAACGCCACGTGGAGCTCGCCGCCCGACGCGACGTCGAGGTGCATGCCCTCCTCGTGGGCGAGACGGGCCATGGCCCGGCACAAGAAGGCCTTGGTGGCATAGGCGACGCCGTCCCCCCACGCCGTCACGGCCTCCCGGCAGGCCTGGCGCAGGTGGTCCTCGTCGTAGACGAACAGCGGGGTCCCGAATTCCTCGGCCAGCTCCAAGAGGTCGATGCCGCCGACGTGGAGGTGGCCCTTGGCGTCCACGGCGCCCGTGCGCGGGAGCAGGTGCCGCTCCGGTGGTGCGGTGGCGACGTCGTGGTCCGTCGGCATGGAAGTGCAGGATACGGCAGCCTTCGCGCATCCCGGCAACGGCGGGACCGGCCCGGGTGTGCGAGGACTACGATCGATCCCTGCTCGTGCACCGGCACGGGCACGCCCGCCCCCGTAGCTCAGCGGATAGAGCACCGGCCTCCGGAGCCGGTGGCGCAGGTTCGAGTCCTGCCGGGGGCGCTCTCTGTGCCGGGGGCGCTTTGTGCCGGGGGCGCTCTTCCGCCCGCGAAGTCCCGAGATTTCGAGCGGCTTGTCGGCGATTGTGACGTTCGTCCCTGTCGCAACGACCGCGACTGTTCGACACTTGTCAACATGGTTTATACGTCGATCTCTGCGACGCTGGAGGGCCATCTTCATTCGATCACGGGCGCCCAGAACGACTACGGCTTGCTTCTCGATCTCGTGGGCGATCGAAGGTTCGTCCTCATCGGCGAGGCCTCTCACGGCACTCATGACTTCTACGCGGAGCGGGCCCGCATCACTCGTCAGCTCATTGATGCATGTGGATTCAATGCCGTAGCGGTCGAGGCCGACTGGCCAGACGCCTACCGGGTCAATCGCTACGTCATGGGACTCTCAAATGACGCTGACGCCGACACAGCACTTTCGGACTTCCAGCGGTTCCCCGCCTGGATGTGGCGGAACCGCGATGTCCTGGCCTTTGTGCAATGGCTTCGCGCTCGGAACGACTCCCATATCAATCCGGCGCTCAAGGCGCGCTTCTATGGTTTGGACCTCTACAGCCTGCGAGCTTCCATGGAGGCGGTCGTGAGGTACCTCGACCAAGTCGATCCGGACGAGGCCTCACGGGCTCGGGCACGCTACTCATGCTTCGACCATGTCGGTGGCGAAGGACAGGCCTACGGCTACGCCCTCGCCTATTCGGGCGCGATCCCATGCGAGAACGAGGTCGTGGCGCAGCTCATCGAGCTGCGACGAAAAGCAGAGGGATACTTGCGGCGCGACGGCTGGGTGGCGGACGACGAATTCTTCTTCGCCGAGCAGAATGCCCTTCTGGTGCGGGACGCCGAGGAGTACTACCAGCAGATGTATCGAGCCGACGTGTCCTCGTGGAACCTCCGTGACCGCCACATGGCCGCCACGCTCGATTCGCTGGCTGAGCACCTCAATCACCAATTTGGCCATGCGAAGATCGTGGTATGGGAGCACAACTCGCACGTCGGCGACGCGCGTTCCACCGAGATGGGTTCTCATGGGGAGCTCAACGTGGGCCAACTGGCCCGGCAGCGCTACGGAGGCGCCTGCGCCCTGATCGGGTTCACCACCTACGACGGCACCGTGACCGCCTCCTCGGAGTGGGGCGGTCCATCTGAGCGCAAACGAGTGCGTCCAGCGATGACCGAAAGTCATGAGTCGTATCTCCACGAAGCACAGGCCGATCGCTTCTGGTTGGACTTGACCGATCCGACCGTGCACGACGCGATGGTGACGTCGCGCCTGGAGCGGGCAATAGGGGTCATCTATCGCCCCGAGACCGAACGTGGGAGTCACTACTTTCATGCCCGTCTCGGCGAGCAGTTCGATGCGGTCATCCATCTCGATCACACCTCGGCGGTCGAGCCCCTTGAGCGCGCGTCGATCTGGGACGCGGGAGAGCCCCCGGAGACCTATCCCACGGGACTTTGACCACCGGCGCCACGGAGCCGGCACGATCCAAGCCGAACCCCGGGGCCCTGGCGAACCCGGGGGTGCAAAAGGAACTCTGACGCTGCCGAGACCTCGCTGGCCGGGTCATTTGAGACCGATGGCCCTGTTGTCGGCTGCTCCCTAGGGCCAAGCTGCCGTCATGGTGGTGGCAACGCGCGCTCCCGCTGAAGAGCTGGAATTGGCCGAAGCAGCTGGTCTCTCACCTGAGGAAGTCCTCTCGCGGCTCGGGAGCGGCCCAGAAGGGCTCACGTCGGACGAAGCAGCGGACCGGCTCCGTCGGTTCGGGCCCAACGCACTGGGCACGCATCGCGTTCGTGCAACGTCCGTCCTCTTCCGACAACTCCGCAACCCGATCCTGATCCTTCTGCTCGCGGCGGCCCTGGTGTCGGGACTCACCGGCAGCGGTACCAACGCCCTGATCATCGCCGTGATCGTCGCTCTCAGCGTCGGTCTTGGTTTCTTCAACGAATACCGGGCGGAGCAGGCCATGGCCTCCCTCAGGCGCCAAATTCGACACGAGGCCGAGGTCCGGAGGGATGAGCGAACATGCCAGGTGCCGGTCACGGACCTTGTGCGTGGTGACGTGGTGGCGCTGCGGATCGGCGCCATCGTGCCGGCGGACTTGCGCCTCCTCGAGGTCGACGAGCTCGAGTGCGACGAAGGCGTCCTGACCGGGGAGTCGATGCCAGCGGTCAAGTCCGTGGGACCCGTCACCGGCGGCGCGCCCCAGGACCAGCCGGGATGCGCCTTCATGGGAACGATCGTCCACGAGGGATCGGGCCTCGGCGTGGTGGTCCAGACGGGGACCCACACCGCCTTCGGGCAGATCGCAGCTGGCTTGGCCGAGCATCAGGGTCAGACGGCCTTCGAGGTGGGCCTGGCGCGCTTCTCGCGCTTCTTGTTCGGGGTGGCGGGAGTCCTGACCGTGGCCATCTTCATCATCAACGTGGCCCTCCATCGACCGCCCATCGACGCACTGCTCTTCTCGCTGGCCATCGCGGTGGGCATCGCCCCCGAGATGATGCCGGCCATCGTGACCGTCAGCCTCGCGTCGGGCTCGAAGGCACTGGCGGCAAAGAAAGTGCTGGTCAAGCGGTTGGTGGCGATCGAGGACCTCGGCAATATCGAGATTCTTTTCACCGACAAGACCGGCACCCTCACGGAGGGGAAGATCACCTTTCAGCGGGCGCTCGACGCGGCCGGTCAGGAAAGCGATCGCCCGTTGCTGCTCGGGCTCGTCTGCAACGAGGCGGCGGTCACGGACAAGGGTCCGGTTGGCGGGAACACACTGGACCAGGCCCTCTGGTCTGCCCCCGGCGCTGAGCGGGGAGGGGACGTCGCCACCGAGGCCTCCCGATGCGTACGGCGAGGGGTCCTCCCCTTCGACCACGAGCGTCAGCTGGCCTCGGTCCTGGTCAACGACCCCGACGGCGGGCCGCTCGTGATCACCAAGGGGGCACCCGAGGTGGTCCTCGACCGTTGCGTGGATGTCCCCGACGGCGCCCGCTCGGCGTTAGAGGCACTGTTCTCCGAGGGAGCCCGGGTGGTCGCCGTAGCCAGCCGTCCAGCCCAGGGCATCGATGTGCTGACCGCCGCAGACGAGCAGAAACTGGTGTTGGAGGGCTTCTTGACCTTCGCCGATCGTCCGAAGGCCGACGCCGGCGAGTCCATCGCCCAGCTCGAACGACTGGGGGTGGCGGTCAAGATCATCACCGGGGACAACGGCCAGGTGGCCGCCAAGGTGTGCTCGGAGATCGGCGTCGATTGCACCGGGGTGCTGAACGGTCGGGAGGTCGAGGCGCTCGACGACGACCGGCTCGAGGTGGCGATCCTGACCACGACGGTGTTCTCCAGGATCAGCCCTGATCAGAAATCTCGGATCATCAAGGTGGCCCGCCGGACCGGAAAGGACGTGGCCTTCTTGGGTGACGGGGTCAACGACGCCGTGGCGTTGCACCACGCCGACGTCGGCATCTCGGTGGACTCGGGGACCGACGTAGCCAAGGACGCCGCCGACGTGGTGCTGCTCGACAAGGATCTCGGCGTCCTGGCGGAAGGAGTCATGGAGGGACGCCGCATCTTCGCCAACACGATGAAGTACGTCCTCATGGCCACGTCCTCGAACTTCGGCAACATGTTCAGTGCGGCCGGTGTATCTGCATTCCTGACGTTCCTGCCGATGCTGCCGTCGCAGATCCTTCTCAACAACCTGCTCTACAACACGGGGCAAATGGTGATCCCGACCGATCGCGTCGATCCCGAGGCGTTGGCGCGCCCGGCCGCGTGGGACATGACGTTCATCAGGCGCTTCATGGTCGCGTTCGGTCCCCTCAGCTCCATTTTCGACTTCGTCACCTTCTGGTTCATGCTCTCCGTGCTCCATGCCGGCCACGTGGAGTTCAGGACGGGATGGTTCGTGGAGTCGATCGCCACGCAGACCCTGGTGATCTACGTGATCCGTACCCGACGGATCCCGTTCTTCAGGAGCCGGCCCAGCCTGCCAATGCTGACGGTCCCGACCGGGGCGGCCCTGATCGGGGCGATCCTGCCCTACACTGGATTGGCGCATCTCTTGGGATTCACGCCACTGCCCGCGAGCTTTTTCCTTGCGCTGTTCGGACTGGTCGTGACCTACCTGCTCCTGGTCGAACTGGCGAAGATTCCCTTTTACCGCAACCGCGCTCCGAACGCGGACACACCCAGACGTGCGACCACCCGCGTCGAACGACTGGAGCGGCGGATCCATCGCCGGGTGTCTCGTTTCATTCACCCTCTCAACCACGGGCCGCAGGTTGGAGTGAGGGGAGGCGGGTCTGCAGACTCGGGCCAAGACGAAGTGCATCCCTGATGGGCCAGGTCTCAACGATGCGCACTCCGTGGCAATCCGATTTGGCAATCGAATGGGCGTCACCGGGAAGACAGCGAAACACGAGACGGACCGGAGGTCCGGCTCAGGGGCACTGGGCGGACGGGCAAGTCGGGCTGGACAAATCAGATGGGCCTCCGGAGCCGGTGGCGCAGGTTCGAGTCCTGCCGGGGGCGCTTTATTTTGGGCCGTGCTGCGCGGTCTGGATAGAGACTCGCCGGGAACATCGCCATTGTGGAAGAGTCACTGCACGGACCTCCACGTCCAAACGCAGGCCGTCTCACTGCGCCGGGTTCGTTGGTGGGACGCAGTCGGGTGGGGACGCGTGCCTCTACCGGATCCTCAAGATCCTCGAGAAGAACGCGAACTCGATCACGATCGAATGGCTAGCCGAGATGCACGCGTTCGCAACGACACTGAGCCGGGATACGTCAGACGTGCAACGGCACGCTGTCTCGCTTGAGCAGGAGTGGGGGAACGGGAACGGTACCTTGAGCAAGGCGAACATCACGCGGGATATCGCGACAATGAAGGGCGAGACCGACGTGGTGATGACCTTTGCAGATAGGCAGGTTGCCCACAAGAGCAGGGAACCTGTGCCCGATGGGCTCAAGATTGGCCATTTCGACAAGGCGATCGGCGACGTCGTGGTCCAATTACGCAAATACGGCCGCCTGTTGACGACCAACGACTACCCCGTCGACGAGAACGAGGTCGATCTCGGCTGGTGGGTACCGCTCGGCACCTTGTTCGCCGAGCGAGGACCCGACGATGTGCCGGCCTCGTGAGCGTCGTTACCACCCTGACAAAAGGTGGCGACTAGTGGATCCTCGCGATAATAACACTGATGTGTTTTTATGGGGGGATGCGACTTCCTCCGCTCAAACTTCGTCGAGGTGACCGGGCCGAACTCGAAGCGCGTGTGCGGTCCAACACCATTGAAGCTCGGGCGGCCAAGCGGGCGCGCATGATCCTGCTGATGGCCGACGGCGAGTCCAATCGGGCGATCGGTGAGGTGGTCGATCTGCACTACAACCAGGTGGGGATGTGGCGGGCCCGCTATGAGGAATACGGGCTGGCCGGGTTAGAAGACGAGGAACGTCCGGGCCGCCCGGTGATCTATGACCACGACGACGTGTTGCTCTTGGTCAAGTTGGTCACCGAGGACCCTCCGCCAGGATCGACCCGCTGGACGATGGAGAGTCTCGCGACGGCCATGGCCGATCACGGCGTGCACATCTCGGCTTCGCAGGCCTGGCGGATCTGTAAGGCCCTCGACCTCAAGCCCTGGCAGGTCGAGTCGTGGATGACCAGCCATGACCCGGACTTTTGGGCCAAGGCCGCAGATGTCTGCGGCCTGTACCTCAATCCGCCGCAAAATGCCGTGGTCTGGTCGGTCGACGAGAAGTCGGGCATGCAGGCCAAGTCACGGATCAACCCGACCAAACCGGCGATTCCGGGCAAGCGGACCAGGCGGGAGTTCGAGTACAAGCGCCATGGCACCGCCGTGCTCTTCGCTGCGTTGAGCGTCCATGAGGGCACAATGGCCGGATGGGTCACCAACTCGACTCGGAGCGACAACTTCGTCACCTTCTTGGGCGACCTGGTCACCCAGACCCCGCCGCACCTCGATCTCCATTGCATCGCCGACAACTTCGCCGCCCACAAGACGGCCAAGGTCACCGAATTCTTAGAGGCCAATCCCCGGGTCCACATCCATCACACACCCACCCATGCCAGCTGGCTCAACCAGGTCGAGCTCTTCTTCTCGATACTCGAACGTCGGCTGCTGCGCCGTGGTGAATTCGACTCACTCGACGACCTGGCCGACAAGGTCATCGCCTTCATCAACGACTACAACCGCCGGGCAACACCGTTCCGCTGGACCTATGACGGCAAGCC
>CAYWDQ010000026.1:0-29752 GCA_964457065.1 uncultured Acidimicrobiaceae bacterium | reverse complement strand
GCGATGTCCAGCGCCAAGGTGGGGTGCGCGCGGCCGGAGACGAGTTCGAGTCGGCGCCGCGGGATCAGCTCCACGGGCCCACGCTACTCGCTCGGGTCCCAGCCGCTCCGGGGCGCTCAGGCGTCGGGGCCCCGCAGCACCGAGTGGGGCCCGACCTCGGCCCCCGCCGGCACGTCGGCGCCCGGCTCGAGGACGCTGTAGGGGCCGATCCGGGCGCCGGCGCCGATGGTGGCCCGGGTGCACACGCTCTCGGTCACCACCGCGCCCTCGCCGACCGTGGTGTCGGTCAGCACGCTGTTGGGGCCGATCTCGGCGCCCGCGCCGACGGAGCAGTCGCCCCGCAGGATCACCCCCGGGAGCAGGGAGACGTCCGCCTCCAGGTGGGCCTGCGCGTCCACGTAGGTCCGCTCGGGGTCCCACATCGTGACGCCGCGGCGCATCCAGCGCTCGTTGATCCGGTCGCGCAGCTCGGCCTCGGCCACGGCCAACTGCGCCCGGTCGTTGACCCCCGCCGCCTCCATGGAGTCGGGCAGGACGAGGGAGCGCACCCGGTACCCGGCGCTCGAGAGCACCGCGACGGCGTCGGTGAGGTAGTACTCCCCCTGGGCGTTGGCCGGGCTCAGCCGGCGCAGGGTGGGCGCGAGGATGCTGCGCCGGAAGCAGTAGATGGAAGTGTTGACCTCGTCGATCGCCTTCTCCTCGTCGGTGGCGTCGGTCTCTTCCACCACCCGGGCGACGTCGCCGTCCTTGCCGTGGACGACCCGGCCGTAGCCCGAGGGGTTCTCGACGACGGCAGTCAGCAGCGTGGCGCCGGCGTCCTCGGCGCGGTGCGCGCGCACCAGCGCCGCCAGCGTCTGGGGGCGGAGCAGCGGCGTGTCGCCCGGGAGGACGACCACGTCCTCGACCTCGTCGTCGTCGTCGGGCAACCCGGTCAGGCCGACGGCCAGCGCGTCGCCCGTGCCCGACTGGGTGAGCTGCTCCACGAACTCGATCTCCATGGCGGGCGGGGCCAGCTGCACCAATGTCTTGGTGACCCACTCGCCCCGGTGCCCGACCACGACGACCACCCGACGGACGTCCAGCTCGGCCATGGCGTCCAGGACGTGCAGGATCATGGGGCGGCCACACAGGAGGTGCAGCGGTTTGGGGCGCTCGGAGCGCATCCGCGTGCCCTCCCCCGCGGCGAGGACCACAGCGGAGAGGCGGCGATCGGGCATCGGCGCATTCTTAGCCCGCCGGGCAGCCCGGCATGCGTATGGGACACTCGTGTCGTGCCGGAGATGGTCCCCTACGACGAGTTCGGGCTCTTCCACGAGAACGCCGCCGAGTACGGCCTGCCCTATGCCGGGCCCCCCGAGGTGCGCCGGGTCGACGTCCAGGTCGCGCCCGGCCGCAAGGTGTCCAGCCTGCTCTGGGGCACGGACGCCCCCGAGCTGGTGCTCGTCCACGGCGGGGCGCAGAACGCCCACACGTGGGACACGGTCGCGCTGGCCATGGGCCGGCCGCTGCTGGCCGTGGACCTGCCCGGCCACGGCCACTCCGACGGCGGGCCCGAGGGCTCCGTCTCGGCCGGCAGCAACGGCCGCGACCTCGCGACCGTCGTGGCCGAGCTGGCCCCCGACGCACGCGGCGTGGTGGGGATGTCGCTCGGTGGGATGTCCTCGATCGCGCTGGCGGCACACGCCCCAGAGCTCGTGCGCGCCCTCGTCCTGGTCGACATCACCCCCGGGGTGAACGCGGAGAAGGCGGCGCCGGTGACCAATTTCGTCAACGGGCCCGCCAGCTTCGACAGCTTCGACGAGCTGCTGGCCCGCACGATGGAGCACAACCCCACCCGGTCGGAGTCGTCGTTGCGGCGGGGCATCCTCCACAACGCCGTCCAGCGCGAGGACGGCAGCTGGGTCTGGCGCTACGCACGCTTCCGCACCGACGGAGCGGCGGCCCATCCCGAGTTCGGCGACTGGTGGGAGGCGATCTCCGGGCTCACCGTGCCGCTGTTGCTCGTGCGCGCGCTGGCCTGGTCGGTCGTCGACGACGACGACGTGGCCGAGCTCCTGCGCCGCCAGCCGACCGCCACCGTGGTGGGCGTCGAGGGCGCTGGCCACAGCATCCAGGGCGACCGGCCGCTCGAGCTGGCTGCCATCCTGAACGACTTCCTCTTCCCGGCCCGATGACGGACTCCCGCGTCTGGCTCTCGCGCCGCGCCCTGAAGCTGCACGTGGTCATCCTGATCGTCGTCCCCGGCTTCATGGCGTTGTGCCTCTGGCAGCTCTCGCGTGCCCTCGGCGGCAACACCCTCAGTTGGGCCTACGTCTTCGAGTGGCCCCTCTTCGCCGGTTACGCCGTCTACATGTGGTGGCGCCTCGTGCACGAGGCGCCCGAGGGCTCGCCGCCGCCCGCTTCCGCCGCCGACCCTGCCGGCGGCCCGGGCCCCTCCGCCACGGCGGACCCGGTGCGCGCGGCGCAGCGCGAGGAGGAGGACGCCGAGCTGGCCGCGTACAACCGGTACCTGGCACAGCTGGCGGAGCGGGACAAGGCCGCCGAGCGGGACACTGCCGCCGAGCGCTGAGCGGACCGACACGCCCCGCGGGGACGCGGTGCTCCGGGGGGAGGGCTCGAACCTCCAACATCCGGCTCCAAAGGCCGACGTTCTGCCGATTGAACTACCCCGGACCGGGGCGCTCGCCCCGCTCAAGGTTAGGCACTCCGACCGGTCGCGCCCGGCCGTCGGTGACCGCGGCACGGCGGTAGCTTCTTGCCTCGTGCGCATCCTCGTGGTGGACGACGACCTGGCCGTCCGCCGATCCATCGATCGCGCCCTGCGTCTCGAGGGCTACGACGTGGTGACCGTCCCCTCGGGAGGCGAGGCCCTCGA
Source organism: uncultured Acidimicrobiaceae bacterium (assembly GCA_964457065.1). Classification (GTDB taxonomy): domain Bacteria; phylum Actinomycetota; class Acidimicrobiia; order Acidimicrobiales; family RAAP-2; genus Bog-473. Next base: position 26,877 of record CAYWDQ010000026.1, on the reverse strand, counting down.
GGCGCTGGCGCTGACCCCGGCGGACGCGCTCATCCTCGACCTCGGGCTGCCCGACCTCGACGGCCTGACCGTCTGCCGCCGCATGCGCAGCGCCGGCGACGACACGCCGGTCCTTATGCTCACGGCGCGCGACGCCGTCGACGACCGGGTCCAGGGGCTCGATGCGGGCGCCGACGACTACCTGGTCAAGCCCTTCGCGCTGGCGGAGCTGCTGGCCCGCCTGCGCGCGCTCCTGCGGCGGCGCTTCGAGGGCGAGGGGGGCCTGCTGCGCGTGGGCGACCTCGCGCTGAACCTCTCCACCCGGGAGGGTCAGCGGGGCGAGCGCACCTTCACGCTCACGCGCATCGAGTTCGACCTCCTCGAGATGTTCCTGCGCCACCCCCGCCAGGTGCTCACGCGCGAAGTGCTGCTGAACCGGGTCTGGGGCTTCGACTTCGACTCGGGGACGAACTCGCTCGCCGTCTACGTCGGGTACCTCCGGCGCAAGTTGGAGGAGGGGGGCGAGCCTCGCTGCATCCAGACGGTCCGCGGCGTGGGCTACGTGCTGCGGGACGCGTGACCTTCCGCGCCCGCCTCGTGCTGGCGACGACGGCGGCCGTCGTCGTCGCCGTGCTGGCGGCGTCGCTGGCCTCGTTCCTGGTGGCCCGCAACACGCTGCTGCAGGCGACCGACAACTCGCTCACCACGGCGGCACAGCGGATCGTCGCCGGGCAGGAGATCGGCTCGACCACCGCCACGCTCGGCCAGGTGACCGATGCCGGCGGTGCCGTCGTCTCCGGGGGCGGGCTCCCCGTGACCGGTCAGGTGCGGCTGGTGGCCGTCGGCCTCGCCCCGGCCTATTTCACGACCGTCACCGTGGACGGCAACCAGATGCGCGAGCTCGTCGAGCACCTGCCGGCCGGCACGGCGTTCGAGTCGGGCATCCTGGTCGACGGGGGGGCGCTGCAGATCGCCACCCTCCTCAACGCGACTTCGGAGCTCAGGACGCTCGCCATCCTGCTCGGCGTCGTCGCGCTCATCGGCGTCCTCCTCGCCGTCGTGCTCGGCTGGCTGGTGGCGCGCACCGCCCTCGTCCCGCTGAACTCGCTCACCGACACCGTCGAGGACCTGGCCGAGACGACCGACGTCTCGCGCCGGCTCTCGCCCGGTGGCCCCGACGAGCTCGGCCGGCTGCGCCGCACCTTCAACCGGCTGCTCGAGGCGCTCGAGTCCTCGCGCCGGGCCCAGAGCCAGCTCGTCCTCGACGCGTCGCACGAGCTGCGCACCCCGCTCACCAGCCTGCGCACCAACCTCGAGGTGATCCGCCGGGTCGACGAGCTGAGCGTGGAGGACCGCTCCGTCCTCGTCGACGACGTGCTGGTGCAGCTGCAGGAGCTGACCGACCTCGTCGGCGACCTGGCCGAGCTGGCGCGGGGCGACCAGCAACCGGTGCCGGCGGAGCCACTCCGCCTCGACCTGCTCGTCCGGGACGCCGTGGCGGTGCAGAGCACCCATGGCCGTGCCCGCGACGTCACCTTCGAGCTCGACGCCGAGCCCTGCTGGGTGGAGGGCCACGCGGACCGCATCGGCCGCGCCGTGGGCAACCTGCTCGACAACGCCCGCAAGTGGAGCCCGCGCGGCCAGACCGTGTCGGTGGAGTGCCGGGACGGGGCGGTGGTGGTGCGCGACCACGGTCCCGGCATCGCGGAGGGCGACCTACCCCACATCTTCGACCGCTTCTACCGTTCCCCGGCCGCCCGGGGTCTGCCCGGATCGGGCCTCGGACTCGCCATCGTGGCCCAGGTGGTCAAGGCCGAGGGCGGGACGATCCAGGCCGAGAACGACCCGTCGGGCGGGGCCCGGATGTCCATGCGCCTGCCCACGGTGCCCGGTCCCGACGGCGACGCCCCGCTGCCGTAGGTCCGGCAGCCGGCCCCGCGGTGCCCTTCCCCGCGGGGCCTCAGTCGGCCGCCATGAGCTCGAGGCGGTTCCCGAAGGGATCGTCGACGTAGGCGCCCCGGCCCGGCTCGCTGTCCGGATTGGGCCGCACGGGCACCCCGGCGGCGGCGAGCACTGCCTCCAGGGCGGGGAGGTCGCGCACGACCAGCGCCGGGTGCGCCTTGCGGGCCGGGCGGAAGTCCTCCTCGACGCCGAGGTGCACCGCCACTCCTCCCCGGATGAACCAGCAGCCGCCGCGCGCCGCCAGCGGCTCGGGTTTTTGGACCCGCTCGAGCCCGAGCAGGCCCGAGTAGAAGGCCTCGGCCTCGGCCTCTCGACCCGCGGGCATGGCCAGTTGCACGTGGTCCAGGCGCACGATCTCGAAGCCCATGGGTGCCTCCTCGTGCCGGGAGCGACCTGGCAGTCGGCCCCCCGGACCGCTAGCCTGCCGCACGACATGGGATCACTGATCAAGAAGCGCCGCAAGCGGATGCGCAAGAAGAAGCACAAGAAGATGCTGAAGGCCACCCGCTGGCAGCGCCGGGCCGGCAAGTAGCCCCGGCCGGGCTCGCCCCCCTCCCGCTCCCCTCCCTTACCTAGTCGCCCTCCCAGCCGGCCGGCACGGTGCGCGCCCGCACCAGCCGGGCCCTCGCGGACCCCACCCGCAGCTCGCGGCGCTCCGCCGCCCCGGCCGCATCGGACCCGCCCTCGACGAACCACGTCGAACCGCTGCCCGCCAGCGTGGGCTCACAGCCCGCCAGGTCCCCCAGGGCGTCGCGCCAGGTTGCCAGGCGGGGCTCGACGGCCAGCGCGGCGGCCGTCAACGCGTTCGCCGCCTCGTCCGGCTCCCGGTGGCCCTCGTCCCAGGCCCGGTACACCCGGGCGGTGTCCACGCCGAACGGCGGCAGCACCAGCAGGTAGTCGCGGGGCACGAAGGGCAGCGGGGTGACGCGCTCCCCCGCCCCCTCGACCCGGGCCCGGCCTCCGACCACGCAGAAGGGCACGTCGGAACCGAGGCGCGCCGCCACCTCCGGCCCGGCGCCGCCCGCCCAGCGCAGCACGGCCGCCGCGTCGGCCGAGCCCCCGCCCAGGCCGCCGCCGACGGGGATGCGCTTCGTCAGGCGGACCGAGGCGACCCGCCCGCAGGCGGCCAGGGCGCGGCTGATCAGGTTGTCCTCGGTGCCATCGAGCGCTCGGGCCCGTGTGCCGGGCTCGGCCACCACCGCCAGACCCGATCCGCCCTCGGTGAGCACGAGCTCGTCGGCCAGGCTGAGGGAGACCATCTCCGCGTCGAGCTCGTGGTACCCGTCGACCCGGACACCGGTCACCCGCAACGACACCGTCAGCTTGGCCGGGGCCAGCACGGTCACGGGGTCTCCCGACACGCGGGCAGCGGGTGTCACAGTGCCGCCAGCCTCCCCCACTCCGCCACCCCGAGCTCCTCGGCCCGTGCGTCGGGCCGCACCCCGGCGCGCTCGAACGCGGAGGGCTCGACCACGCCGGCCAGTGAGCGGCGCAGCATCTTGCGACGCTGGCCGAAGCCGGCCCGCACGACGGCATCGAGCCGCTCGTAGGAGACGAGCGCCGGGTCCACGGCGGGGGCGGGCAACCGGTCGAGCCGCACCAGGACCGACTCGACCCTCGGCCGGGGGACGAACACCGAGGCGGGCACGCGGCCCACCACCTCGGCCCGGGCGAAGTAGGCGATGCGGACCGAGACCGCCCCGTAGGCGTCGTCCCCGGCCGGTGCGGCCATGCGCTCCCCCACCTCCCGCTGCACCATGACCAGGAGGTGGGCCACCGCCGGCACCTCGACCAGGGCCCGGAGGACGAGCGGGGTGGCGACGTTGTAGGGCAGGTTGGCCACGAGGCTCCACGGGCCGCCGCCGCGCTGGGCGAGCAGGGCGGCCAGGTCGATGGTCATCGCGTCCCCCTGGACCACCTCGACGCCCGCCGGCTCGACGACGGAGCGGAGCACGGGGATCAGGTGGCGGTCGGTCTCCAACGCCACCACGCTGGCCCCGGTCTCCGCCAGTGCGAGGGTCAACGACCCGAGGCCCGCCCCGATCTCGAGCACCCGGGACCCGGCGGCGACACCGGAGAGCCGGGCGATGCGCCGGACGGTGTTGGGGTCAGCGACGAAGTTCTGACCGAGCGCCCGGCTGGGCCGCAGGCCGTGCGCCGCCAGCAGCTGGGCAATGTCGGCGCCGGAATGGGTCACCAGGAGATTGTGACGTCCACCACTCCCTGGCCGAGGTCGGCGATCTGAGAGAAGCCCTCCGGCGACATGTCGACGACCCGCGGATAGCCCGCGCCTTCGCGATCGTCCACCGTGCACACGGTCGACGCGCCGGTCGCGTTGTTGACCACCGTGACGACCGTTCCGAAGGGAAGCGTCGGGCTGGCGCACATCCCAGACGGTGCCTCGGCGTACCACGTCGCCTCACCCACTTCGGAGTTCTGCGGCGCCGGTGGCGCCGTCGTCGTGGTGGTGGTCGGCGGCGGCGGTGGAGGTGGTGCGGTGGTCGTCGTCGTGGTGGTCGGTGGCGGCGCGGGCGCCGTCGTGGTGGTCGTCGCGGGCGGTGCCGTCGTCGTGGTCGTCGCGGGCGGGGCCGTCGTCGTGGTCGTCGCGGGCGCGTGGTACGCCACGAGGTGCGAGCGCAGGTTCACTCCGTCGAGATGCGATGCAGGGTGCACGACCAACGAGTGCGCGCCGTGCACAGTGCCTGCCGTCGCCACCGATCGTGGCGCGGCCGAGCTGTTCAACAACAGGAGAGGCGCGACGAAGAGCGCGCCGCAAATCATTGCAGCGACGCCGAGGCGCCTCCCCCTTGTGCTCTGGTTCCGCAGGGCTCCACCCTTCTCCGGGACACAGCGCACCCGCGCCGACACACGGGTGGCGGGGGATTTCTGGAGAACTTAGATAACCAATCCCGGCCCACGCAAACCCGAAAAGTGATGGAACCTTTTTGCGAGCCATTTCCGCAGGTCACATGCCATGCGCTCCGCGACATTGAGATGAACTCCCTGTTGAGAGCGCCTATTTGGGCAGAATCAAAGTGAAACACCCTGGTCACAAGGTTCTCGTATTACGCACAACAGCGCGTGAATTACCTGCCTGTGGAGAACGCCATGGCCGCGGCCGTGGCCGAGCGCTCCATGACCTCGGCGGTGTTGCAGCCCTTCACGGCGGCGATCGCCTCGCCGACGAGCGGGAGGTACGACGGCTCGTTCGGACGGCCGCGATGGGGCACCGGCGCGAGGAACGGGCTGTCGGTCTCGACGAGCAACCGGTCCAGCGGGCAGCGCGCCGCGGCGGCGCGCACGTCGCCTGCGTTCTTGAACGTGACGATGCCACTGAACGACACGTACATGCCCACGCGCAGGCACAGGTCGACCTCGTCGGGTCCGCCGGTGAAGCAGTGCAGCACGGTGCGTTCGGGCACGCCTTCGGCGCCGAGCACGTCGAAGAGGTCGGCCCAGGCGTCGCGCGCGTGGATCACCAGTGCGAGGCCGTGCGCGTGCGCCAGCGCGATCTGCGCTGCGAAGGCGGCGCGCTGCGCGTCGCGCGGGGAGTGCTCGTAGTAGTAGTCCAGTCCGCACTCCCCGACGGCCACCACGGCGCCGTCACCCACGGCCAGCTCGCGGGCCAGCAATGCCGCCACCTCGTCCACGCCCTCGCTCGCTTCGTGCGGGTGCAGCCCGACGGTCGCCCAGGCCCGCGGCGTCGACCCGCCGGCCGCGGTGGCCCGCGCCACCCGCACCGCCTGGTCCGAGGTGGCCTCCCCCGTCCCGATGCAGACCAGGCGGTCGATGCCCGCCTCGTGCGCCCGGGCCAGGACGGGCTCCAGCTCCGCCCCCCCGCCCTCGCCGAGATACTCCTCCTGGACGTGGCAGTGGGAGTCGAACCAGCCCGCCACGTCAGGCCTTGCGCCGGGGGAACAGGGGGTCGCCCTTCACGACGTCGGACCCGCCGGCATAGCCGCCCCAGATGGCGTCGTCGGGCAGGCGGGCGGCCACCGGGTCGCCGGCGACCCCGATCCGCCGCCACACCTCCGCCGCGGTCGACGGCATGGCGGGCGCGATGAGCACGGCCACGATCCGCAGGACCTCGAGCGCGTCGCCCAGGACGGCGTCGACCGCCGGACCGGGGTCCATCTTCCAGGGCTCCGCCGCCTCGAGCTCCGCGTTGGCCGACCCGATGAGCCGCCACGTCTCCTCGAGGGCCTCGTGCGGCGCCCAGCGGGCCCAGGCCGCCGTGGCCTCGTCGAGCACGCCGGCCGCCACGCGCCCGAGGGTGCTGTTCGGGTCGCAGGCCGGGCCGACCCCGCCGCACTTCGAGTGGACCACGGTGGTCACCCGTGACACCAGGTTGCCCAGGTTGTTGGCGAGGTCGGCGTTGTAACGCGCCACGATGCCCTCGTAGGAGAAGTCGCCGTCCCCGCCGAGCGGCACCTCGCGCAGGAGGTGGTAGCGCAGGGGGTCGACCCCGAAATCGTCGGCCAGCGCGAGGGGCGACACGTCGGTGATCCTGAGTGGTGCCGCGCCGTCGTCACCCGCCCGACCGGCCGCGATCATCGTCTTGCCCAGCTTCTGCCCGCCCATGAGCAGGTAGCCGTGCACGAAGATCTCCTCCGGGGGGCTGATGTCCGCCGCCATGCACATGGCGGGCCACCAGACGCAGTGGAACTTGAGGATGTCCTTGCCGATCAGGTGGTGTGCGGCCCCCCAACGCGCGGCGAACGTCCCCGGGTCACCCCCGTACCCGGCGACCGTGAGGTAGTTGATCAGCGCGTCGTACCAGACGTAGAAGACGTGCCCGCTGTCCCAGGGCACCGGCACGCCCCAGGTGAACGACGTGCGCGTGATGGAGACGTCGCGCAGCCCGCCCCGGATGAACCCCAGCGCCTCGTTGCGCTTGGACGCCGGCCGCACGAAATCGGGATGGCTGTCGTAGTAGTCCAGCAGGCGCTGCTCGAACAGGCTCAGCTTGAAGAAGTAGTTGTCCTCCTGCATCTCGACCACGGGTCGTCCGTGGACGGGGCAGTTGCCGTCCACCAACTGGTCCTCCGTGTAGTAGTCCTCGCACGAGATGCAGTAGAGCCCCCAATAGGGGGCCAGCTCGATGAACCCGTTGTCGTAGATCCGCTGCAGGAACTGCTGGACGACGGCGTAGTGCCGCGGCTCGGTGGTGCGGATGAAGTCGTCGTTGGAGATGTCGAGGCGCCGCCAGGCCTCCTGGAAGCGGGCCGACGTGCGGTCCGTCCACTCCTTCGGCGTGACCCCGTTGGCCTCGGCCGCCTCCACGATCTTCGCGCCGTGCTCGTCGGTGCCGGTCATGAACCAGACGTCGTCGCCGAGCAGGCGGTGCCAGCGGGCCAGCGCGTCGGCGTTGACCGTCGTGTACGCCGTGCCCACGTGCGGCGCGTCGTTGACGTAGTAGATGGGTGTGGTGAGGAAGTAGGGCGGCACCGCCGGTAGCGTACCGGTGCCCTCAGGCGCGGCCCGACGGGCCGGCCCCGTCCGCGGCCGACCCACGCACGCGCAGTGCCGCCTCGTACGCGCGTCGGCGCGGCACGCCCAGCGCCGCCGCCACGCCCTCGGCCACCTGGCGCGGGCCGGCGGACGGGTCGTCACCGATCGCCGCTCTCACCGCCGCCTCGACTGCCTCGTCGCCCGCCGGCCCCGGCGCCGGGGCGCCGCCGACCACGAGCACCACCTCGCCCCGCACCTGACGCGCCGCGAACTCGTCCGCCGCCGCGCCCAACGAGCCCCGCCAGACCTCCTCGTGGAGCTTGGTCAGCTCCCGCACGACCGCGACCGGTCGGTCGGGGTCCGCCGCCGACAGCTCGCCCAGGGTGGCCGCCACCCGGCCGGGTGCCTCGAGCACGACGGAGGTCCGCTCGTCGGCCATGAGGGCGGCCACCCGGCGGCGGCGCTCGGGGCCCTTGCGCGGCAGGAAGCCCTCGACGCAGAAGCGGTCCGCCGGCAGGCCGCTCACGACGAGCGCCCCCACCACCGACGACGGTCCCGGCACGGTGCTCACCGTCTCGCCGGCGGCGGCCAGCTGCGCCGCCAGCCACGCACCGGGGTCCGAGATGCCGGGCGTCCCGGCATCGCTCACCACGGCCACCGTGGCACCGCCGGCGACGGCGGCTGCGACACGGTCCAGCCGGGCCGGCTCGTTGTGGCCGTGGAGCGAGAGCAGGCGGTCACCGCCGGGCCCGCCGGCGGCGACCCCGGCCGCGGAGAGCAGGGCCCGGGTGCGCCGCGTGTCCTCGCAGCAGATCAGGTCCGCCGTCGCCAGCACCTCCCGCGCCCGGGGGGAGAGGTCGCCCAGGTTCCCGATCGGCGTGGCCACGAGCACCAGCCGGCCCCGCCCCTGCCCGCTCAAGACCCGTCGCCTACGGCACCGTTCGCCTCGTGCACCTCGAGTTGGTCACCCACCTGCACGCCCCAGCGCTCCAGCGCGCCCGCCTCGGTCTCCACCGCGCTGCGCGCCGCCCGCCCGCCCCGGGCCATGCGCCACGGCTTGAGCCGGGCCACGCGCACCACGGTGAGGTCGTCGGAGAGGAAGGCCACGTCGATGGGGAACCGCATGCCCGCCGTGTGCACGGATCGGGCGCCCCCCACGTGCAGCGCACCCTCGCATCCGGGCCGCCCTCGCAGGGCGCCCCGCTCCGCGGCCGAGTCCGTCATCTCCAGCGCGCACACCACGTCTCCGTCCCGCAGCAGCCATCCGGACCGCATGCGCCCGAGGCTACCGGACGGCCTGTGCTGCATCGTCTAGGATCTTCGCCTCATGTCGAAGCGAACTGTCAAGCGCAAGCTCAGGACGAAGAAGAAGGCCAACCACGGCAAGAAGCCGAACTGCGGCCGCGGCTGAACGCCCGTCCGGCTGCCTGAGCGGCTGACCGCTCAGCTCCTGTCCCAGGCGACGCCCCGGGACGACAGCACCCCGCACAGCGTGGTGGGCACGTCGGAGATGATCCCGTCCACGCCGAGGTCGAGCAGGCGCTCCATGGACTCGGTGTCGTTGACCGTCCACACGTGGACGGCCTTGCCCGCCCCGTGCGCGGCAGCCACGAACCGCTCGTCCACCACGACCAGGTCACCCTGGCGCTCCGGGACCTGGAACGCCACGGCGGGCATGTCGGGCACGCCCTCGCCGGCCTGCACCGCCCGCCAGGCCTCGGCCGTGGCCATGGTGCCGGCCGAGGTGGGCACAGAGGGCGCGAAGCGTCGGAAGGCGTCGGTCGCCGGGTCGAGGAACGAGGCGACGATCACGTCGTCGCTGCGCCCGAACTCCGCCAGCAGCCGCGCCAGCGTCTCCTCGTAGGGGGCGACCACCGGCGCCGTCTGCTTGATGTCGAGATTCAGCACGACGCCCGGGAACCGCTCCAGGACCTCGCGCAGGCTGGCGATGCCGAACGAGGGGTCCGCCGGTGCCCGGCCCCGGAACGGGTACTCCTCCGCAGGCCGGTCCGGGGTCACGTCGGCCCCGGGGATCCACCAGTACGAGAAGTCCAGCTGCCGCAGCTCGGCCAGCGTGAACGAGGCGATCGTGCCCGTCGCAGGCGTCGTGCGGTCGACCGTGGCGTCGTGGCACACGACCAGCTCGCCGTCGGCCGTGGCGTGCACGTCGAGCTCGATCCCGGTGGCGCCCGCGTCCAGCGCATGCGCAACGGCGTGGAGCGTCGAGGAGGGCGATTCCCACGCCCCGCCCTGGTGGGCGTAGGCGATGACCCTCCGCTCCGGCCACGGGGACGGCGTGCGCACCATGCCGACCGTAACAGCCGTGGCCTGGTCCGGCAGCGCCCCGACCTGGGCGAAGCCGCCTCCGGCGGCGGCGGGCCTATCCTCGTGCCGCGTGTTCGATCACCTCCTCGTCGACGTCATCGGCACCATGCGTGCCTCCTTCGACCGGGCGCTCCTCCAGCGCCAGGCCGTGGAGGAGCGCTTCCAGGTGGACGTCTTCCTCGGCGACGTGTCGTGGGAGACCTCCTACAGCCTCCCCGGCGAGGAGCAGCCGCCCCGGGTGCGGGCCGACATCTCGGTGGACTGGCCCACGTGGAGCCAGACGTCCTACCGCAGCTGGTCCATCGGCGAGCCGCCGGACGAGCTCCCCGAGGTCGTGATCGAGGTGGCGCTGCGCGTCCAGCGCATGGCCGAGGCCCCGGACACGGAGAAGGTGATGGCGGCGCTGCCGATCACGGGACCGCTCGGCGACCCGATGGACCTCGTCCGCACCGCGACCACCATTGAGCAGGTGCGCACCGACGGGGACGGGGACGGAGGCCTGCGCTGGGCTGCCGAGGCCACCTACGAGGGTTCGGTCCGCTTCAGCGAGCAGCAGCTGGAGGAACCCTCGACCATCGCGCCCGTCTTCGACGGGCTCACCCGCTGGGTCGCCTCCACCCTGATCTCCCTGGCCGACCTCCCCTTCACGTTCCTGCCCCCCGGGGAGGACGAGGGCTGACCCGCACCTCCCCGCGTCGGGCCCTCGTCACCATCCTCGTCCTCGCCATCGGCGGCCTCCTGGCCGCCTGCGGGTCGTCGGCGCCCGCCGCGCCGCCGCCCGACCAGGGCCTGGTGCTCGACCGGCCGACGCCGCAGAGCGTCCCCCTCGTCGACCAGCAGGGCCGGCCGGTGTCGCTGGCCGCGCTGCGCGGCAAGGTGGTCGTCCTGGCGCCGTTCCTGTCCCTCTGCCAGGACGAGTGCCCGCTCGTCACCGGCGCCTTCATCTCCCTCCAGCGCGACTTGCGGGCGGCCGGGCTGGCCGACCGGGTCGCCTTCGTCGAGGCCACCGTGGACCCGGGCCGCGACACCGTCGCCCGCCTGGCCGCCTACCAGAAGGAGTTCGGGGCCGACTGGGACCTCTGGACCGGCACGCCGGCCGACATCGCCGCCTTCTGGAAGCCCTTCGGCGTCGAGTACCAGATCGTCCCCGAGGAGCAGCCGCCCAAGACCGACTGGTACACGGGGAAGCCCCTCACCTACGACGTGGACCACACCGACGGCTACATCCTCGTCGGCTCCGACGGACGCGAGCGCTTCGTGGACGCCACCGCACCGAACCTGGGCGGCCACCTCGACCCGAAGCTGACCTCGCTCCTCGACGACGGCGGGGTGCACGACCTGCACCACCCGCAGCAGCCCAACTGGACGATCGCCGACGCCCTCGCCTCCATCAGCTGGATCCTCGGGACCAACGTCGGTGCGTCGGGCTCGTGAGGCGGGCCGGGCTGCGCCGCTCCGCCCTCGTCCTTCCGGCAGCCTTCGTCGGCCTCGCCCTGGCACTGGGCGCGTGCTCGAGCACCGACGTCACGACGCTGAACGCTCCGCCGACGACCGACACCTCGCTCACGTTGACACTCCAGCACTCGCCCGTCGGGCCGATCCTCGCCACCGGGGGCGGCGACACCCTCTACGACTTCGTCCCCGACACCCCGACGCACAGCGCCTGCCTCAACGACGGCTGCGTCTTCCAGTGGCCGCCGCTCATTGCGTCCGGGCTCGTCCGGGTCGGCCCGGGTGTCGACGCCTCGCTGGTCGGGAAGCTGACGCGCCCCGACGGGTCGAGCCAGCTGTCCTACGGCGGCCACCCGCTCTACACGTACAACCTCGACGTGTCCCCCGGGATCGTGATGGGCCAGGCCATCGACCAGGACGGGGGGCTCTGGTACGTGCTGAACGCCCAGGGGCGGCAGATCACCACCGCGTTCTCGGTCATGAGCCCCAACCTCAACGGGACGCCGAACCCCAACGGGGGCCCGAACCCCAACAATTGAACGGGGCCGCGCCTGCCTCCTGTAAGGGACTCAGGTGTTGAAGCGGAACTCGACGACGTCGCCGTCGCGCATGATGTAGTCCTTGCCCTCCATCCGCGCCTTGCCGGCGTTGCGGGCCGCGGCGACCGAGCCCGCCGCCATCAGGTCCTCGAAGCTGATCACCTCGGCCTTGATGAAGCCGCGCTCGAAGTCGGTGTGGATGACGCCGGCGGCCTTGGGCGCCGTGTCGCCGATGTGGATGGTCCAGGCCCGGGCCTCCTTGGGCCCCGCCGTGAGGAACGTCTGGAGCCCGAGGGTTGCGAAGCCCACGTGGACCAGCTGCTCCAGGCCCGACTCCTCCTGTCCGTAGCTGCGCAGCAGCTCGTGGGCGTCGTCGGACCCGAGGCCGGCCACCTCCGCCTCTATCTGGGCGCACAGCACGACGGCGTGCGCCGGCCGGACGCCCTCGATCAGCCCCGCCGCCAGGTCCGCGTCGCCCAGGGCGCCCTCGTCGACGTTGAAGACGTAAATGAAGGGCTTGGCCGTGAGCAGGTGCAGGTCGCGCAGGAGCTCGGGATCGACTTCCCGCGCCGCGGCCGCGCTCGACACGGTGCGCCCCTCGCCCAGGATCCGTTCGGCGGCGGCGACGGCGTCGACCGTTGGCTTGAGCGCCGCGTTCCCCTTGGCCTCGCGCACCAGCCGCGGCAGGCGCTGCTCGACCGTCTGGAGGTCGGCCAGGATCAGCTCGGTGTTGATCGTCTCGATGTCGCCCGCCGGGTCGACCCGCGCGTCGACGTGCACGACGTCGTCGTCGTGGAAGGCGCGCACCACCTGGCAGATGGCGTCGGTCTCGCGGATGGCGGCCAGGAACTGGTTACCCAGGCCCTCTCCCTGCGACGCGCCGCGCACCAGGCCCGCGATGTCCACGAACGTGACCGACGCCGGCACGACGGGTGCGCCGTCGTAGATCTCGGCGAGGGCGGCCAGCCGCGCATCGGGCACGGCGACGACACCCACATTGGGGTCGATGGTGGCGAACGGGTAGTTGGCCGCCAGCACCTCGTTGTTGGTGAGGGCGTTGAACAGGGTCGACTTGCCCACGTTGGGCAGTCCCACGATGCCGATCGACAGGCTCACGGAGCGGTCCGCTACGCCGGGAGCAGGCCGGCGCCCGCCGCGAGCGCCTTGAGGTCGGCCTCAGGTCGGGAACCAGTGTGCGAAATGACCTCCGCCGCGCAGAGCCCTCCGAGCGCGGTGCACTCCACCGGGCCCATGCCGTGGGTGAGCCCGAAGAGGAAGCCGGCGGCGAAGAGATCGCCCGCACCGGTGGTGTCGACGACGCGCTCCACCGCGGCAGCAGGAACCTCCTCGGGGCCGCGCGCCGTGAGCACGACCGCGCCCTGCGCGCCGCGGGTCATGACGACCAGCAAGCCGGTCTCCTCGGCGGCCTCGACGGCCGCCCGGTACGAAGAGGCGCCGAAGAGCATCGTGACCTCCTCCTCGTTGCCCATCAGGATGTCGACGTCGTCGACGAGCAGGTCGAGGAACTCGCGCTGGTGGCGGCTCACGCAGAAGGGATCCGAGAGCGACAACGCCACCGAGCCCTCGGAGGCGTGGGCGGTCACGGCGGCGTGGCGCATGGCCTCCTTGGCGGCGGGGACGTCCCAGAGATAGCCCTCGAGGAGGACCACCGAGGCCCGGGCCACGAAGGAGGTGGGGACGCCCTCGGGCGAGAGCGTGGACGCCGCCCCGAGGTAGGTGCCCATGGTGCGGTCTGCATCCTCGGTGATCAGGACCACGCAGCGACCCGTGCCGAGCCCGTCTCCGGCGGCGGACTCGCTGTAGTGCGGCTCGAACTCGACGCCGGCGGCCCGCAGGTTCTCCGTGTAGGTGCGCCCCACCTCGTCGTCGGCCACCGCCCCCACGAAGCCGGCCGTGCCGCCGAGCTCGGCGATCCCGGCGGTCGTGTTGGCGACCGAGCCCCCCGACACAAAACGGGGGGCGCCCATGAACTCCTGCACCGCGTTGGCGGTGACCAGGTCGATCAGCGTCATGGACCCCTTCTCCAGCCCGACCTGGGCCAGCTGCTCGTCGCTCGCCAGCTCGATCACGTCGAGGAGGGGCGAGCCGATGGCGACGACGTCGAGGTCGCGGGCCGCCTCGTCGTGGCTCTCCAGGCTCGGTCGGGTGTGGTCGACGCTCGTGGGGTCCTCGGTTGGCACGCTGGCAGAACCTACTCGCAGCGCCGCGGGTAGCCTTCACCGGATGTCACCAGGTCCCACGCAGCCCGTCGCGCCCGGCTCCGAGGCGTTCCGCCTGCCGCGCACGGTCGATCCCGAGACGTACCGGATGGAGATCGAGCCGAACGTGGCGTCCGCCACCTTCTCGGGCACGGTCGCGATCGACGTGATCATCCGTGAGCCAGTCGCAGAAGTCGTGCTCAACGCGGCGGAGCTGGCCATCAGCGACGTCGAGGTCCTCGGTGCCGACGGGAGCACGGTCGGGTGCAGCGTGGTCTTCGACGACGACCTCGAGCAGGTGGTCTTCCGCCCCCCCTCGGTGCTCCCCCCGGGGCCGTGCACCATCAGCTGCCGCTTCACGGGCACCCTCAACGACAAGCTGCGCGGGTTCTACCGCTCGACCTACACCGGCCCCGACGGCGACACCCAGACCATCGCGACCACGCAATTCGAATCCGTCGACGCCCGGCGCTGCTTTCCCTGCTTCGACGAGCCCGACCGCAAGGCGGTCTTCGAAATCACGCTCATCGTGGACCCCGACGTCGACGCGATCTCGAACTCACCGATCGCCGGGATCGACCAGATCGGTGCCAAGCGCCGCATCCATTTCTCTCCCACCATGAAGATGTCCACCTACCTGGTGGCCTTCGTCGTCGGGAAGCTCGAGACCACGGGGACCATGGACGTCGACGGCGTGCCCCTGCGCGTGGTGTGCACCCCGGGCAAGCGGCATCTGGGAGAATTCGCCCTCGAGGTCGGCGCCTTCGCGCTGCGCTTCTTCACCGACTACTTCAACGTTTCCTACCCCGGCGAGAAGGTGGACCTGGTCGCGATCCCCGACTTCGCGGCCGGAGCGATGGAGAACCTGGGCTGCATCACCTTCCGGGACACCGCCCTCCTGGTCGACACGTCGACCGCCGCCCGCGCCGAGCTCGAGCGCGTGGCCGATGTGATCGCACACGAGCTCGCCCACATGTGGTTCGGCGACCTCGTGACGATGCGGTGGTGGGAGGGCATCTGGCTCAACGAGGCCTTCGCCACGTTCATGGAGATGCTCTGCGTCGACGCCTTCAGGCCGTCGTGGGACCGCTGGGTCGGCTTCGCCCCCTCACGCGAGGCCGCGCTCGCCGTCGACGGTGTGCACTCGACCCGGCCGATTGAGTATCCCGTCGGGCCGCCCAAGGAGGCGGAGGGCATGTTCGACCTTCTGACGTACGAGAAGGGATGCGGGGTTCTGCGCATGCTCGAGCAGCACATCGGGGCCGGGGTGTTCCGGGACGGGGTGCGCACCTATCTCAAGGCCCACGCGTACGGCAACACGGTCACGACCGACCTGTGGGACGCGCTCGAGGACGCGAGCGGCGCACCGGTGCGCGACGTCATGAACACCTTCATCCTCCAGGGGGGTCACCCGCTCGTGTCCTTGCACGGGGACACCGTGACGCAGCAGCCGTTCTCCTTCGGGCCACCGCCACCCGGCGTCGAATCGTCCATCGGCGCGGAATGGAACGTGCCCCTGGCCGTGCGCGCGCTGCCGGCGGCCGGCGAGCCGGGTGCACCGGTCCGCCACCTGGTCCTCGGCCCGGAGCCGACTCACATCGACGAGGCGCGGCAGGGGCTGGCCGTGTTGAACGCGGGCGGCTGGGGCGTGTTCAGGGTCGGCTATGAGAGCGGGCACCGGATGGCCCTGGCCGAGCACCTGCCCGAGCTCACCCCGCTCGAGCGGGCGAACCTGCTCTCCGACACGTGGGCGACGACCCTGGCCGGGCTGACGGCGCTCCGGGAGTTCATGGTGCTGGCGTCACAATTGGGCCTGGAGCCCGATCCTGCACCCTGGTCGTCCGTCGGCAGTGCGCTCGTGCTGGCCAACCGGATTGCGTTGCCCGAGGATGAGGATGTGGTCCACGCAGCGGTGGCCGCGCTGGTCGGCCCCACCTTCGGCCACCTCGGCTTCGATGCGTCCCCCGACGAGGGCGAGCGCACGCCCTCGCTGCGCTCGCTGGCCATCAACCTCATGGGCACCGTCGGCGCGAACGCCGGGGTCCGGGAGGAGGCGGCCCGGCGCTTCGACGCATCGCCGATCGGCGGGGGCTCGGGCCCTGCGATCCCTGCCGACATCGAGTCGGCGATCCTGGCCGTCGTCGCCCAGCTCGTGCGCCCCGGCGACTACGAAGCACTGCTGGAGCGCTACCGGTCGGCATCGACGCCACAGGAGGAGATGCGCTCGCTCGGCGCGCTGGCCAGTTTCCCCGACGTGGAGCTCTGCCTGCGCACGTTCGAGTTGGCCCTCACCGAGGTGCGCACCCAGAACGGGTTCGGCGTCATCGCCGCACTGCTGGCCAATCGTGTCGGCAACCAGGCCGTCTGGACGCGCATCACCGAGACCTGGAACACGATCCTCGAACGGTTCCCGAAGAACGCGCCGCCCCGCATCCTCGACTCCCTGCCGGCGCTCTGTCCGGACGCCGACTTCGCACGCGGCGCGATCGCATTCCTCGAGGAGCACCCGCTGGCCTCGGGCCCGCGGCGGGTGGCGCAATCGGCCGAGCGCCTGATCGTCAACGTGGCCTTCGCAGCCCGCGAGCGGCCCGGGTTGGCCGATTCCCTGCGGGCGGCCGGCACGCGCACCGCCTGATGACCCAGGCGGTGCCTTCGCGCGACGCGCGCGAGTCCGACCGGGTGCAGGGACTGCTCGGGGCGGCGCGCGGCACCCGGGGCTTCATGCCTGACGACGAAGGGGAGGCGCTGTTCGATGCCGCCCTCCGGGCCGGTCGGACGGAGATCCCTGACGCCACGCCGCCGACCTTCGTGGAGATCGGCGCATGGTGCGGCAAGTCCACCGTGTATATCGGGGCGGCCGCCGAAGCCACTGGCGCCGTGCTGCTGTCGATCGACCATCACCGGGGCTCCGAGGAGAATCAGCCGGGGTGGGAGTACCACGAGGCAGACCTGGTCGATCCCGAGGCGGGTCGCATCGACACGCTGCTGCACTGGCGGCGCACCATCTTCATCGCCGGGCTCGAGGCGTCGGTCGTCGGCATCGTGGGCGATTCGCCGACGATCGCGGCACGCTGGGACCGGCCGCTGGCCTTCTGCTTCATCGACGGCGGGCACGGCGACGATCCGGCGTGGGCCGACTACCGCGGCTGGTCACCACATGTGGCGGTCGGAGGATGGCTCGCCATTCACGACGTCTTCCCCGACCCCGCCGATGGCGGGCGCCCTCCCTACGACCTCTACTGCGCCGCGCTCGCCTCGGGAGAGTTCGTCGACGACGGCGCCTGCGGCAGCTTGCGCGTCGTCCGCCGGGTAGCACCGCCGCAGACCTGAGGCAGCCAGACCAATCCGCGACGGGCGCGTCGCGGGAGCGACATGCCGGCCGTGGCGTCCGGCTCGAGAGGAGCTTTCACCGCGTTGTCGGGGGGTTGAGATGAGCGAAGGCCCCAGCACCCAAGGCGGGGCATGGCAGGCCGATGATCCGCCCACGCGGCTACCCCCGAGGCGGGTGCCCGACCACGGGCGGAGAGGTGTTCTCCCAGGTCGATCGCCTCACCGCCACCCGGGTTGCCCTGGGGGACCCAGGGTGCGTTCGAGGCTGAGGCCTTGCGTCGACACCCGAGATCGAGCCGAAGGCCCGAGAAGCCTCAGGTTCACGAAGATGACTTCGCACTGGAACTCGCCCTTCCATGGAACGGCGGCGATCGTGAAGCAGGCGCCGCGCAGGAAGTCGACGACCTCCTTGGCCAGTGGTTGACCTTCGTAGATGTCGAGGAACGACAGCTCCACATACACCAGACCCACCTGGCCGAGATGCACTCCGAGGCCGCGCAGGGCGGCGAGCTCGGCCCCCTGGAGGTCGATCCAAAGCAACTCGGGAGGCGGAATCGTGTCCGCTTCGATCAAGGTATCGAGTCGAGCTGCACGGACGCTGACCGGTGTCTGCACGTACTCCTCAATGGGATAGTTGCCCGTGGCGACATAGAGCGAACTTGCACCGGGGTTTCCGTCCTCCCATGTCGTGACCGTCCTCTGCGGGTCGATCTTGTAGAACGTCGCGGACCCGTCGAAGTCGGTCACGGCGAGGTCCATCGCCCGTGTGTTCGGCACGTCGGCGAGGCGGCGTCGGACCTCCGTCACGGTGTCGGGATTGCACTCGAACGCCACCACTTGCGCATGAGGTGCCGCAGCCGAAAGCCGAGCCGCATCTTCGCCATCGCGTGAACCGAGCTCGTAGATGCAGGATGGCATCCGGGAGAAGCAGGTTGCGAAGCGTTTTACCAGCTCCTCGTGAATCGGCGTGTCCCGCGACGGGGACTCAGACCGCGTCATGCCGTTCACTGACCCATCGAGAGTCGGCGATCGATCTCGGCGCCCATGATCTTGCAGTCCGTCGCCGGATGGTCGTAGCGACACAGCAGCGCACCAGACAGGTACGAGCGGGCCTGCGCCAACGTGGCGATTTGCTCGTCGAGCACTTCGAGTCGCCGCCTCGCGATGGCCTTCCATTCGCTGACGTCCGCAGCGTCGAGGATTCCGGCGATGTCGACCAGGGCGAGCCCCGCGTCCTGGAGCATGCCTATGAACACGAGTCTTCGGAGGGTCGAAGCGCGATAGCGACGCTGTCCGGACGTTCGGGCATCGGCCACGAGCAGGTTGAGGCGTTCGTAGTAGCGGATCGTCGAGGTGGCGACCCGCGCTCGTTCGGCCACCTCCCCGATGGTCAGCAGCGGCTCCGACATGCACCCACTTGACTTGAAGTCAGGTTCAACTGTCAAGGTGACGGCGTGGAGGAACAGGAAGCACGGCCCAATCACCACGCCGACTACCCCGGTTTTGCCGGGGTGTCCGGGCTCGTCGCCGCGCTGAGCATGGTCGTGGGCCGGAAGTCCGACGCACGGCTCGCAGCACGCCTGAGTGGTCTGGAACGCGGCGACGTCGTCGTGGACCTCGGGTGTGGTCCGGGAACCGCAGTCCGCGACGCGGCCAGGCAGGGCGCGGTGGCAATGGGAGTTGACCCAGCGCCTGTCATGCTGCGGGTCGCGAGACTGCTCACCCGTTCTTCGGCGGAGGTGCAGTACGTCAGAGGTGCGGCTGAGTCGATCCCGCTACCTGATGCCTCTGCTTCCATCGTGTGGTCGATAGCCACCGTGCACCACTGGTCGGACATGGACGCCGGGCTTCGAGAAGTACGCCGAGTGCTGCTCCCCAGCGGTCGTCTGGTCGCCATCGAGAGGAGGGCACAACGAGGGGCCCGAGGTCACGGGAGCCATGGCTGGACCGATGAACAAGCCACGGCATTCGCGGATCGGTGCCGCGCACACGGCTTTACGGATGTCTGCCTCGAACGAGCGAAGATCGGGCGCCGATCGACGACCAGCGTGGTGGCGAACGCGCCCTGATGCCCACCGGTCAGAACCGACTCCGCACCGCGAGCTCATTCAGCCGCAATCGCCTCGAGCACCGGACGGCAACTTTCGGGGTCGACCACCTTCGTCTGGTTCAATGGCTCACCGTGCCGAGCGAATCCCTGCACGCGGGAGACCGGGTTGGGCCTTTCGAGCTGCCGGTTGACCCGGACTCGATCCGCCAGTTCGCCGAGGCGACCCTCGACGACAGCCATGAAATCCGTCATGGTCGGACGGTGCCACCCGCGCTCATCGCCACACGGGTCTACCGCGCACAGCTCGCTGCCATCACGGAACTGGTGCCACTCGACATCTTCTCCGCCGCACGAAGCGGGGTCCACGGCCAGCACGAACTTCTCCTGCACCGACCGATATCCGCGGATGAGAAGCTCCACACCTTCAGCGAGACCCACAGTGCGCGGCCCTCGGAAGCCAATCTTCGCGTCACCTTGCACCATTCCACCTTCGATGATCGTGAGGACCTCGTGGCCGAACAGTGGTGGACGACGGTGCTCCTCGGCACGACGGCCGAGCCCACCGGCCCCGCACCTCCCGATTACTCGTTCTCGAGCAGCGAGGGGGTCACGCCCGTGGCGGAGGACGTGGTGCGGATCGACGAGGTCATGGCACGCCGCTACGCCCAGGTCTCGGGGGACTACAACGACCACCACTTCAGTGCCGAAGCGGCCCGGCGCAGCGGCTACGAAGCTCCGTTCCTCCATGGACTGTGCACCATGGCGCTCTGTGCTCGTGCCGCGACCGGGACGGTGGCGAACGGCGACCCAAGACGGATCCGCCGGATAGCCGTGAGATTCGTTGCTCCCGCCTTCCTGGGCCACGACCTGCGGGTGCAGATCTACCAGCGAGCTGATGGGAACTTCGCGCTCGAGGCCGGCTGTGGAGGGACCGTCGTGATCAAGAACGGTCTGGTCCAGCTCGTCCCTCGATCTGGCGACTGAGAGGCTGCCCCGATCGGCCCGGCGCCAGGAGGGCCGGTGGCCCCATACCCGAAGCATCGGGCGGACAGGCTCTGGACCTCCGAGGAACCGTGGGCCGCTCCGGTAGCCGAAATGAAGCGCCGATGCGATAATCGACACGTGCCGTTGGAGGGCCACCTATACGGGGAACGAGTCTGGTTCCATGACACCCGGAGCCCGGTTCGCAGGATGGGAGTGTCGGCTCACCCCGTCGATTCCACCATGGTCATCTCGCTGTGGCAGGGCGATGTCTGCACCGGTACGTTCCGGCTGCCGACCAGAGAGGCGGCGCGGCTCATCTCGGCCCTGGCGTTTGGAATGAGTGACGCCATTCCCGCTCGAGGCCCCGCTGCCGACAGCGCCCCGGACCCGAGCCGCCGGATCAGGCGTGGGTGGATTCGGCGCCTCTTCCTCCGATCGCCGGTGACGAGCGACCCGCATCTTCGGCTGCTCGAGTAGGCCCACGCCGAGTCGGTTCTGCCCGCCGGAAGCGTCGTGCGGGCGGCAGGCGGACGCCATCTCAGGGTGATCAGGGCCGAAAGCCCCTACCTCGGGACCGTGAGCCATGGTCAGACTTTGTCAGTTCTCCGGTGAGCGCCCCGAAAGCGAGGAACGATGATTGATATGACCAACTCGTCGGCTGCCGGGCCATCCGCCTGGGCGCGCGACCTTCACACCCACCTGACGAGCCATGTGGAGATTGAGCGTGGAATGCTCGAGGAGTATCGCTCGGCCGCGGAGGACGGCTCGTCGAAGGCTTTCGGATATCTCGTCAACCTGTTGATCGAGGACGAGATCCGTCACCACCGGATCTTCTTGGAGCTCGCGGACTCATTGGAGACGATGTCGCTGAGGCCTCGTGAGGAGCCGCAGGTCCCCTATCTCGATTTCAATCAAGGCGACACCCAATCGGTCCTGGACCTCACGGAAAAGCTCCTCGCGAAGGAGCAGCAGGATGCTCTGGAGTTGAAGCGCTTCCAACGTGAGCTGCGCGACGTGAAGGACACAAGTATCTGGGGCCTTTTGGTCGATCTGATGGAACGTGACACCCAGAAGCACATCGCGATCCTCAAGTTCGTGAAGAAGCACACCAGGCGTCGGTAGCCCTACTTCGGCCTCCGACGCGGTGCCGACGTGGTCGGCCCACCTCAGCCGCGAGAGGAACCCTGCTGCAGTTCGGCCACGGTGCACCCCTCCGTGGCGTTGCCGCAGTGCGGCTCAGCCAGATCGAGCGCGGCCGGGAGCGTCTCGCCGCGGAACAGCCCCGCCGCCGTCGTGGTGCTCGACAGTGCATCGGCCGCGAGGACCATGGCCGCGAACGTGTAGGTGGTCCGCTCATGCTTGGGGAAGGTCTCCTCGTCCGGGTAGACCATCCCGGTCCAGTACGACCCGTCCGGCAGCCGTAGGTTCTGGCCCGCCGTGAAGAGGTCCAGGGCCGGGCCGTGCATGCCGAGCGCGTCCAGCGTCAGCACGCACTCCGCCGTCTCCGCCGCGGTGACCCAGTCACCAGTGGAGACGCACCGCACCCCGAGGCCCTCCATGACGAAGGTCGACCATCCCTCGGCCAGGCGGAGGCGCCCCGCCTCGCCCTCCAGCGCGCCCGACAACATTGGGTAGTACCAGTCCATGGCGAACTCCACCTTGGGGGCGAATGCCCCGGGATGGTGCGCCACGGCGTGACCGAGCCTCCCCGCCGCCAGCTCCCAGTCCGGACGGTCCTTGGCCAGGCACTCCGCGATGGCCACCGCGCAGCGCATGGAGTGGTAGATGGACGACGACCCGGTGAGCAGCGCGTACCTCTCGGGCCGTCCTGCTGAGTCCAGTGACCACAGCACCGAGCCGTCCGGCTGCTGCCAGCGCAGAATGAAGTCGATGCCCATCTCAATCGTCGGCCACAGCTCGCCGAGGAACTCCACGTCACCGGTGATCAGGTGGTGGTGCCAGGCACCGGCAGCCAGATAGGCGCAGACGTTGGTGTCGAGACGGGGGTCCTTGACGGTATCGCCCTGGTAGTAGTTGAACCAGCTGCCGTCCGAGTGCTGGCGGCCCGCCAGCCAGCGGTACGCGTCGACCGCTTCGTCCACGAGGCCGCACACGGTGAGAGCCATGGCGGCCTCGACGTGGTTCCACGGATCGCAGTGGCCACCGACGAACCACGGGATCATCCCGTCATGGCGCTGCACCTCTGCGATGGCGTGCCCGGTGGCCAGCACGTCCGAGCTGGTGAGGATGCCGGGGACCTCAGGGATGGTGGTCTTCGTGAAACGGATCTCTTCGGTCGTCATGCCGCAGCCCCTTGGGTCGGAGTGGTGGGCCCACGCCGCCCGGGGACGCCGCGGGGCAGGATGGGCCGGGCGTCGGGCAGACCCGAGAGCGCGGCATCGGGCTTGGTCAGGTAGAGGACCAGGCTCTTCCCGATGAACGGGCTGAGCACACGGTCGGCCGTGCGCGTCAGGAACGGCGCCTTGACGATGTCCCATACGAGCACCTTGTGGTACGCCTCCACGGCCGGATGCGTGTCGTTGGAAGGCCCGACCAGGCAGCGCAACCACCAATAGGGAGAGTGCAGCCCGTGCGCGTGGTGGTGCCCGGTCGGCAGGAGTCCGGCGGAGCCCAGCCGCCGCTCCAGCGTCGAACGCCTGTAGATGCGCACGTGGCCGCCGGGCGTGTCGTGGTACTCGTCCGAGAGCGCCCAATTGACGGCCTCAGGGCCGCAGCGCGGCACCGTCACCGCCATGGCGCCGCCTGGGCGCAGGACCCGCGCCAGCTCGCGCATGGCCGCGGTGTCGTCCGGGATGTGCTCGAGCACCTCGGAGGCGATCACGCGGTCGAACGTCCCGTCGGCGAAGGGGAGGGCGAGCGCGTCCCCCTGGACCGCCGTCGCGGGGTGGTCGGCAGCGAGCTCGCCCGCCTCGAACATGGCGCCCAACGTGGCGCGCACCTGGGCCACCTCGTCCGGGCCTGCGTCGAGGGCCACCACCGATGCGCCACGGCGGGCCGCCTCGAAGGCATGGCGACCGAACCCGCAGCCGAGGTCGAGCACCAGGTCCCCCGGGCCGACCCCGAGCCGGTCGTAGTCGACGGTCAGCATCGGGCCGCTCCCCGTTCGAGGATCTCGTGCCCGTGTCCTCGGACGGCCGACGGCGCACCGGGAAGGGGCCGCCCTTCGAGCAGCGCCTGGTAGCAGGCGGCCGTGCCGGCGGCCGTCACCGGCCAGGTGAAACGGCTCACGACGCGTTCGCGGCCGGCGGCCCCGAGCCGGGCACGGAGCGCCGGATCGTCGAGCAGACGGGCGATGGCGGCGGCGAGCGCGCCGGGGTCGTCGGGCGGGACGAGCAATCCTGTCTCCCCGTCGGTGCCCACGACCTCGGGCAGGGCGCCCCCCGTCGTCGCCACCACGGCGACACCGCAGGACATCGCCTCGATCGCCGGGAGCGAGAAACCCTCGTAGAGAGATGGCACCACCGCCACCTGCGCCTGGCCGTAGAGGCGGGCGAGCGCGTCGTCGCTGATGCCGCTCACGCAGTGCACGGCGTCGGACAGCCCGAGACGGGTGATCGCCCGGTCGACCCGCCCGCCCTCGGTGGGGCGGCCGATGACGGTCAGCTCCACGTCGCGCTCGGTGCGGAGCTTGGCGATCGCCTCGAGGAGCGGCACCAGGCCCTTCATGGGGACGTCACTGCTCGAGGTGACCATGATGCGGCCCGGGATCGGAGTCACGTCGTCGAAGGGCCTGAAGACCGTGTCGTCCACTCCCACGGGGACAACGGTCATCCGCTCGGGGGCGACTTCCATCTGCGCCACGATGTCCAGGCGGGAGTTCTGTGACACCGTCAGCACGGCCGGGAGGGCCCGCGCGACGCGCACTTGCATGCCGAGGAACCCGAACCAGCGGCGGGTGGTGAACTGCTGCCATGGGTTCGTCGTGTGGGAGAGCGCCAGTTGGCGGTCGACCGTGATCGGATGGTGCAGTGTCGTGAGCAGGGGCCACCCGTCCTCGACCATGCCGAGCATGCCGGTGCCGAGGCACTGGTTGTCGTGCACGACGTCGAACTCGTCGCGGCGCTCCGCCAACAGCTGGCGCGCCCGCAGCGAGTAGGCCAGCGGCTCGCCGAAGCCGGCGGTGCACATGATGCCGAATTCGATCCAGTCCTCACGGGACGAGAACTCCCGACGGTGCGGGATCCGGAACGGGTCGGGGTGGCGGTAGAGGTCGAGGCCGGGCACGGGAGTGAAGCCGACGCCGGGGTCGAGCTCGGGCCAGGGCGGGCCCGAGAAGACCTCTACCGAGTGGCCCAGGGCGACCAGTTCCCTGGTCAGATGGCGGGTGTAGACCCCCTGGCCGCCACAGCGCGGGTTGCCCCGGTAGATGAGGAAGGCGACGCGCAGGCCCCCGGGCAGAGGGGGGGCGGCGGGAACCGGGGCGGGCACCTCGATGTGGCGCGAGCGCTCCCAGGACTCCTTGGTTTCGATCCACTTCTGGCGGGGCGTTTTAGGCAATGGATGTCCCGACGCGCTCCTCCATGGCCGCATAGCCTCCCCGAACCCCCTGTCCCGGCGCAAACGGCGCCTCCCTGGGTGGTCCCGGAGCCCACCGGGTCGTCAGCAGGATCAGGACCGGGAGCGGTGCCACGGGGGTGATGCCCCGCTCGAGGACCTGGATGTTCAGGAACAGGGTGACCAGGTCCCCGGGACCGGCACGACGGCGGCCCGGGTCCCCAGCGTGCGACCGGCCGGGCCGCCGGATCGCAGCGCGCCGGCGGGGCCGGGTACCGTGCAGCCATGGACCTCGAGTACCCACCAGAGGCCGAGGACTTCCGGCTCGAGATCGCCGGGTGGCTCAAGGAGAACCTCCCGGGCGACTGGGGCGACCCAGGCTTCTCTCTCACGCCGCAGGAGCGCAAGGCCTTCAACGAGGAGTGGACGGCCAAGCTCTACGCCGGGGGCTGGATCTGCGCGAGCTGGCCGACGGAGTACGGGGGCAAGGGGTTGAGCCTGCTGCAGCAGGTGGTGCTCAACGAGGAGTTCGCGCGGGCGGGTGCCCCACTGCGGGCCGATTTCTTCGGCGACACCCTCGTGGGCCCCACCATCCTGCAATGGGGCACCGAGGAGCAGAAGCAGCAGTTCATTCCCGGCATCTTGCGGGGGGAGATCTCGTGGTGCCAGGGATTCAGCGAGCCGGACGCCGGATCGGACCTGGCCGGGCTCAAGACCAAGGCGGAGCTCGACGGCGACGAGTGGGTGATCAACGGCCAGAAGGTGTGGACGACCCAGGCCCACTTTGCCGACTACATCTTCCTCCTGGCGCGGACCGACCCCGACGCGCCGAAGCATGCCGGCATCTCCTACCTCCTCGTCCCCATGAAGCAGCCCGGGGTGGAGGTCCGCCCGATTGAGCAGATCGACGGTTCCGCTGAGTTCAACGAGGTGTTCTTCACCAACGTGCGCTGCCCGAAGGAGAACGTCATCGGTGGCGTCAACAACGGCTGGAAGGTTGCCATGACGACGCTCGGGTTCGAGCGCGGCACCTCGTCGACGACGGGGCACCGTCGCTTCCAGAAGGAATTCGACGAGATCCTGGCGACGGCTCGGCGCAAGGGTCGTGACAGCGATCCCCTCATACGCCAGCGACTCGCCCGGTCGTGGTCGAACATCAAGCTCATGCAGATCAACGGCTACCGGACGCTGACCGACGTCCTGAACGGTACGCACACGACCGCAGCACTGGGGGCGTGCAACAAGATGTTCTGGTCCGAGGCCCACCAGGAGACGATGCTGCTCGGGATGGACATCCTGGGCATGGAGGGGCAGATCCTGCAGGGCGACGACGGCGCGGACACGCTCCTGCCGGGAGCACGCCGGGCCAAGGCGGGCTATGCGGTCAACAACCTGCAGTCGCTCTTCTTCTTCTCGCGATCGGAGACGATCTGGGGCGGCACGGCGGAGATCCAGCGCAACATCGTGGGTGAGCGGGTGCTCGGACTGCCCAAGGAGCCCAAGCCGCAGTAGCCGCCTCCGGGCTCATCGCCGGTCGGGAAGCAGCACGCTGAACGCGGCACCCCCGCCCGAGGCGTCCTCGACCCACGCCCGCCCGTCCTGGATCTCGGCGAACCGGCGCACGACGAACAGCCCGAGCCCGAGGCCTCCGACGGTGCTCTTCGCCCGGCGTTGAGAGGCCTCGAACACGGCCTCTTTCTCGGCATCAGCCAAATATCCCGGACCGGAGTCGTCAACGGCCAGGACAGCGTGACGCGCACACTGGTGCCCTCAGGGCGGTGGCGCACGGCATTGCTGACGAGGTTGTCGACGATCCGGGCCGTCGGCTCCGGGTCCAGCTCGACAATTGTCTCCGTGGTCGGGAGAGTGATCGGCGAGGCCATCGTCGGCCGCCGACGGGTCCTCGGGCGCAGATGGACCAATTCCCCTACCCTGGACCCGGCATGCGGGCGATGATGCGGGTGACGAGCCGACCGGCCGAGCAGCGCGAACGAGGTGAGCAGACATGCTGGTGAGGGAGTGCCTGAGGAGTGCGCCGGTGACCGTCCCTCCGGGCTGCACGTTGGCGGAG
>CAYWDQ010000025.1:18606-30247 GCA_964457065.1 uncultured Acidimicrobiaceae bacterium | reverse complement strand
ACTCACGATGCGGCCCTCAAGGATCCGCTTCGCCGGCCTTCGGCCGTCCTTGACCGCCGCTTCACATTGCGAGGTCCCGGCGCCGTGCCGTCGACCTCGCAGTCATACTGGGCACATGAAGGATGCACGTCCTCCGATGCCGTCTGACCAGTCGTGGTTCTGGACGGATCACTGGCAGCGAATGGAGCGAGAAGCTACCGAGGAGATCACTGCCGGCCGGGTGGCCTCATATGAAAACATCGACCTCCTTTTGGACGATCTGGATTCATGAGGTCAAACGCACGAGATTCCTCGGGAAATGGCGGTCATTCCCGTTAGCCGCACGTGACTCACTCAGGGGTCTACGTCGACCCCTGAGTGATGCGTTAGAGGTCACCCAACGGCCTTTATGCAGAAGTTTCTGACCACCACTTGGCTCGCTCGCCCGGAGCGGACCCGAAAACGTGCGTTACCACGAACCGCGCTGGGTGGCCTTGGTTAGAGACGACGTGGTGCCGGGAGTGAAACGGAAGCGAAGCTCCGATCCAGTGAGGAGGGAACGCTTACGGACGCCATCAGTTGTAGTTGTCCATGTCACACCGGCGTGAAGCTGGTCGTCGCGCATTCATTGAACGGCGTAGCGTGAGCGACGACGACAAAGACTTGCACCTTGTAGCCGACCGTTGCTCCGGCGATGCTAAAGGTCAGCGAGGCATCACCTCTTCCGTCGGTAGTAACTATATTATCGACTATTGCTCCCAAGTTACCGGGAATTACGTTCCCGAAGGCGACCTCCAGCAACAATTGGGTATTCGGAGCCGTCGATTGGATGGTGGCCGTTTCGGTGCCCGTCGGAGGAGGACTCGGGTTCGACATCGAAACCGTGCAGGTAACAGCGCTCAAGTTTGTAGGTGCCCCAGCGCTGGAGTTTGTGGCTACCGCCGATCCATAGAACCCCGAGGTCCCATAGGGGAAGACACCTCCGTCGGACGCAACGAATCTGTACCCCGTGCCCGAGACGTTCGCTTCCATCCCGACGATTGGCTCATTGAGAACGATGCTGCCGGTTGATCCGAAGAACGGTGCATTGTAAGCGAAGATGCCGCCGTCAGAGGCGACGAGCCAGTAGCCACCTGTTGCCGAGTCGGCCGCCATGCCGACGACCGGCTCGTTTAGTCGGATGGCGCCGGTTGATCCGAAGAACGGTGCGTTGTATGCGAAGAGACCACCATCTGAGGCGACGAGCCAGTATCCGCTTCCGCCATTGGACTCCGCCATACCGACCACAGGCTGGTTAAGCTTCAACGAACCCGTCGATCCGTAGAATGGTGCGTTGTAGGCAAAGATGCCGCCATCCGTCGCAACGAGCCAGTAACCACCCGTTGCTGAGTCTATGGCCATGCCTACCACCGGCTTATTGAGCGGGATCCCACCAGTCGATCCCTGGAAGTGCGCATCACCGAATGTGAAGATGCCACCGTCCGAGGCAACCAGGTAATAGCCACCACCGTCAGGGGTGACGGCGATGCCGACGATCGGGCGATTGGGAGCGGTGGCCAAGCCGCCGAACGCCGACGCGTCTCCACACGCGACGACCAAGCCCTGGTTGTTGGCGATCCAATATCCACCGTCGTCATTTGTGGCAGCCATTCCCACAACTGTCCCCGCAGGCAGGGTTCCACTACACGTCGAGCTTGCATGGGCGATCGACCGAGGTTGCGCTGCCTTTGGCGAAGCGGAAGAGGGAGAGGGAGAGCCTAAAGCCACAGCAGACAGTGCTACGGCGCCTACCAACGTCCCAACAGACGCCGCGATGCGAGCTGCCGATATGCCCATGATGCCTCCCGTTTGCCGTCTAGAGCAGCCAAAGGTACTGAAGTACAGCGGTCTCTGCCTCGATAACTCAAAGTAGAGCGGTCTCACTGCCCCCATCGTGCCTGGCGCATGAAACTACCGCGAGCGGAGGCATCCGATGTCCACCTCCGTCAGGGTCTTCGACAATTTTCCACCGAATAGAGAGTGCCGAAGACGTTTACCAAAACGGTAAATGCTGGACACCCGATTTGAGTCAATGGAATTTCTCGCCTCAGAGCTCATTGGCGCGGAAATGGCGCGGAACGCTGGAGAACTGCGGTATTTCGTGGTCTTCAACGGTCAGCCGACGGGTCCATAATATGGTCATTTACCAGGATATTCTCCGAAATTCTTCGACGGACAAGGATCGGCGAAATTGCCCCAGGCTCTGTTCGGGACGCAGAGGTCCCCGGTTCAAATCCGGGCAGCCCGACTCGTAAGTCCCTGTTCAGTACTGTTTCACGCATGCCGAAAAGCGAGAAGGTGGCAAGGGAACCTGCCGACTGGCGGGTCGTGACGCTCTCCCGGATTCGCGACGTGATCATGCAGGCCGATCCTGCAGTGGTCGAGGAGCGAAAGTGGAGGAAGCCAGGCAACCCAGAAGGCGTTCCCGTCTGGTCACACGGCGGCATCATCTGCACCGGCGAGACCTACAAGACTCACGTGAAGCTCACCTTTGCCAAGGGCGCTTCGCTGAAGGATCCCTCGCATCTGTTCAACTCGAGCCTCGAGGGAAACGTCCGTCGCGCCATCGACATCAATGAGGGCGAGAAGATCGACGAACGGGCATTGAAGGCCCTCGTCCGAGAGGCCGTGAAGTTGAACGAGGCCGCAGTCCGTCGCAAGTAGGTCCAGCGGCCCGTTCGTCACCGCGTGGACGACCCCCGACCTGGTCGTCCTTCACCGCCGCCGTCGTGGCGCGGCCGTTCGCCGCGTTGGGCCAGGTGAACACGATCGATGGCCCGGGCCACGTCTTCGGAGGGTTGCTCGGAAGCCTGGAACGGCACCGCCGCTGCGGAGGTGACAACACGAACGCTCTCCGACGTGCAAGCGTGGTGCGAGCGCTGGCACGGGACCAGCCGGTTTTGGGGGAGGAGAGGACAGACCATGGGTCACCCTTTGGGTA
Source organism: uncultured Acidimicrobiaceae bacterium (assembly GCA_964457065.1). GTDB lineage: Bacteria > Actinomycetota > Acidimicrobiia > Acidimicrobiales > RAAP-2 > Bog-473. The sequence goes on along the minus strand of CAYWDQ010000025.1, from coordinate 27,288 downwards.
GGCATCTGGGCAGATTGGGGGTCGCGGCACTCGTGATCGCACCCGCGATCGGCATCAGCGTGGCCGACGGGAGCGCCGGTGCGGCGACGTCGGGCTCACCGATCACCATCGCCATGATCACGTCGCTGACGGGCCCCGGGGCCTCCGAGTTCAGCGACGCGCCGGTCGGGTTCAATGCCCGCATCGCAATGCAGAACGCAGAGGGTGGGGTGGACGGACACCAGATCAAGGGGATCGTCCTCGACGACCAGACCAGCCCGTCGGCGGTGACGACCGCGGTGCAGGACGCCCTCTCCAAGGGGGCCATCGGGCTCGTGTCGACGAGCCCGCTGTTCTTCCTGGCGGCCAAGTACCCCAACCAGCAGGGCATTCCGGTGACCGGTGGCTTCTTCGACGGGCCCGAATGGGGCGAGCAGCCCTACACGAACATGTTCGCGGCCGACGTGGGGAGCCTGAGCCCTACGTACCCGGTCAACACGCAGATCGGCTCGTTCATGAAGAACCATGGCGGCACCGTCGTGTGCTCCTACGGGTACAGCATCTCGCCCTCGTCGGTGCGGTCCGCGGTCGGCACGGTGGACTCCTTCGAGCACGCCGGAGGCAAGGTGGGGGTCCTCGACACCTCGATCCCGTTCGGCGGCGTGGCGTTCACGACGCAGGCGCTCGAGGCGAAGCAGAAGGGCTGCAACGCCATTTACGCCGGAATGGACGACAACTCGAACGTCGCCCTCGACGCCGCGCTGCGCGCAGCCGGTGTCAAGACCAAGGTCGTGGTCTTCCCCACGGGATTCGAGTCGAGCATCGTTGACTCCCCGGCCTGGAACTCGGTGCAGGGTGGTTACTTCGACTCCACCTTCCGCCCGTTCCAAATTCCGAATGCCGGCACGCAGCAGATGAAGTCGGCCCTCATGAAGTACGCGCACTTCACGTCCTCGCAATTCCCCTCCTTCGCGCAGTACGAGTCCTGGCTGGGCGCGGACCTCATGATCAAGGGCCTGCAGCTGGCCGGCAACAATCCGACCAGCGCCGGTGTGATCCACGCACTCCGCGACCTCAAGAGCTACAACGGCAACGGGCTTCTGCCCGAGACCATCAACTACTCGACCGACTTCGGGCACGATCTCGCGAAGTCGTGCGGGTGGTACATGATCGCCGAGAAGAGCGGTTTCGTGCCCTCGTCAAGCCAGCCCTGGTGCGGCACGGACCTGCCGGGCACGACGACGGTGTCAGGGTCGTGAACCGAGGAGGACTCCGCCGGGGGCGTTGACGAGCCGGGGTTCAGCCGCCCCGGATCACCAGGTCGCGGTCCCCGGGCGGTTGCGAAGGCCTGACCGGGTGCCGCCGGGTCACCCACTTGGCCTCGTACATCGCCTCGTCGGCCAGCTGCCTGGTCCGGTCGACGTCGCCGTTCCTGGCGCAACACGCGTACCCGATGCTGACGCTGGCGCGCACACCCCGGACGTTGACGCGCGCCACCGTCGGCCTCGATCCGCTCGATGACGAGGCGTGCATCGCCGTCTGACGCACCGGCCACCGCGGCCACGAACTCGTCGCCGCCCGTGCGCGCCAGCAGGTCGCCACCGCGCAGGACGCCTGAGACGGCGCGTGCGACCCCCACGAGGATCTTGTCGCCCACGTCGTGTCCGTGCGCGTCGTTGATGTCCTTGAGGCCGTCGATGTCGATCACCGGGATGCCCATCGCCTCCATCCGCCTGTCGCCCTCGAGAAAGAGCGCCAGGCCCCTGCGATTCGCCATACCGGTCAGCGGATCGGAGTTGGCCTGGATCTCGAGCTCGTGGTGGGCCAGCGCGTTGGCCAGCGCGAGCTCCACGACGTTGCCGAGGGCACGGCAACGGGAGACCACCTCCTCAGGGACGGTACGTCAAATCAGTACTTCGGCGACGCCCACCTCCTCTTTATAGAGCCGACGCGCCAATTGTGGAAGCGGTGGTGCGGGACGATGGCGTGGTCGCGTCCGTCACGAGGCTGACGCGGGCCGATGGTCTCCGGTGCGCGCTCAGGGTGCAGCGGGCCCGCGCTCGGCGGAGAGCGCCGCCACAAGGCGGTCCAGGAAGGGAACCTGACCCTTAAGGAGCTTGGTCCTCGCCAGGTCGACGCCCACCCATTCGACCCGGTCGACCTCTGGGAACTCCCTCACGCTCCCGGACCCCCTGGGCCATTCGAGCTCGAAGGTGTTGCTGACGGCGTGCGTCACATCGAGGTCACCCTCGAGCGCCCACACGGTCACCCGCTTGCCACCGGGTTGCCGGAGCTCGCCGAGGGCCAGGGGCTCGGCCCGGGGGGGATCGAGCCCCGTCTCCTCCCGGAACTCCCGGTACGCCGCCGCCAGGGGGTCGTCGCCGTCGCCGTACTCCCCCTTGGGGACCGACCAGGCACCCTCGTCCCGCCGCGCCCAGAAGGGTCCGCCGGGGTGCGCGATCAGGACCTCGGGACCACCGTCGGGAGGCCTCCGGTAGAGCAGCAGTCCCGCACTCTTCGCCGCCACGTCGGCGTCAGCCCTTCTTGCCCAATCCGAGCTCGATCGCCTTGACCAGCAGGAGGCCCACGGCCACGACCAGGTAGCCACGCAGGGCCCACATGCCGAGGACGCGGCCCCGTGACCACTTGGGGCGGCTCAGCAGGTTCAGCGGCGGCATGCGCCAGTTGGCTCGCTGCTCCCGCGACATCATCGGCGTGGGCGGGCGGGCCCCCCGGTGACGCAGCATCAGGACACCGGCGATCGCGTAGAAGACGAGGAGGACCCCGCCGAGCACCAGAGCGAGGTCGTTGACGTTGATGGTGGTGAACAGCGTCGTGATCATGAGCACGAACGACATCGCCAGGAGGATGGAGACGATGATGCCGGACACTGCGTTGAGCCACGGCCGGTTGACCCAGGGGCCAAGCACATCCTTGTCGTTGCACAGCAGAAGCAGGAAGACAGTGGCACTCGGAAGGAGCACGCCGGCCAGGGCCTGGACGCCAGTCGTGATGACCCCCAGAGGCGCTCCGGGGATGATCACGATCGCCGCGGCGCAGACCACCATGGCACTGAAGGCGCCGTAGAAGAACTTGGCCTCGCGCCACGATCGGTGCAGCGAGTGCCGCGCCCCGAAGACGTCGCCGAACGCGTAGGACGTCGAGAGGGTCACCGCCGCTGCTCCGATGATGGACGCGTTCAGGAGGATGACGGCGAAGATCGCCCCGGCGGCGCGCCCCACGTAGTGCTGCAAACCCTGGGCGACGCCTTCGGCATTGGTGAAGTGCCCCGCACTGGCGGTGCCGGAGAAGGCGGCCGCCACGATCGCCATGATCAGGGCGGCGGCGAAGACCACGACCAGTGAGCCAACGAAGGTGTCGGCTCGCTCGTAGTTGATCCAACGTGGCGTGATCCTCTTGTCCACGATGTTGGACTGCTGAAAGAAGAGCTGCCAGGGCGCGACGGTCGTGCCCACGATGGCGATGATCAGGAGCACCGAGGTGGAATTGAAGCCACCCTGCACACCCGGCGTCACGAAGCCCTTGAAGAAGGCGGCGGCCGGCGGGTGGCTCATGAAGGCCAGCGGGATCACCAGGAAGTTGACCACGATGAAGATGAACATGAACCGCTCCCAGCGCCGGAAGCTCCCGGTTGCGGTCATGGCGATGAGGCTGACCGCCGCAATGGGCACCGAGAGGTATTCGCTCACGCCGAAGTAGCCGAGCGCCAGACTGATGCCGATGAACTCCGTGGCGATGGTGAGGAAGTTGAGGATGAAGAGGTCCCCGACGGAGAACATCCCCCAGAACTTGCCGAACCGCTCGTTGATGAGGCGGGCGTGGCCGACACCGGTGACTGCGCCGAGGCGCACGACCATCTCCTGGTTCACGACGAGCACCGGGATGAGGAGGGGGAGCGTCCAGAGGAGGGTGAGCCCGAAGTTCTGACCCGCCTGGGCGTAGGTGGAGACACCGCCCGCGTCGTTGTCGCCGACCATCACGATCAGCCCCGGCCCCATGATCGCCAAGAGAGTCAGGAAGCGTCCACCCCATGAACGCCGCGCGGAGGTGTCGTGCTGGCGGATGGTGCCAAAGGCCCCTTGGATGTCCCCGGTGTGCGCGCTGTCGAGGACGGCCGTGGAGCGGTCGGTCTCCTGTATCTCTGACATGTCTCACCTCCTTCGCTGCTCGGGGTCTCGGGTTCGGGGCCACGGCGAATGGACCGGAGCGGTCGGCGCGTGGTGGCGGGGCATGGCGCGCACGAGGGGACACCGCGTGTCCGCCCCCTTTCGGCGGCGCGGGGCCGTGGGGTCGTGCCGGGCGGGTGCCGGAGCGGCGACCCGGAACGCTACCGACGCGCTGTGGGGCAGGGTCTTCGTCGGCGGACCACGGTCACTCCTCCGCCGCCGTCATGCCGTAGTCGCGGCGGAAGCCCGACGGGAGCAGCAGCTCGAGCACGTCGTCCACCGTGATGACGCCGAGGATCGTCGCGTGCTCGGGGTCGAGCACGGGTGCCACCGTCAGGTTGTAGTCGGACATCTTGCGCACGACCGCCCCGAGGTCCCAGTCCGGGTGGACGTGCCCGAACTCGCCGGAGGCCACGTCCGACAGGCGTGCGTCGCGGGGGCTCTGGATCAGCCGGATCGCCGACACCGTGCCCGCCACGCGCCCGGCGGGGTCCGAGACGAACACGACCGCCAGCGCCTCGGGCGGCACCGAGCTCACGCGGATGGCCGCCAGAGCAGCCTCGACGGTCGTCGTCCCCGACAGCTCGAGGAAGTCGGGGCTCATGAGCCCGCCCGCCGTCTCAGGGTGGTAGTGCAGGAGCGTCCGTACCTTCTTGCGCTGCGGCTCGGGGAGCAGCTCGAGGATGGGTGCGCGGCGCTCCTGGTCGAGCTCGGAGATCAGGTCCGCCGCATCGTCGGCCGCCATCGACCCGAGCAGCTGAGCGGCCTCGGGGTCGGAGCGGGCCTCGACGAACTCGACCTGGTGCTCGGGGTCCAGCTCCTCGAAGACGTCCGCCTCCAGGGCGGGGTCCTGCTCCAGCGCCTCGATGATCTCCTCGCCCTCCTCGTGGGAGGCCGCCTCCACGAGGTCGGCGATCCGGGCCGGGTGCAGGCGCGCCAGCTTTCGGTAGGGAATGTGCAAGCGGGCGGTCGGCACATGGGACACGAACGGCTCGATGCTGCCCCAGTCCACGATGGCCCGCGCGCCGGACCGCTGGCCCAGGTGCCCGGGCAGGAGGCGGCGCAGGACGCCGCGCGCCGTCGGGTCCACCCCGACCACCTCCCAACCGTTGAGTGTGCGGGCGAGCTCGATCTCGTTGGCGCGGATGAGGCGGCCCCCGACGAGGTTGATGAGGTGGCGCGCCATGAGGTCCTGGGCGAGGAGCAGCTCGCCGGGCCGGCGCTCGAAGCGCCGCAGGTCGACCTTGGCCCCGTCGAAGGTCACCCTGCCCGGCTCGATGGCCGAGATCTTCCGGGCCGGGACGAAGAGATCGCGCCCGCCGATCTTGACGACGAGCCCGACGACCGGTGGGTGCGGGCTGTCGCCGATCCGCACGATCAGGTCGCGGACGCGCCCGAGCTTGTCGCCGGTCTTGGCGTCGACGAGGGGGCGGTTGAGGATGCCCGAGAGGTGGATGAGCTCAGCGGCCATTCCGCGTCACCGTCGTCGAGGGCTCGTGGCGGAGCCGGGGGCGGTCGGCCGGGTGGTCGGGCAGGCCGAGCACCTGGTGGTCGGCGTGGTACAGCGCCTCAGCGAGGAGGCGGGCCACGTGGTCGTCGGCCGCGGAGTAATAGGCGAACGTGCCCTCGCGCCGGACGCTCACCAGCTTGGCCCAGCGCAGCTTCGAGAGGTGCTGGGAGACCGCGGTCGGCGAGGCACCGACCAGATCGGCCAGACAGGACACCGAGGACTCGCCCTGCAGCAGGGCCCAGAGCAGCTTGATGCGGGTGGGGTCGGAGAGGAGCCGGAAGGCGTCGTTCGCCACGGACACCTGCGCCTCGGTGGGCATCTCGAAGTCCTGCATATCTTCGTGCATACGAAGGTAATGATATATTCGCCGGTCATGTCCACGCCAGCCCGGACCGACACGTCCCGCCGGGACGACGGGGAACACCGGCGGGCGGCCAACCGTGCCATCGGGGTCTCGGCGCTGGTGCTCCTGGTCACCGGGGGGGTCGAGCTTCTGCTCGCCACGCTCAGCCATTCGGTCGGGCTGCTCGGCGACGCCATCCACAACCTCTCCGACGTCTCGACGTCGGCCGTCGTGTTCCTCGGGTTCTTCATCTCGAAGCGGCCCCGGACCGCGCGGTACCCCTACGGGTACGAGCGGGCGGAGGACATCGCCGGGCTGGGCGTGGCGCTGGTCATCTGGGCCAGTGCCTTGTTCGCCGCGATCGAGAGCTACCACAAGCTCGTGTCGCACAGCCCGACGACGCACCTCGGCTGGGCCATGGCGGGGGCGTGCCTCGGCATCGTGGGCAACCAGAGCGTCGCGTGGTACAAGCGCGTCGTCGGGCGACGGATCCACTCGGCCACGTTACTGGCGGATGCCCGGCACTCCTGGCTCGACGCCGTCTCCTCGGGTGGTGCCCTGGTCGGGCTCATCGCGGTCGCGCTCGGCTTTCCGCTCGGCGACCCGATCGCCGGGTTCGCCATCACCGCCTTCATCGCCCACGTCGGCTACGAGGTGACCCGCGACGTGCTGCACCACCTGATGGACGGCGTCGAGCCCGAACACATCGACGAGGCACGGGAAGCCGCCGAAGCAGCCGGCCGGGTCCTCGTCCCCGTCGTGCGGGGACGCTGGACGGGCCGCTCGCTCCATTTCGAGCTGCAGCCCGAGTTGCCGGAGGGGATGAGCCTGGTCGACGCCCAGCGGGTCGGGGAGCGCATGGGCCGAGCCGTGCTGGAGGCGGTGGAGGCGGCCTCCACGGTGACGGTGGTGCCCCACCCGTCGCTGCCCGCCTAGGACTGTGGCGGCCCCTGACTGCCACTGCGCGAGAGTGCTGGCTAGGCTCTCCTTTCGTTCCGGCCGCCCAATCCGGAGCCGTCTCGGGGGCACGGGCGTCGACCAGAACCCGCGGTCGCACGTCGTACACATCACTGCGCCATGAGTCCTCCCAATCCCGAGAAAGATCCCGTCCAGAAGGGCCTGCACCAGCTCGGTCGCCAGATCGACGAGGCCGCACCCGTCGCCGCACCGGACGAGCCGGTCGCCGTCGCCGAGGGCGCAGCCGCGGATCCGGCGCACAACCCGGTCGAGAAGGGCCTGCACGAGCTCGGGCGCCAGATCGACGAGGCACAGCGCTCCTCCCGGGGCAGGAACAAGAAGGGGAACGGGGGTGCGGCCGACGGGGGTGCGGCGACGGGTGCGGCGACGGGGGCGGCCGACGGGGGTGCGGCGACGGGGGCGGCCGACGGGGGCGGCGGCGACGCGTCGCGCCGAGGCCCCGCACACGCCGCTCCCAAGAAGAAGCGTTCGGGCCGGCGCACCGCGGCCTGGGTCACCGGGACCCTCCTGCTGGTCATCGTGCTGATCGCCGGCGCGGCCGCCGGCTACGGCTGGTACCTGAACCACGAGATCCACCGCATCGACCTGAAGAACCTCACCTCCGCACCGGTGAAGGGCGCGGACGCCGGCACCGAGAACATCCTCATGATCGGCTCGACCGACCGCTGCGCGCTCAAGGTGCAGAACCCCGCGTACGGGTTGTGCTCCCAGGGCGTCAACGGCGTGAACAGCGACGTGGTGATGATCCTGCACCTCAACCCGGCCAACAATTCGCTGTCCATCCTGTCGATCCCCCGTGACCTCTTCGTGCCCAACGCCCGCTCCGACGGGGCCAACAAGATCGACGCCGCGCTCTACCAGGGCCCGGACCAGCTCATCAACGCCATCGAAGAGGACTTCGGCATTCCGATCCAGCACTTCGTGGAGCTGAACTTCGACAGCTTCATCAACGTCGTGAACGCGCTCGGCGGCATCAAGATGTACTTCCCCGAGCCCGTGTTCGACGCCTACTCGGGTCTCAACATCCAGACGACGGGCTGCATCGCGCTGAACGGCACCCAGGCCCTCCAGGTCGTTCGGGCGCGCCACGTGCAGTACAAGGGGCCCGGCGTGACGACGACCGACCCCAACTACTGGCCCCAGGAGGCGCAGAGCGACATCGCCCGCATCCGGCGCGACCACGAGTTCCTGCGCGTCCTGGCGACGGCGGTCAAGGCCAAGGGGCTCAGCAACCCCATCACGGACGAGCAGCTCGTCGCCGGCGTGGTCAGCCAGCTCACGGTCGACTCGGGCTTCTCGGCCGGCGACATGATCAGCCTCGTGCTCGGGTTCCACGACGTCGACGTGAACAGCGCGCCGCAGCTGACGGTGCCGGTGGCGGTGGACCAGTTCGGGAGCTACACCTACGAAGGAGGCAGCTACGGGGACATCGAGTTCCCGGTCGAGCCGCAGGACCACACCACCGTCGACCAGTTCCTGGGCCTCTCCGCCGCCAACGACGACACCTACACGGGCGGCGCACTGCCGTCGCCCTCGACCGTGACGGTCTCGGTCCTGAACGGCTCCGGCGCCTACAACCAGGCCACCGACACGTCCCAGAGCCTGCAGGCGCTCGGCTTCAAGATCGGCACGATCGGCGACAGCCCGCCGGTCGGCCAGGAGGCCGAGACGGTCGTCTACTACTC
>CAYWDQ010000025.1:0-18506 GCA_964457065.1 uncultured Acidimicrobiaceae bacterium | reverse complement strand
AGGCGAAGATCTCGCCGCCGTTCGTGTCGAGCGCCTGCCCGGTCATGGCGGACGAGAGGTCCGAGGCGAGAAACACGATGGAACCCGCAACGTCCTCGTCGCTCGGGATCCGGCCCAGAGGCACCCGGGCGTTGAGCTCGTCGACCACCTCCTGTGCCGGCACACCCCGCCCGGCCGAGGTCATGTCGATGTAGATGTCCACCGAAGGGCCGGCCATCCAGCCGGGGACCACTGCGTTGACACGGACCTTGGACGGGCCGAGCTCGTCGGCCAGCACGCGCGTGGCCGTCAGGAGCGCCCCCTTCGAGATCGCATAGCCACCCTGCCCCGGCTGCGGCTGGCGGGCCACCATGGAGGCCACCATCACCACCGAGCCGCCGCCACGCCGGCGCATGAACGGCAGCGCCGCCCGGGTCATCTGCAGCGACCCGAAGACGTTGACGTCCATGATCTTGCGCCACACGGTGAGATCGACGTCCTCGAAGCTCTGGAAGACGTCGGGCCGGAACGCGTTGTTCACCAGGACGTCGACGCCGCCGAACTCTTCCGCAGCGGCCGCCATGAGGCGGGCGCAGGCGTCGGGGTCCACGATGTTGGTCGCCACGGTGATGGCGCGGGCGCCGATGCCCGCCACCTCGGCCAGGACTTCGTCGAGCGTCGACTGGCGGCGCGCCGCCAGCACCAGGTCGGCGCCGTGGGCTGCGAGCGCCCGCGCCGCCTGCCGTCCCAGACCGGGACCGACGCCCGACACCACGCACACCTTCCCCGACAGGAGCCCGGCCGCAGCCGTGCCCCCGCCCCCCGATTTGCTCTCCGCAGTCGTCATGGGCGCAGCGTAGGGCAGTGGAAGTGGAGGGTCCGGGCCATCCGCGCCGGTGTCACACGGGCCTGGGAAGATCGACGCCAGGGTTGGACAAAAGGAGGGTCATGGCCATTTGTTCGCACTGTGGTGGCGAGATGACCGACGGGATCAGCTGCCTGACCGACCCCGTCCTCATCGACGGGAGGGCATACGCGCCGATCCGCTGGGGCCAGGAGCTCCGCCCGAGACACCGCTACGAGCCCGAGGAGTGCAGGGACTGCGGGACACCACTCGGCGGGGTGCACCATCCGGGGTGCTGCATGGAGCGCTGCCCGGCGTGCCATGGCCAGGCGATCGGCTGCGGATGCGTCAGCGAGCCCTTCTGCGTCTTCGAGCCCTCCCGGGCGGGCCGCTGCCGTTCCCACGTCCTGCGCCGGGTCGGCTGGCGCTGAGCCTCAGTCGTCTTCGACGTCGAGCCCGGGACACCAGGGGCACTCCGCTCACAGCAGGCCCGCAGCCACCGTGACGCCGATGACGATGAGGAGGACGCCACCGGCGCGCTCGCCCCACTCGCCCAGGCGCGCGCCCACGCGGCTCCCGAGTTCCAGGCCGAGCAGCGCGAGCCCCACGCTGACAACCCCGATGACGAGTGCGGCCACGACGACGTTGACGTGGTACGCGCCGAGCGCGAACCCGATGGCAAGGTTGTCGACACTCAGGGCGGCCGCGAGCACGACCAGCCGCCGGAGGCCCGGGCCTTCGCCCCCCGCCGCGCCGTCGGAGGCCCCGCCGGCGCGGGCACCCTGAACGAGTGCGTAGATCCCAGCCAGACACAGGATGAGGCCGGCGACAAGGTCGGTGCGGCCCCCCAGACCGTGCGCGACGGAGTCTCCGAGAAGGAGGCCCACGAGGGGCATGGCCGCCTCGAACACACCGAAGACGACCGCGATCTGAAGGCGTCGGGAGCCCGCACCGGACACGCCGAGTGCGCAAGCCGCGCCGAAGTTGTCCAACCCCACGGCGAGGGCGACCAGCAGCAGAGCGGCCACGTACGATGCTAGGCCTCCGGGCAGCGACCTCCGGCGCCGACCGTTCGCGACGGCACCGCTGACAGCCTCCGGACGTGTTCTACCGTGTCACCCCGGAGCGGTCACCGCAGGATCGGCAGGATTGCGCCACCTTGACGCGCGCGACGGTTGCCGCCCGATCTCGTGGTGCCGAATTTCGAAGCTCGCGCCGGGTTCGATCACGATCATCCGTAGTGGGCCACCAAGCCGTCCATCGCCGTCCGGTACGACCGGCTCATCTCCTCGAACGAACCGTGGACGTCGACGGCACGGCCGCGCGACCGCCGAGCCAGGCTGAACTGCAATGCCTTCGCCGTGGTGGCCACCGTGGTGAGCGCCTCGGCGACGACGACCAGGTCAGCTGACCCGGAGGCCGAGGGATCATGCTCGTCCAACCAGCCGACGAACGATGCCGCAAGCTCGGCGGCAGCGCCGCATTGCCGGCACGTCCCGAACGCATAGAGATGGAAGGTCTCGAGATCCTGGCCAGCCAGCCAGGCGGCGTCGCGCTCGAGGCGTTGCTCGAAGCGGATCATCGGATCGTCGAGGGGGCGTCGGGCGAGGTGCGCTCTCGTGAGCGCCACCGCCCCGTCGACCAGCCCGCTCGGATCGCGCCGCACCCGGTCGAGGCGGATGGACTCGGCGTAGGGTGCCAACGCGACCGGGTCGGCGTACGGACCAAGCCGGAACAAGCCGTCGAAGTCGTCGCCATTGAGCTCGAAATACCCCGCGTTGTGGAAATAGCCGAGATGCCGTCGGGCCCGGTCGATGCTGTTGGGCACCACGGCGGTCTTGGTATGAGCCGTGCGGTACGAGATGCCCTGCGTGTCGGGCAAGAACCAGGCGTCGGCGTCCATGATGAGCAGACGCCCCAGCTCGAGCTGTTCCACTGCGTGGTCGAGGACCGGACGCCAGACGTTGATTTCGCCCACTTCGAGACCGAACATCGCCCGCAGATCCTCGGGGGGGAACTTGAAGAAGGTCCACTGATCACCTTCGAAATCGGTGCTGAGCGTGAACGCGGCGGCCGCGAGCGGATCGAGACCCAGGGCGTGGAGCAGCTCTATCCACAGATCGACGTAGCAGTTGGTCTCCGTCCACGTCCGCTCGGTGGCATGCAGTCGATGCGGCCGGTAGCTCGACGCGTCGACCGGCACCACCCGGAGCCCGGGTCCCGCGCTCACGCCCAGAGTCGGTCGCGGGTCGCCGCCGGCCAGTCTCCGGGGTCCATCCCGTGGGTCCGGAACAACGCCAAGGTGATGCGGTCGAGGCCGAACCCGAAGCAGCACGAGTGTGCCACCTCGCCGCTGGCGGTCTCGATGCCGAATGGTTGTCCGAAGTGGTCGAGGTGGCAATTCGACGACCCGATCGCCGTCGGATGTTCGGCGGAGCTGATGGGCGTCACGATTTCGAACTTGAGCGTCTCAGCGCGCTGGTTGTCGGCCAGGATCCGGCCGACTCGACCGAAGAAGGGATCGTTCGCCACGACCGTCTCGACGTCCAGGCCGAGAGAGGCGAGGATGTCGACGCCCAGCTCGAGCCAGCGGTCCCGGTGTGCGCTGGCGCCTGCGGCATCGCCGACGTAGACCAGCTCGTGCATCCGGAAGGCCTGCATCCGGGCCGGGTCCACGCTGGGCTCGTGTCGATAGCACCAGCCCGCCACGTCGAACCGGCGCCCGCCCTCGGGAAGGGCGCCGGCCAGGGTGGGGTAGAGGGGATGACAGGCGGCCGGACACAGGCTGACCCCGGCCGCCTGGAGCAGCGCCGTCCAATCACCCCCTGCCTGCGCCACGTCCATGAGCTTCCTGTGGTCAGCGTTGTTCCCGGTGAAGGTGGACACCGAGCCCGTGAGGTCGGGAAAGGACGACAAGTAGCCCGTCCGCTCGAACACGTTGCGGGGCATCACAGGCGGGAACCGGAAGCTCTCCGCTCGTTCGGACGCCGCCGCCGCGACGGCGAGACCGTCCACGGCGGCCACGATGTCCTCGTAGACCGACGAGCGGCCATAAATCCCGTCGGTCCCCGTGAGGACCAGGAGGCCGGCCGCGACGAGCTCGTCTCTGAAGAGACCTCCGTCCGTCATCGGCCCGTCAATCGTCCTTGTGGATCAGGAGCATCTGTGCGGTGTTGCTGTTGATCCGGTCGTTGTTGACCATGACGGCGGCACCGTGGGCGTCGCGCAGGATCCGCCCGAGGCTGTGCGGCGAGTCCTCCCGATAGCCCGCCATGCCGCAGATCGCCATGGCGCGGTTCACGATGTCGACCACCAGCGTCGACGCGGACACCTTCAGCGAGTTCATGGCGATGGCAAAGCCCATGCCGGCGAGCGTGTCGAGATCGTCGCACTGCTGGTCATAGCGGCGGGCCGTACCCCTGACGAGTTCCTCCATCCGCTGGAGCTGTGCAACCAGCTCAGCCAGGCGCAGCGCCGACGGCGGGGTGACGCCGGGCTTCTTGCGGGCCTCGCTGCGCACGAAGTGCCTTGCCTTGTCGGCAGCCGAGGTGGCCAGGCCCAGCCACACGTTGCTCCACAGGATGTGCGACACCGGCAACATGGTCCGACTCGATATGTCCGCGTAGGCGTCATCGAGGATGTGCTCCGGCCCGCATTCGGCGACGAGCCGGAAGCCGAGGCTGCACGTGCCCCGGAAGCCGAGCGTGTCCCAGCCGCTGATCGGCTCCAACGTGAGCCCCGGCTGCCGGCAGAGCACGAGCACCTGGTCATTCGGCGGGCTCTCCGGGGCGCGGCGAGCGGTGGCCAGGATCCCGTCTGCGTGCTCGCCATAGGAAATCACGGGGGCCATCTTCTCGAGGCGGATGTCTCCGGCGTCGTCGCGCTCCACCGTGCACACGCTGGTACGAACGTCGCCTCCGACTCCCAACTCCGTCGTCGCCGAGGCAAGCAGCAGCTGCCGCGCCGCGAGGTCGGACAGGTAGTCCTCGAAGAAGGCGGACCTGCCGTGACGCACCAGGCTCGCCACCTGGATCTGGTGCATCGCATAGATCATGGCGGTCGACGCACAGTGCCGGCCGAGCTCGAACACGATGTCGGCGGCCTGTCCGACGGTCACACCGGCGCCGCCGAGCTCCGAGGGAACCAGCACGGAGAGAAGGGACGCCTCCCGTAGCGCGTCGAACGCCTCGGACGGAAACCGCGCGGCGCGATCGACCTCGCCGGCCGCGGGCCCTGCAACTTTGGCGCCGATGCGATCCGCCTCCCGCGTGAGATCGTTGCCGGTCGCCTCCGATGCCGTCACTGACTGAGCTCCGCTGACCTAGGACGCGGTCAGCTCGCCGATGGCGGTGCGGATCGCGACGACGGATTCGAAGGTGCTCTTGCGCAGCATCGCCTCGGGGAACTCGATGTCGAACTCGTCTTCGAGTGCGAGCATGACGTTGACGCTGGCGTGTGACGTCATCCCGGCCTGGTACAGATCGTCCTCGTCGCTGATACTGGCAACGTCGACGGGAAGGTGGCCGTGCTCGGCCAGGATCGTACGGATCGTCTCGTCCATCAGGCCACCGCCTCGGTTCCGGATCCACACAGCGCAACCACCACAGCTGCCGCCACGTCTCCCTCGTGGGTCAGGCTGACGGCAAGGTCGGCGATGCCCGCCTGCTCGGCCAGGGTCGCCGCGTGCCCAGCGAGGGCCATGGTGCACCAACCCTCCGCATGGCGGCGCACCTCCACGGAGCGCCAATCAGGCTGATGGCCGACGGGGCGCAGCACCTTGATAGTCGCCTCCTTGGCCGCGAACCGAGCGGCCAGACCGGCGGCCCGCACCGATGGCGGGCCCGCACAGGAGCTCAGCTCGTGCTCGGTGTAGACGCGCTCGAGGTAGCGGGCGCCGAAGCGGGTGACGCTCTCGGCCACCTGATGGACGGCGACGACGTCCGCTCCCACGCGTATGGCCATTCCCGTGCTCATTGAGTCCGCCCTCCTCCACCTTCGGGGCACACCCCGTGAAGACAAGAGCATAACGGCGACCTCGCGTTCAGTGAGCGAACCAATGACAAGTCAATTCCCCCGTCGTGCAAGATGGGCCCACAATCTCTGCATCGGAGTGGGCCGCCAACTTGCTATGTCGGACGAACGACCGCCTCCCTTGAATCGGAATTGCGGCGGGGCGTTCATTCTGTCGTGTGCTCAAATAGCACCATGGGACCGGCAGCGGACGACGTGGTCTCTGACGATGTCCTGGCCGGATCCTCTTGGGAGTGCCGGCGGAACGATCCGGGCGCGGACGCCGATGTGGCAGCCATGTCCCTCGACGACCCGTCGTGGCTCCCGGCGACGGTGCCCGGGACGGTGGCTGGAGCACTGAGGGAGCTCGGTCGGTGGAGCTGGGGGGACGAGGACCAGGACCTCCTCGACGGGAGCGAGTGGTGGTACCGGTGCCGCTTCGACGCTCCAGAGGGCCAGCGCCACGGTCCGTGGCGACTCGAGTTCGAAGGGCTGGCCACCGTCACCGATGCATGGCTCAACGGTGGGCCCGTGCTCCACTCGGAGAACATGTGGGTCGCCCACCGGATCCGGATCGATCATCTCGATCCCCACAACGTGCTGCTCCTCCGCTTCTCGGCTCTCGCCCCGTTGTTGGCCCAACGAAGGCCGCGGCCCCGCTGGCGGAGCCTGCAGGTTCGCTCCCAGAACCAACGCTGGTATCGCACGACGTTGCTCGGCCGCGTTCCGGGATGGGCCGCCTGCGGGGCGCCCGTGGGACCATGGCGTCCCGTCCGCCTGTGCGCCGCGGGGCCGCGACCGTTCGTCGCCGAGCGCCACGTGATGACGAGCTGTGACGGAGAGGACGGAAGCGTCGGCATCCGACTGCTGCTGCAGGGGGTCGATACTGGCACTGAGGTCGAATTGAGCGTCGGGGATCACCTTCAGACGACCACCGTCTCCGAGGCGGCGGGAGATCGTTTCGTCGACACTGTTGTCCGGGTACCCAACGTTCAACGATGGTGGCCGCACACCCACGGCGCCCAACCCCTCTACCCCGTGCACCTCACCGTCGACGGTGTCGACGTGGACCTGGGTACCGTGGGATTCCGGACCGTCGGGGTCGACCGCGACGGCGGAGGGTTCGCTATCTCGGTGAACGGTGTTCCCGTCTTCTGCCGCGGTGCCTTCTGGATGCCTCCCGATGTCGTGACCCTGGGAGCATCCGACGCGGCACTGCGGGAATCACTCCTGCGGGTCGTCCAGGGCGGCATGAACATGCTGAGGATCGGTGGCTACGTCTCCTACGAGGACACCGCGTTCTGGGACATGTGCGATGAACTGGGAATCCTCGTCTGGCAGGACTGCATGCTCGCCGGCTTCGACCCACCCGAAGAGCCTGGATTCGTCGAGAGCCTGCGCGTCGAGCTGACCCAGCAGCTCGGAAGGCTCCAGGGCCGTCCCTCGTTGGCCGTGGTCTGCGGCAGCAGCGAGACCCATCAGCAGGCCGCTATGTTCGGACTCCCGCGCGACCGCTGGCGAAGCCCACTTCTGGAGGAGACCATTCCGGCCATTGCGGGCGAGATCGTTCCGGATGTTCCCTACGTCGTCTCGTCACCGTCCGGCGGAGAGCTGCCGTTCGAGCCGGGCCAGGGAATCGCGCACTACTTCGGCGTCGGTGCCTACCTGCGGCCCTTGACCGATGCGCGTGCCGCCGGCGTGCGCTTCGCGGCCGAGTGCCTCTCGTTCGGCAACCCACCGGAGCGGTCCACCGTGGAACGGTGCTTCGGAAGCGCGAGCGTCGCCGGTCATCACCCGTCCTGGAAGGCCGGAGTGGCCCGCGACAGCGGATCCTCGTGGGATTTCGAAGACGTCCGCGACGACTACGTCCGCCAGGTCTTCGGCGTCGACCCATTCCGCGTCCGTTACGCCGATCCCGAGCGGTATCTCGATCTCGGGCGTGCGGTCGTTGCCCACATCATGTCGACCGTCATGGCGGAATGGCGCTGCGAGCAGTCGACCTGCGCGGGCGCGCTGATCCTCAGCTGGCACGACCTGTGCCCGGGCGCGGGGTGGGGACTGCTGGACTCCTTCACCGCGCCGAAGGCACCCTGGTACGCGCTCCGCCGGGTGCTTGCTCCCGTGGCGGTCCTCCTGACCGATGAGGGCCTCGCCGGGGTGCGGGTGCACGTCGTCAACGACCGGGGATCGTCGATACAGGGCGAGTTACGCCTCAGCCTGTACAACGTTGCCGGCGCGGTCGTCGAAGAGGCAGAGTCCGTCGTCGAGGTGGGGGGGCACACGGAGCAGCAGTGGAACGCCGCCACACTGCTCGGAGGCTTCCGGGATCTCACGAACGCCTATCGCTTCGGACCGCCGTCCTACGACGTCGTCCGGGTCAGGCTCGATGCGGGCGGTGTCGTCAGCGAGGCCTTTCATCTCCCCGTCGGCTCCGGGCGTCCACAGGAACCGGACATCGGGCTCGAGGCCCACGCCTCACGGATCGGCGACGACTGGCACCTCACCGTCCACACGCGCCGGTTCGCACAGTGGGTCGCGCTCGAAATCCCGGGATTCGCCCCTGACGACTCGTGGTTCCACCTGGCGCCGGGCGAAGAGCGCACCATCGTGCTCCGGCCGCTCGACGGTGCCGGGTTGCCCAAGGGGAGGGTGCGGGCACTCAACAGCCTCTACTCGAGCCCCATCGCGGTCGAACAATGACACGGACCCCCGAGCCGGTGGCGCGGGAACCCCGCTCGGCGTCTACGACGCGTTCGGGCCGGTGGCCTGGAGCGCCTCGTCGAATTCGAGCCTGACGATGTCGTCGATCTGGTCGCGCGCCGCGGCCAGATCGGCGACGTTCTCGACGGATCCGAACACCTCGCACACGTTCGTGCGCCCGCCCGAGGCCCAGTCGAGCAGATCTCCCTGCCTCTGGTTCCGCACCACGCTCGCCACGTGCGGCAGGGCCGCCACCTCGTCGAGGCCCTCGACACCCACCAGGCGCGTGGCCGACATCGGGGTCTGGATCCAGGCGAAGTAGCCGACCCGCGGCCAGCTGTCTTGGAGGATGCGCGCGATGGCGGGCTCGGCGCTCATGTCGTGGCCCAGGGCGAGGCGGAAGACGAGGGGCAGGATGGGCGGCCCGCCGGCCAGCTCCATCATCACCTGGACGTTCCCACCGAGACGACCGTTCACCTCGACGATGCGGGGACCGTCCGGCGTGAGCTTCATGTCGACGTTGACGAAGCCGTCGGTGACGCCGAGCCCCAGGACCGCGGCCCCCGCCGCCTCGAAGACCTCACGCTCCGTCGTCGGATCGACGTGGCTCGGCAGGAAGCAGCCTCTCCCGCGGAAAGGCGGCGCATGCCTGAACTTGCCCGTGGTCGCGAGCTGCCACACGCGACCCTCCTGGACCAGCAGCTCGACTGCGATGTCGTCAGCGAAGGGACCGTCGCGCACCCGGTCCGCGAGGTACTCCTCGACGAGGAGGCCGCCCTCCCGGCCGCCGAACCGGTCGATGAGCTGCACGAGCTGCAGTCGGTCGTCGGCCCGGGCCGTTGCGACGCTGCTGGCGCCGCGCCTGGGTTTGACGACGACCGGGAAGGTGACGACCCCGGCCAGCGCTTCGGCCTCGCGGTGGCGCTCCTCCTGGGTCAGCCGGGGGGACGGTGCCTCCCAGACCGCCGGGACGGGCACACCGGCGTCACGCAGTGCGAGCCTTTGCAGGTACTTGTCCGCCAGGCGGTCGGCCGTGGCCACGGAGTGGTAGGCCAGTGCGAGCCGCCCGGCGAGCGCAGCCGTCAGCGGCATTTGGACCTCCGAGAACGTGAGGATGCCGGACGGCGCGTGCGGTTCGAGTGCAGTCGCAACCGCGTCCGGTTCGCGGCCGGCGGTGTCGACGACATCGCCGATGCGGCGGAGCAGTCGCACGAGCGGCGCCATGACCACATCGCTGCCGTCCACCACCCACACGAGTCGACAGACGCCGGCCGCCGCCTCGGCGAGCACCATGGGGTTGTTCGATGCCGCGTCGTACACGATGACCACACGAGGGAGGGCATCGGGGTCCGCCTCGGCGGCCGGTGTGACCACTTCGCCCACAGCCGCTCCAGTCACTCGGCAAGCATTCCAGGACACCGTACCAATGAAGCAGCCGGCCTCCGGTGAACGTCAGGACCCAGCCGCGGTGCGCCGATCGCCTGGTGCGCGCGGATGCTTCAGTGCGAGGGATCGCTCGGGAGCGTGACATCGAGCCATGTCGCGATCGTGGTGACCATGGCTCCCCTCTGCCAATGCCGGTGCATGGGGTGGTCGATGCCGGCCACGGTCGCCGAGGTGATCAGGCCGCCGCGGAGGGCTCGTCGCCACGCTCGGCCGACACGGTCGTGGAGGAACTCCAGACCGTCGTCGCCCTCGGCGAACACCGCGAGGATCGGCGTCTGGCGCCGTTCGAGATCTCTCAACCAGACCGATGCCGGGTGTCGGACACCGAGGACGTCGAGAAGCGACCACAACCCGACGGAGCCGAGTCTCTTGTTGCGGCGGATCTCGGGGAGCCGCCGGACTCTGGTCTCGGACACGAGGTCGGCCTCCACGGGGTCGCCGGGTTTCCAGTACATCTGCGGATTGATGGCGACCACGCCGTCGACGTCGACCGTGAGGGTGGCCCGCAGAGCGATCCACGCCCCCGCGCAGAGCCCGGCCAGGACGATGCGCCGGTGCCCAAGTTCCCTGAGTGCGCCCACCGCCTCGCGCACCTCATCGACGCCGTGCTGGTCGTACGGCCGTCCCGGCGCGTGACCGCGGTCGGGGCTCTCGCCCCACCCTGAGAAGTCCATGCGCAAAGACGTGAAGCCGGACAGAGCCAGCTCCCGGCCGTACTCCACCCATGCCCGCCCGGGACCGACATGGTGCTCCGAACCGGAATTCAGCCAGACCACGGTGCCGCGGGAGATCCCGGCGGGTCGTGTGAGGATGCCGACGAGTCCCGCCTCGCCGAGGCGCACCACCTCTTCGCCGACCGTCCCCCCGTTCCAGCCGATGCTGGCGCTCGTGCGGAAGGCCTGCGGTGGGACTGCCGGCGCGGCCCCATCGCCGCCCGGTCCCACCCAACGGCAGATCTCCTCGACGATGTCGCCGGCGACCGTCGCGTACTCGGTGGGCCGGTCCATCGCGAGCTCCGTCCCCGCGCGGACGAGATGGTCAGGCTCCACCCCCAGCGTGCGGAGCCGATCGAGCAGGTTGGAGCTGGCCGGCTTGTCGTCCCGGTCGACGACCAGCACCCTCGGTGCCGGGCGAGTCGGCAATGCGGCCAGGTCGATCGCCCCCAGGTCGGCCAGGGTCTCCGCCGAGAACACCGACCCGGCCTGCACGACGCCCCCCGAGCGCTCCGGGGCATCGGGGGCTTCGGGCACGGGCAGCCCCAGTAGCTGCAACTCG
Source organism: uncultured Acidimicrobiaceae bacterium (assembly GCA_964457065.1). Taxonomy (GTDB): domain Bacteria; phylum Actinomycetota; class Acidimicrobiia; order Acidimicrobiales; family RAAP-2; genus Bog-473. Next base: position 7,252 of record CAYWDQ010000025.1, on the reverse strand, counting down.
CTGATGTACCGGCGCCCCCGGACGACGGGGGCCCACGCGACCACCGCGTCGGCGTTGACATCGTCTCCTTGCATCAGGGCCAGCGAGCCGCCGATCCGCAGGCCCACCACGACCAGCGACGTGACGCCCCAGCCGCGCAGCGCGTCAGCCGCGTGGTCGACGCTGTGGCGCCAGGCTTCGACCCGGGCCGGATCCCACTGGTCGCCGGCCGAGTCCCCCAGCCCGTCGAGGTCGAAGCGCAGCACGGGACAACCGCGCGCGGCAAGGCGCTCGGCCAGGGTCCGCAATGTCCGGTGCGAGTTCCAGTACTCGTAACCGACCGGCGGCACGATCATCACACCCACCGTGCCATGACCTCCGACCGGCAAGGTGAGCCACGACATGAGCGGCCGCTCATGAGGCCCGATCCATTGGCCCGATGTGGTCACCGCATGGAGCACCGTCGTCGCCTCGCTGCCCTCGGTCATCGCGCTCTCCACCGGAACCGGTCACGTGCCGCGACGACAGAACCTTCACCGGGCCCGATCCCCGTCGCGACACGAGGACGATACTCCGCTGCTGCCCACTGCAGACCCGAGAGGCTCAGGCGTACGTCCCGGCGAATCTGCGACGTCACATCGTGGAGGTCATGGGACTATGTTCGAACCCCTCCTGGCCCGCTGAACAGAGGATATGCGGCAGCAAAGTGTGACCAGTGGCCGAATTCGGGCTCTAGTCAGGCTCCGTCCGATCTCTGGTCGGTGACACAGGTGTGGTTTGCTGGGGCGCGGTGGCAGCGATACCCGACATCGTTGACTTTCTCCTTCAGTGCCCACCCTTCGACGCGTCCGACCCTGCGGCGGTCGAGCGATTGGCGGAGTCAGTGGAGGTCGAATTCCACCCGGCTGGGACGATCATCTTCCCGAAGGGTGCCGAGGGCATCGAGTTCCTGCGGGTGATCCGGGCCGGGGCCGTGGAGGTCGTCGACGACGGACGGGTCCTCGACCTGATGGGCCCGGGCGAGCTGTTCGGGCACGCATCGGTGTTGTCCGGCCTCCCGACGGGCTTCGCCACGCGCGCAGCGGAGGACACCCTCGCCTACCGCATCCCGGCCGATGCGGCCTCGGAGATCCTCGCCCAGCCCCAGGGCCTTCGCTATCTCACCCGCTCGATGCTCGAGGACCGCCATCACCTGCTGCACGAGCCCGGCTCCGAGGTCCCGAGGGACCGCCTGCGCGAGCCGGTGAGTGCCACCATCCGCAGCGAGCCGGTGATCTGCGCGCCCGCTACCCCGATCCGCGAAGCGGCCCGCCGGATGACCGAGGCCGGGGCGACCGCCCTCATCGTCGACCTGGAGGACTCGGTCGGGATCGTCACCGACAGCGACCTGCGCTCGCGGGCGGTCGCCGACGACCTGCCCGGCGAAGCACCGGTGTCAGCGGTCATGACCGCACCGGCGTTCACCATCGCCAGCGACCGCTCGGGCAACGACGTACTGATGGAAATGCTCGACCGGGGGATCCGGCACTTCCCCGTGGTGTCCGCAAACGGACGGGTCCTCGGCATCGTCGAGGACCACGACCTCCTGGCCGTGGAGCGGAGCTCCTCGTTCTTCCTGCGCCGTGCCATCTCGCGGGCGTCCTCCGACGGCGAGCTGGTCGACGCGTCGTCAAAGTTGCGGCCGACCGTCGTCGCCATGACCCAGGGCGGGGTGCCGGCCGAGGAGGTGATGTCGGCCTTCTCGGTGGTGACCGACGCACTCACCCGCAAGGTGCTCGACCTCACCGTCGCCGGCGCGGGCGAGCCGCCGGCGCGCTTCACGTGGCTGACGCTCGGCAGCCAAGCCCGACGGGAGGCGGTGCCGAGCTCCGACCTCGACAGCGCCATCGTCTGGTTCGACGGGGATCGGCGCGACGAGACTGCGGTGCGCCGCTACCTGGGCGAAGTCGCCACCACCGCGACCGACCTGCTGGTGCGGTGCGGGTTCCGCCCCGACGAACACCGGGTCAGCGCGTCGGACCCACTGTTCGTGCGGTCGCTGTCGTCGTGGCAGAAAGCGGCCCGGTCTTTCCTCGACCTCCCCACCCAGGAAAAGGCCCTGGTGTTGGTGTCGGTGCTCGTCGACAGCCGGGTGGTGTGGGGCGACGAGACCGAGCCGCTCATCGCAGAGACGTTCCGCCTCGCCCCGGCACGCCCGCGACTGCTGCGCCTGCTGGCCGAGTTCGCCCTCACTCACCGACCGCCCACCGGCTTCCTGCGGGGCCTCGTCGTAGAGTCCACGGGCGAGCACCGCAACCGGCTCGACCTGAAGAGCGGGGGCGTGGTACCGATCGTGGACATCGCCCGGTGGGCGGGGCTGGCCGCCGGGGTCACGTGCGCCTCAACCAACGCACGACTGGCGGCGGCGGAGGAGGCCGGCATCCTCACCGCCTTCGACGCACTCGCTCTGCGCGAGGCGTTCGAGCTCGTGTGCCAGCTACGGCTGGACCACCAGGTCGCCCAGTTGGAGCGGGGGGTTCCGCCCGACGATTTCCTCGACCCGGACGAGCTGAACCCCTTGACCCGGAACTACCTGAAGGTGGCGTTCCGGGCCGTGGCCTCGGTGCAGCGCCACATCGCCAACGACCTCGCCCTGGTCAAGTGACACCGGCGTTCCGTGCCCGGACGGCGGCATCGGACGCGGCGGCCGAGTACGCCGAGGGCGCGGTCTCCTCGGGGCGAACCCCGTGGCGCCTCGCCCACTTCTGCGCCGTGGACCTCGAACTGAGTGGGCTCGACCCGAGGAGGGACGAGATCATCTCCTTCGCCGCCGTGCCGATCGACGCCGGACGGGTTATCGCCGGCAACGCCGTCTACGGCCTGTGCCGAAATACCCACCCGCTGCCCGAGGAGTCGGTATTGGTTCATGGGATCCGCACCGTCGACCTGGCCGATGCGCTGCCGCTCGACGAGGCGATCGCTCCCCTGGTGTCCGTCATGAGCGGACGGGTCCTGGTGGCCCACGCAGCGTGGATCGAGCGATCGTTCCTCGCACCGGTGCTGGAGCACTTGGGCCTGAGGCTGCACCGGCCCGTCATCGACACCCGCGAACTCGGGCAGCTGTTGGCGCTCGAGCGGGGGCAGACCCCGGGACCGACCTCGCTCAGTGACCTCGCGCACAGTCTCGATCTCCCCGTCCATCGGCCGCACCATGCCCTCGGCGACGCACTCACCACTGCCCAGGTGTTCATCGCACTTGCCACCCATCTGGACGCGTACGCGGCCCAGACCGTGCGATCGCTGGGACAGGCCAAACGCCGAGCGCAGTCACTCGCGCTCTACCCCTCCGGCCCGAAGGGCCGCAGGGAGGGTGGCCGGCCGGTGCGCAAGCTCGGGTCGTGAGCCGAGCCATAGAACGTGACCGCAAGACGAAACTCGCCTACGTGACCGGCACGTGGACGCGACCCACTTGACTCGACTGGGGCCCGGCTCGATGCGGAGCCCAACCTGCATTGTTGGACGGATATTGCCTTATGGGGACGTTCGGCCCGTCAGAGAGGGATCGGTCCGAACATTGCCGTGCCTCGGTTGGAAAACTCGGCGCACACATGCCGCATGAGCAGGGGAAAACATCCTAATTCTCACACCCGGTGGAGGTGAAGGGACTCGAACCCTCGACCTACGGCTTGCAAAGCCGCCGCTCTTCCAGCTGAGCTACACCCCCGAGTGAGCAACGGCGAAACGAACTGGTTCGACCTCGGGCTGCCGGGACGGGCAATTCTAGGCAAGGTGCCGGGCTCCCGTGCGCCACGCACCCCCACCGCCGCCCCGGACCCGGACCGGCCGTCGCCGCTGGGGTGCGGGGTCCCATTATGGTGCGGCCCCGTGGACGCACGGACCTTCTTGGGGATGGAGCCCGACGGCGACGATCTGCACTGGCACATGCGGGTGAGGCCCCAATTGACCACCCCGGGGAACTTCCTCTTCGGTGGATGTGCGCTCGGGGCGGCCCTGGTGGCGCTCGAGGCGGCATCCGGTCGCCCGACGATCTGGGCCACGGGCCAGTACCTGTCCTACGCGCTCACCGACTCCGAGCTGCAGTGGGAAGTGACGCTCGCCGCCGCGGGTCGGCACGTGACGCAGGGACGTGCAGTCGGGCGGGTCGCCGGGCGCGAGATCCTGACGGTCAACGCCGCCCTCGGGAAGGACGACCTCGAAGTGGGTGGCGTCTGGGTCCAGCCGCCCGACGTGCCGCCACCCGAGGACTGTCCCTCACGGTTCCTCCCCGAGATGTTCCGCGACACCATCATGGACAGCATCGAGGTGCGCTCGGCCCGAGGGCGGTCCTTCGAGGAGATGGACGGCACGCCGGGCAGCCCGGACTCGGCCCTGTGGGCCCGGGTACCGGGACACCTCTCGCCGTCTGCGGCGGCCTTGGCCATCGTCGGCGACTACGTCTCGGGAGCCTCCTCGCAGCCCATCGGTCTCCACGCCATGGGGAGGAGCCTCGACAACACGCTGCGAATGGTCCAGTTGAAGCCCACCGAATGGGTGCTGTGCGACATCCGCATCCACGCGCTCGTCGGGGGTTATGCCCAGGGGATCGCCTTCCTCTGGTCCGAGGACGGGGATCTTCTGGCGACGGCGAGCCAGTCGATCGCGGTGCGCCTGTGGCCGGAGGACGCCGTCCTACCCAGGTAGGACCGGTCTGCCGATGACCATTCGCCCGCACGAGCGGCGAAAATGGTGCCTCTATGGGTGCTGAGCACGCACGACCAGAGCGCCGCCGACCGTCGCGATGGATGCTCCTTGTTGGCTCGGCTGTGCTCGCCGCCGTCGTCGCTATCACCGCGTACCTCGCCCTCGATGGCTCAACCGGCAAACCCTCGGCGCACGGCCTCGGGGGCTCGGCCCGGCGGTCAACCACCACGTCGGTGGCCGGCGGGACCGTGGCCACGACGACCCCGACCACTTCGTCGACGACATCGACGACCCCGACCACTTCGTCGACGACAGCGGAGCTCCCCGGCCCGGCCGGTCCCGGGTTCGTCGCCGGACAAGTGACCGCCGTCGGTGACTCGGTCATGCTCGACTACCAGGATCCGCTCAAGACCTCGATTCCCGGCATCGACGTGAGCGCCGCAGTGAGCCGTCAGTGGAGCGACGGCGAAGCGGTGCTGCAACAGATGAAGGCCGCTGGGCAACTGGGCTCTCTGGTCATCGTCGGACTCGGCACCAACGGCCCGATCACGTCCTCCGATTTCGACAACATGATGGCGATCCTGGGTGGTGCGTCCCGCGTCGTGTTCGTCAACGTGCACGTCGACCGTCCCTGGCAGGACCCGAACAACGCCGTCATCGCCAGCGGCGCCGCCCGGTATCCCCATGTCGTGGTGGCCGACTGGGCCACCCTGGCGGCGCAGAACCCCCAGTGGTTCGGGGCGGACGGAACACATCTCGGCATCGACGGCCCGGGAGCTGACGCGTTGGCCGCGCTGGTGGCACACACCCTGGCGAACGGATGAGCCCGGCGGGCGCAGTTGGCGGCGAGCGGTGGGCCGTGGTGCAGCCTCGACTTCCTTCCAGGAGCCATTCGGCATCGGGTCTGTAGCTCAGTCGGTTAGAGCGCAGCACTGATAAGACTCATCCGTGATCTCCCATGCCTGGTGCAACCGAGTCAGAAGCCCAGAAATTCCGGTAAAGACCCCCCGTCCCACCCATTGCCGGTCCGCTAGTTGTTATCTGGTTGTGATTCCTCCCCGCTCACAACATGTAGCACTCCTCGTCGGGAGGTAGTTCTGTCACGCGTTGTTCACCTAGCTGTTTCGGAAAACAGCATCCAGTCGACAGATGCTGCGAGTTGTGGCGTAGATTCCTCAGGCGATGGACACCCTCCGAGAGCTGGCGGCCTGGGGATGGATTCGTCGTCATCTGCACGCGCTCCGAGAAACGTGGCACAAGACCGATGGCTGTGTTGCTCCTGATTGTGAAGAGAGAGCAATGCACTTCCCACCATCGCGCTACTGCAAGACGCACTTGGGCTACGTGACGTCTGAGCGTGCTCGATGAACCCCGCCGAACGTCATCCCTAAGGCATTTCACACCGCCCGGAATGAGCGGGTGTCTCGGTGTACGAGACTGTCGGCTCATGTACGTCGGTCGTGAGAGCACTCGCGGAATGGTGGTTACTTGCTGCATCTGATCGCCACAGTTCCGACAAGTTCAGAGGGCAACTGGTGGGAGTATGCGGTCCTGTTCGTTGCGGTGATGGCCTCATGGGCGGGAGTCCCGATGGTCGGGAGCCTGGCTCTGGCAGCCGGTGCAGCAGCCGCCAGTCAAGGCAATCTCAACTTGGCACTCGTCGTCGTCATTTCGGTGGTCGCTGGCGAGGTTGGCGGGCTGCTGGGCTACTACATCGGCCATCGCTGGGGGAGTCAACTGCTGGCTCGACCGGGAAAGCGCCAAGCCAGTCGTCAACGACTCATGGATAAAGGTGAGCAGGCCTACGCGAAATGGGGGCGGATGGCCGTGTTCTTTACTCCGGCCATCATCTCGGGGACAGCGAAGATGAAGTTCAACCAGTTCGCCCTGTGGAATCTCTTTGCGTCGATTCTGTTCACTTTGTCCGTTACTGCGACTGCGTACGGCTTGGGCCGGGTGGCGACTGGACACCATTCCACCACTGACATCGTCATCTTGCTCTTCGGTCTGTCGCTCAGCACATTGTTGACGGTGCTCGTCGTGCGGCGTCACAGGAGACGTCGGGCCCAACTAGCAATGAATGGGTAGGTGGAGCCCAGCGGGTCCCTCGCAGCATCGGTATGATCCAATGGGCCTTCGCCACCCACTGGGCAGGTGGTGGCCGTCTGATGGATGGTGTGGCCATCATCGAAGAGACGGAGATACGTTCGGTCCTCTGTCGTGAGGGTGTGTTCCGCTGCGCTGCAACTGCTGATGAATGGGCGCTTCACGAGATGTGACGTGCCCGTGAAGTCCCGAATACGAGGCCCGGTTGGCTGAACTGGGTTGCCGCCGTCAGCGATTCGAAGTCCGACCAACTCGTACCCGAGGTCGATGCGGCATGCCGGACGGGTCAAATGGGACGACTGGATACGTTCAGCGGTGGCCGAACCCGCTTCGAGAGCCAATGAGAACCAGAGGGTCCGTGGCAGGCCGACGTGCCGTCCTCACGCTAGGTGCCCAACCTCGCCGGGCTGGGGTGTCGCCTTGCCGCACGCCAGCCCGGCCGAGCGCAGTCCACACACAAATCAGATTCGCCGACCCAACAGGCCTA
>CAYWDQ010000024.1:0-30448 GCA_964457065.1 uncultured Acidimicrobiaceae bacterium | reverse complement strand
TGGCCCGCATCTTCGTCATCGTGACCGAGGACGCCGGCGTGGCACGGACGATCGGGCGGCGGATGATCACCGCCTATCTGAACGTCAACGCCTACGCCGAGTTCCACCGCTGGCTCGGCCGGGGCCCCGCGCTCCAGCCGATGTGGGACGCCTGGGCCGCCGGCGACCGCAAGGGGGCCCTCGAGGCCATCCCCGACGAGGTGGTCGACGAGCTCGTGGTGCACGGCTCGGTCTCCGAGTGCCGGGCGCACGTGCAGCGATACGTGGACCACGGCGTCACCATCCCCGCACCCATGGTGATTCCTGTCGGCGTCGACCTGGCGGAGGCGGTCGCCGGACTGTCACCGTCGGCTGGATAGGACCAAGCCGGCAACAGGCACCAATCCAGCGATCGGAAGAGACGGAACACGCGGACAGGGGGGAGGAGCGGCCATGACAGAGATCGACTTCCGCACCACCTCGCTCGCCGAGCTCGCCCGCTCGGTGCGTTCGAAGGAGGTCAGCGCACAGGAGCTGACCCAGGCCGCCCTGGATCGGATCCAGAGGCTCGACCCGCTGTACCGCGCCTTTGTCGCCGTCGACGCCGAGCGGGCTCTGGATGAGGCCGCCGCAATCGACACCCGGATCGCCGACGGCGGCGACCCCGGCCCCCTGGCCGGGATCCCGCTAGGCGTCAAGGACCTCCAGAGAGCCATCGGCTACACCACTACCTATGGATCGGCGCTCCACGCCGACGACCCGCCGGCGACCGCCGACGACCCCTTCGTCGCCCGGATGCGGGCGGCCGGATGCGTCATCGTCGGCAAGACGAACACCCCCGAGTTCGGCTGGATGGGGAACACCACCAACACCATCTTCGGCCCCTCGCTGAACCCGTTCGACACATCCAGGGGCCCCGGCGGGTCCTCGGGCGGCGCGGCGGCGGCGCTGGCCGCGGGCATGGTCCCCCTCGCCACCGGATCCGACGGCGGCGGCTCCATCCGGATCCCGTCGGCCTGCTGCGGCCTCTCGGGCATGAAGCCCAGCCTCGGCCGCGTCCCCGCCGGCGGCCCGACCCCACCCGGCTGGATGGACCTCTCGACCAACGGCCCCATGGCCCGGCGCATCGCCGACGTCGCCCGCGCCCTCGACGTCGCCGTAGGCCCCGACCCCACCGACCTGCGCGCCCTCCCCCGCCCCGAGGCCTCGTGGCTCGCGGCGCTCGACGATCCCCACGTGCCCGTCCGCATCGCCTACGCGCCGACGCTCGGCTACGCCACCGTGGACGCCGAGGTGGCGGCCGCCTGCGAGCGGGCCGTCGGCGTGCTCGCGTCGCTGGGCGCCGACGTCGTCGTGCTGGATTCTGTCTTCGATGCCGACCCCGTCGGTGATTTCCTCACCTTGACGGGGGCCTGCACCTTGCGCACCCTGCGACCACTGATGGGGCACCCGCGGTGGGAGGAGGTCCACCCGGTCCTGCGCCACATGCTCGATGCCGCGCAGTCGACGACCGCCGAGCAGCTCCTCGAGGTCTTCGACCGCTTCCACCTCATGAACCTGCGCCTCGTCGAGATCTTCCACACGTCCCGGATCCTGGTGACGCCGACCTGCTCGGCGGTGGCCCCGTTCGCCGACGAGATGACGAGCTCGGTCAACGGCGAGACGACCGCCAACTGGGTCCAGTTCACGTACCCGTTCAACATGACGCGCTCGCCGGCGGCCTCCGTGCCGGTCGCCATGAGCAGAGGCGGACTGCCGATCGGCCTGCAGCTCGTGGGGCCCCAGCACGGCGACCTCGTCGTCCTGCGCACCGCCGCGGCCCTCGAAGCCGCCCTCGACCTCGATACGCTCGCTCCATTGCTGACCTGAGTCCGAACCACCGCCTGCCACGAAAGGAACCGATCCGATGTCGATCACCACACCCGCCAATCCCGCCGACGCCGTCCGTCTCGTCGGCGCCGACGACGCCCCGTGGGCCGACACCGGGATGGGGGTGCTGCTCAAGGTGGTGCGCTTCGACTCCCGGCACGGCACGTGGGTCATCCTCAACCGCTTCCACCCCGGCGTGCAGCTGCAGACCCATCGCCACACCGGGTCGGTGGACGCCTTCACGTCGGCGGGGCGGTGGCATTACCTCGAGTACGACTTCTACGTGACCGCCGGCTCCTATCTGTACGAGCCGGCGAACTCTGTGCACACCCTCCACGTGCCCGAGGACAATCAGGTGGACACGGATGTGTGCTTCATCATCGAGGGCGCGCTGTTGAACCTGGCCGGCGACGGGTCCGTGGAGTCGGTCTCCGACGGGCCCGGAACGCTCGAGGCGTACTACGCACTGCTCGAGGCGCAGGGCGACCCCCGCCCGAACGGCATCATCGTCTGAGAATGTCAGCAGCCACCCATCCGTCAGCCGATGCAGGCCGCCTGACCGACCCGTCGCTGTACTCGGGCGGCGACCCCTTCGAGCTGTATGCAGAGCTCCGGCGGAGCGCGCCCGTGTGCTGGGTGGACCGGGAGGGCGGCGGCTTCTGGGCCGTCACCACGCATCCCGAGGTCTCCTCCATCGGGGCCGATCCGGTGGGGTTCTGCTCGTCGCGGGGGATCCTGATCGACGAGATCGGGACGACGTACGACACCCCGCCGACCATGATGCACACGGACCCGCCGCAGCACACCCGCTACCGGCGGCTGGTCCAGCCGGGCTTCAAGCCGTCGATGGTGCGGTTGATGGAGGCGGGGGTGACGGCGAAGGCGAGGGCGCTCATCGACCCCATCCAGGCGGGGGTGGCGATCGACGTCGTCCCGTCGCTCTCCGTCCCGCTGCCGATGCAGGTGATCTGTGAGCTCATGGGCGTCGACGGGGCGCAGTGGCCCCGCTTCTTGGAATGGTCGGAGGCTGCGATCCCCGGGGCGAGCGACCACACCGAGGAGCAGCGCGCCCTCCTGCAGATGGAGATGTGGGAGTACCTCATCGGGGTGGCGGGCGAACGGCGATCGGCACCGGCGGACGACCTGGTGTCGGTGCTGGCCAACGTGGGGGCCGATGGGGGCGACCAGCTGAGCGAGGCCGAACTGGCCATGTTCCTCATCCAGCTGCTCATCGCCGGGAACGAGACGACGAGGAACCTGATTTCGGGTGGGCTCGTCGCGCTGTCCGAGCGCCCGGACCAGTGGGCCTCGCTGCGGGCGGACCGGGCGCTGATCCCGAGCGCCGTCGAGGAGCTCCTGCGCTGGACGACGCCGGTGATCTCGTTCATGCGCACGGCGACCGGCGACACCACCATCCGAGGGCAACAGGTCGCCGCCGGTGACCCGGTGCTGCTCGTCTACGCCTCCGCCAACCGCGACGAAGAGGTCTTCGGCGCCGATGCGGGCGAGTTCCGCGTCGACCGGCACCCCAATCCACACGTCAGCTTCGGCTTCGGTCCGCACTTCTGCCTCGGGGCGGCGCTGGCCCGCCTGGAGGCTCGCATCGTGCTGAACGAGCTCCTCGACCGCTTCGAGGCGCCCGCCCCGGCCGGTCCGGTCGAATGGTCGCCCAGCCCGGTCATCGCCGGGGTGCGGCACGCCCCGCTGGTCTTCGGATAAGGCGGGCTCAGGCCGGAGCCGGCGCCAGCGCCAGATCGTCCGGGCATACCTCGCCATCGTGGGCCACCTCGACATCGTGGGCCACCTCGACCTCGGCGGCACCGCGCCCGGGCAACAGCCTGAACGCGGCCAGTGCGCCGAGCACGGCGACCCCGGCGCCCGCGATGCACGCCACCCGCAATCCACTGTGGAACGCCGTGAAGGCGATCGACTGCAAGGCGGGCTGTGCCGCGTGGGGTGCATGGGACACGACGGCGAGCGCAGCAGCCATGGACTGATGGGCTTCGGTCTTCGGCCCCGCCGGGATGGGGAGCGAGCGGAAGGCGCTGACGATCCGGGGGGCGAAGGACGAAGCGAAGATCGAGCCGAAGACGGCCACGCCGAGGGTGCCACCGAGCTCCCTGGTCGTGTTGTTGACGCCTGCGGCGGCACCCCGCTGATCGTCGGCCACCGAGCCCATGACGGCTTCCGCGGTCGGGGCCGTGATGGACGACAATCCAAGGGCCAGGAGCACCATGGCCAGGACGATCGGTCCGAAGTAGGAGGTGTTCGCCTCCGAGTTGAACGCCGCCACCAGGAGGCCGCCGCCCATCAGGACCAGTCCCGTCGTCACGACCAGGCGCGTGCCGACCTTCAGCGCGACGACCGCCGCGATCGGTGTGGCGATGCCGGCGACGATGGCGAACGGAAGCGTGTGCACGCCGGCCGAGAGCGTCGAGTACCCCTTGACGAACTGGAAGTACTGCGTGATCAGGAAGATGAAGCCGAAGAGGCAGAAGAACGCGACGGAGATCGACAGTGCACCGCCCGTGAAGCGCGGGATCTTGAAGACCCGCACGTCAAGCAGCGGGCCCTCGGTGCGCAGCTCGAGCACGGTGAACACGGTCAGCAGGACGGCGGCGGTCGCGAAGCAGGCGAGCGTGCCGGCGGAGGCCCATCCCCATTGAGGCCCTTCGATGATCGCCAGCACCAATGCAGTGACACCGACCGTCGAGATCACCACGCCCCGGATGTCGAAGGGGTGCGTGGCCACCTTCGGGAGCCGGGGGATCAAGAAGCCGCCGGCAATGAAGGTCACGATGACGATCGGCACGTTGACGAGGAAGATCGACCCATACCAGAAGTGCTCGAGCAGTGCCCCCCCGGTGATCGGTCCGAACGCCACGGCGATGCCCGACGTCGCACCCCAGATGCCGAGCGCCTTCTGCCGTTCGGAGGGGTCGGTGAACACACTGGTCAGGATGGCCAGGCTCGCCGGGAAGATGAACGCTGCCGCGACGCCCATCAGCGCACGCGTCGTGATGAGGCCACCCGTCGTGTGCGACCACGCTGCCACGGCCGAGAACAGACCGAAGAACACGAGGCCTGTCTGCATCGTGCCCTTGCGCCCGAGACGGTCACCGATGCCGCCGCCGGCGAGGAGCAACCCGGCGAACGCCAGGCTGTAGGCGTCGACGATCCACTGGAGCGAGGTGATGGACGCTCCCAGCGTGCGGTTCAGGGTCGGGAGGGCGACGTTGACGATCGTGTTGTCCACCACGACCAGGAAGACGGAGAGGCACAGGACGGCCAGCACTATCCAGCGGCGGTCCCTGGATGGGGAGTCGGCAGGGCCGCCGCCGCCCCGAGCCGCCGGAACCTTGGCGGCGGTGTCGGCCGTGACATCTGCGAGCTCGGGCAAAGGCGAGGGTTCAGGCATGGTGGATGGCTCCTTTGGATCGGCGGATGGCGAGACACCCTGTTGTAGAACACTGTGCTAACGTTATAGCACGATGTTCTTCAGTACGCTAGAGGTGTGATGGGAAATCGCCGGACCAGGACTCCCAGCGCAGGCATGGAGGAGGCGCTGCTCGCCGCGGCCGCCGAGATCCTCGAGACCGAGGGCCCCGACGGCCTGTCGGTCCGCCGGATCGCCGCTGCCGCGCACGTGGCCCCTATGGGCGTGTACAACCACTTCGAGTCCAAGTTCGGGATCATCGAGGCGCTCTTCATCCAGGGCTTTGAGCGGCTGCGCGAAGCCATGGCCACCGTTGCCGACATCCAGGATCCCTACGAGGCCCTCCGGGAAGGTGGCCGTCGCTACCGCGCCCTCGCCCTGGCCCATCCGATGGGGTACCAACTGATGTTCCTGCGGGCCGTCCCCGGATTCGAGCCGAGCATCGATGCCCTCGAGATCGCGTCCCGGGCCTTCGACAGCCTCGTCGCCGCCGTCCAGCGTGCGATGGCCGCCGGAGTCATCGTCGACTCGTCCCCCACCGAGACCGCGCAACTGATCTGGGCCTCCATCCACGGCTGGGTTTCTCTCGAGCTGCTCGGTATGGGATTCGTCGAGGACCAGGTCGCCGGCTTTGACCGCGTGTGTACGTCCCTGCTGCGAGGCCTCCGCCCGTAACCAGTGAGCAGCCGCAGCCGCAGCCGCAGCCGCAGCCGCAGCCGCAGCCAGCAATCCTGGCCCCTATCGCGGATCCGGGCGATCCAGGTTCCAGTGGCGGGAGACGGCAGGGAACCACTTCGTCTCGTCGCCGTCGCGACGGGGGAACACCCCGAACCTGGTGATGGTTCGCTGTCCGCCCTCGTGGTCGCCGTAGAGCACGTCGATCGTGAATGCCCGAGCCTCGTTGATGTCCTTGCTCAGCGCTGCATGGTCGGGATCGCTCGCGTCACGGATGGCGCCCTGCCAAAACCCGATGTCTCCTGCCGGGGTGTAGAGGTCCCGGGTCTGCATTCGGAACTGTTCTGGATCAGCGTGCGGCGTGTCGCCCGACGCCAGGTCCGTCAGCACCGTCCATCCGAAGGCGACGGCCAGACCCGAACCCACGTTGCGAACTGAGATGGCGAGATAGATGCTCCCATCGATGAACTCGATGATCGCCTGGCTGCCCTCCAGACGCGCCCAGTGGTCGTCCATCCACCTGATCTTCTGCGGTAGGTCGTTCAGCCGCGACGCGACGAGGACCGGCCGCAGGTTGGCCTCGAAGGAGGCCTCGGCCACACGGGCCGAGAGGTTGGCGGAGCGCACGGCGGCGAAGGTGGCGATCGCCAGCACCAGCGTCCCGATGGCGGTGGCGAAGGTCGCGATCGTCGCCCAGTCGACCGTCGCGATGACCATCCGTGCAGGTTAGAGCCCCGAACGGTCAAAGGGAACGGGTGAGGAACTAGGACGCGGGCGACGGCGCACGTTCACTGGCAAACTCTTTCCATGCTCGATCACATCTCCATCCAATGCGCCGACTTCGCAAGGAGCGCGTCCTTCTACGACGCGGTTCTCGCTCCTCTCGGCGGCGGGCGCGTCATGGAGTTCGGGCCCGCCATCGGCTATGGGATTGCCCCAGACCCCACCTTCTGGATTGGGGAACAGCAAACGGGCGACGGCTTCCGGGAGACGCACATCGCGTTCGCCGCGCCCGATCGGGCCGCCGTGCGCGCCTTCTTCGACGCCGCCCAGGAGACCGGCGCCGAGGTGCTCCACGAGCCCCGCCTCTGGCCCGAGTACCACGCCCACTACTACGGGGGGTTCGTACGCGATCCGGACGGCAACAATGTCGAGGCGGTCTGCCACACACCCGAGTGACCGAGCGGCGGCGAGGGCCGGCGATCGGCGTCCGCAACGACGCGCATTCCGCCCACGTCGATCAGCGACGAGCGGCCGGATCTCAGCCGTAGAGCGCGACGAAGTGGTCGAGCACCGCCGTGCACACGTCGTGCTGGGCCTCAGGCAGCGTGCACGTGGCGAGATACGCAGTGGCCTTTCCCGGAGCCGGCTGGTACAACATCACGCCGTTTGCCGGGTTCAAACCGCCCGACGGAATGCCGTCACCGGCGACGCCGATCGGGTCGAAGAACCCGACGTCGCTCTCCGCTGTCCCCGACGGCGTCACGGACTCCTGCGAAGGACGTGTCATGGCGCATCCCTGACCGAGATCCTGCTTCGTCGCCATCGCTGCCGCCGGGAACAAAGGGCATGCCAGTGCCGCCCCCTGCACCGGGCTCCCCCCGGTCTCGTACCCCACGATCGCCTCGTCAGACGACGACGTGGATAGGTGCCAACCCGGATCGGGGTCGGATGGGACGGACTCACCAGCAGGCGAGATAAGCAGACCGCCGCTGCCGTCCGCCCCGTACAACCCGTGGCACGTCCATGTGGCGGGTCCGATCAGCATCATGATGCCGGCGTCGTCGCTGTAGACGGCGAGCCCGGCAGCTTCGTCGGCCGGCACGCTCACCGTCACCGAGGTCGGAACCGCCGTCGTCGGTGACGGCGTGACGCCGAAGGACGTCTGGCAGTCCACGACGGGCAGCGTGGCCAGGATCGAGGCCGGTGAACCGGTCGTGCTCGTTGTCGACGGCGGCTCCGACGACGTCGTCGAGCCCAATGGTGAACTCGAACTCGAACTCGAAACCGAACTCGAACTCGAACTCGAACTCGACTTCGTCACCGGATGCGACGTCGAGGCCGAATGGCTGCTCGGCATGGATGGGGCACCACACCCGGCCATCACCACCAGTCCAGACAATCCCAGACCCACGACCCACACCGTGATCGTTCGCTTCTGCGGCACCCGAACTCCCCCGCCCAACGCCCCCGCCACGGATTACGCGTCGACCGTGAGATCGTCGAGCAGGTCCGCGAAGCGCCGCTGCGCCTCGGCCCGCCGCGTCGGGATGTGCTCCGACGGCACCTCGTGCGCCACGTAACCCTTGAGCACCCGCCGGGCCACCGTCTGGCGATGCACCTCGTCGGGCCCGTCATAGATCCGGGCCGCCCGTGCCGCCCGGTACATCGACTCGAGCGGCAGGTCCGAGGAGTACCCGAGCGACCCGTGCACCTGGATGGAGCGGTCGATGACGTCGTACAACACCTTCGCCCCGTAGTACTTGATCATGGCGATCTCTACCCTGGCCGCCGCAGCCCCCTCCTGATCCATCTTCCAGGCGGCCTGCAACGTCATGAGCCGGGCAGCCGCCATCTCGGCCATCGAGTCCGCCACCCAGTTCTGGATGGTCTGCTTCTCCGCCAGCATCGATCCGTGCGCGTAGCGCGACACCGCCCGCTCGCACAGCATGTCGAAGGCCCGCCGCGACTGGCCCAGCCAACGCATGCAGTGGTGGATCCGGCCCGGTCCCAGCCGGTGCTGCGCCAGGGCGAAGCCCGAGCCCTCCCGGCCCACGATGTTCCCGGCCGGAACCCGGACGTCCCGGTAGATGATCTCGGCGTGGTTCCCGAAGCGCCCGTAGGGCGTGTGCGGGTCCTCCATCGTCGAGACGTCCCGGACGATGTCCACCCCGGGCGTGTCCGCCGGCACGATGATCATCGACGACCCCTGGTAGGGATGGACGTCCGGATTGGTGACGGCCATCACGATCAGGAAGTCCGCCACGGATCCGTTGGATGTGAACCACTTGTGCCCGTTGATCACCCACTCGTCGCCGTCGCGCACCGCGGTTGTCGTCAACAGCGTCGGATCAGATCCAGCGGTGTTCGGCTCGGTCATCGAGAAGGCGGATCGCAGCTCCCCGTCCAGCAACGGCTGCAGCCACCGCTCCCGTTGCGACTCGTCCCCCGTCGCCTCGATACCCACCGCCAACAACTCCGCGTTCCCCGAGTCCGGCGCATTGTTGCCGAACACCACCGGCGCCAGCGGCGACTGCCCGAGGATCTCGTGCATCAGCCCCAGCTTCACCTGCCCGAACCCCATCCCCCCCAGCGAGGGGGGCAGGTGGGCCGCCCAGAGGCCTTCGGCCTTCACTAGATCCTGGAGGGGTCGCATCACCTGGAGCAACTGGTCGTAGTTGAGGTCCAGGGTCTCGAGGGGGAAGACCTCCTCTCGCACGAAGCCACGCATCCATCCCAACTTCTCCTCGAACTCGGGCTCCGTCGAGAAATCCCAGGCCATGACCGCTCCTCCCTGCCGCCGGTCCAGCTACCGGCCGCCCCCACCCTGCCACTACCGTGGGCGCCGTGACCACCACGAGCCACGTTTCTTTCCGCCGGGGCGCACCATCCACGCCGCCGGCGCCCCAATCCGAGGCCCATATTGAGGGCAGTCCGGGCAGCCCGCCGCTCCCTCCCCAGGTCGCCCTCAGTGAGGCGGAGCGGACCGTCATCGCCTCCGCCGAACATGCCCTGCTCGACGAGCGCCGCCTTCTCACCGAGGACGAGCTCGCCGCGCTCGCCGTCCTGCCCGACGGTGCCGTCATGGCATTGGCGTCGCTCGCCCACCAGGTCCGCCTCGCCTGGTGCGGTCCCGAGGTAGAGATCGAGGGGATCCTCTCGGCCAAGACCGGCGGCTGCCCAGAGGACTGCCACTTCTGCTCGCAGTCGTCACGCTTCGACACACCGGTCAAGGCCACACCCTTCCTCAATCGGGACGAGGTGCTCACCGCCGCTCGCGAGACCGCCGCCCTCGGCGCATCGGAGTTCTGCATCGTCCTCGCCGTGCGCGGCCCCGACGAGCGCACCATCCAGCGCATCCTCGACCTCGTCCCTCTGATCCAGAACGAGACAGGGCTCAATGTGGCCGTGAGCGCCGGCATCCTGACCGACGACCAGGCGCACCGGCTCGCCGAGGGCGGTGTGCACCGGTACAACCACAATGTGGAGACCGCGCGGTCGTACTTCCCCTCCATCGTCTCGACCCACACGTGGGACGAGCGGGCGGCGACGTGCCGTCTCGTCAAGGCGCACGGGATGGAGCTGTGTTGCGGCGCCTTGATCAACGTGGGCGAGTCGGACGCTCAGCGCGTGGAGCTACTGACCCAGCTCCAGGAGCTCGACCCGACCGAGGTGCCGATCAACTTCCTCAACCCCCGGCCCGGCACCCCCCTCGGCGACCAGCCGATCCTGGGCGCCTGGGACGCCATCCGCTGGATCGCGCTGTTCCGTCTCGCGCTGCCCTCGGTGATCCTGCGCTACGCCGGCGGGCGCGAAGTCACGCTGCGCGACCTGCAGGCGATCGGGATGACGGCGGGCATCAACGCGCTGATCGTCGGCAACTACCTGACCACGCTCGGCCGCTCCGCCGAGGAGGACATCCAGATGCTCGAGGACCTGCGGATGCCGATCGGCGCCCTCACCGCGGCAATCTGACCGCGCGAGCCGAAGGCCCCACCGACCCGTGCCCGGAACCTCGCCCCCTCGCCAGGGCACCGGAGCTCATTGCACCGGCTGCGGCCGCCCCAGCACTGAGTGCCCTGGATGCGGGCGCGCGCTCGACCCGCCCCGCTTCTGCCCCGACTGCGGCAGGCGTATGACGGTCACAGTCATCCCCACCGGATGGGTGGCCCGCTGCCGGGACCACTCCCACCCGGAACTCCGCTCCGCCTGAGCCGAAGCGCAGCGTTCAACGCCGCAGCGGAGCGACCGGCGACGAGGCCTCCGGCGACGTCCGTCGCCAGGTTGGAGACGGCACGGACCTCATCACCCGGCCGTGCGGGCTGGTGAAGGACATCACCGCGTTGGCATCGCCCTTCATCGCCCACCCGAGCTCGTGCACGGCCTTGTGGTGCCGGTCGCACAGCGTGACCAAGTTGTCCAGGTTCGTCTCGCCGCCCCGGATCCAGTGCTGCACGTGGTGGACGTCGGTGAATTCACTGAAGTTGCATCCCGGGAAGCGGCACCCCTTGTCCCGCCGGGCTATCTCCACCCGCTGCGCCACTGTTGGATCTCGCCGGGCCCGACCCTGGTCGAGAATGGAACCGTCCCGATCCTCCACGGAGAGGACGACGTTGGCGTCGCACGCCAGCCGGCGAGCCACCTCGACCGACACGGGTCCCACGCCCTGGATCTCAGCCACGCCCCCTCCGGAGCAACCCATGAGCAACTCGAGGGGAGCGTGCACGACGACCCGGGGGCGGACCGCCCGGCCATGTCCCGACGACGGCTCGCTCCCCACCCGGAAGAGATGCAGCAACGCGTCGTAGAGGCGCTTGTCGTACGTGACGTACCCCTCTACACCCGAGACTCCGGACTGGGCCCCCCGGCCGGCGCGGTCACTCTCCCGCTTGTCGGCCGCCACCCGGCCCACCAGCGCCGACTTGGCGGTGGCGTAGTCGTCCTTCGTGAAGGCCACCCACACGGTCCGGCGGGTGTCATTGAATCGCAGCGTGCGGCGGTCGAACTGCCGGGCTGCCGGCTCATCGAACGCCGGCCCGTCGAACGCCAGTCCATCGAACGCGGAGCCCTCGCCCTGCTCGCCCGGCGACTCCACCGCACCTTGACCTCCCCCCGCCGCCCCTACCACTGCGTCGCCCGCGTCGCCCGCCGCCCCTGCCGCAGCCGCCCCCGCCGCTTCTCGCTCCTGCGCGGCCCGGTGCCACGCCACCAGCTCACGGGCCTGACGGACGCTCCAGTCGGCGGAGGCCTGACACAACGCGGCATCGGTCGACACCGTCGCCACCTCCGCCAAGGGCTCCACCAGGTCGAGCGACAGCTCCCCCGACGACAGCGCAGAGGCCAAACAGGGCAACGACTCCAGACGGGCCGCCGAATGCACCCACTGGCGGGCCGTCGATGTGCTGACCCCGCACTGCCCTGCCACCCACGCGATCATCGATACGGCGCCGTCCCCCCGCCACCCCTCCGCCCGATCGAACTCGGCGATGTCGGCCAGTTGGGCGCGGTGGAGCGCCGAGATCTGCCGGCGCCGCCGCACGATCCGCCCGGCCAGCTCCTGCGAGCGGGGGTCGCCGCCGAAGTCCCGGCACGGTGGCCGCCGACGCAGCCGGCGATCCTCGACGGGCGGACCTTGATTCCTCACCGAGCGTGAACGGTCGCCCCTGCGCACCGTGCGCGCGCTCACGTCCCCCGGATCCGGCGCGGGGTCTCCCGCGATCCGGGGTGGGATCGCGGCGCGAGACGTCAGCCGGTCACGAGGCGCGCGAGCTCCGATTGCTCACCGGGCGCGGTGACCACCGTGAGCGCGTCACGCCGGCGCAGCCACTCGAGGTTCCATTGGTGCAGTTGCACCGCCGTGTCGAACCGGTTCAGAACGATGACGATGGGTACGTGCAGAGTGTTCGAGACGTCGAAGGTGAGCCGCACCGAATTGATCGTCCCCAGCCCGGCGTCGGCCACCAGCACGACGATGTCGGGCGCAAGAGCAGCGCACAGTGTGAGACAGTCCCCGTCGGCGGCCAGCGGTGAGCGCACCCCTCCCGCCGTCTCGACCAGACCGACGTCGACGGGCTCCTCGGGCCAACGCAGCTCGCCCATCAGATCAGCGATCCCGAAGGCCGGGCGCCCCAGCGCCGCGGCCGCCATCGGAGGGGCCATGGGTGTCTCGTACCAGCGGTGCGGCGCACAGACGTCCTCGGCCGCCTCGCCGCTCGCCGCCCCGAGCACGGCGGCATCACGGGCCGCCGGGTCGTCGTCGGGATCGAACGACTGCGCCGGCTTGCGCGCGGCGACGGTCGCACCCGCCGCGCGGAGATCGGTGAGGAGCCGGACAGCCACCCACGTCTTGCCGACATCGGTGCCGGTGCCGACCACGGCCACCAGACGGCGCGGTCGCGTCCCCATCGGCGGCACGGCGCTCAGAGAGCGGCGGCGGTGGGGCGGCGCAGACGGAGCAGCGCGTGGAGCAACCGGTCCACGTCCTCGTCGCGGTGCGCGGCGGACAACGTGACCCGCAGCCGGCTCGTCCCGACCGGCACCGTGGGCGGGCGGATGGCCGGGACCCACAGGCCTTCGTCGAGCAGTGCCGCCGACGCATCGAGCGCCGCCTGCTCGGGCCCGAGGACGACCGGGATGATCGGGCTCGGGTGTCCGGGCGGTGCGAGGCCGGCCTCCACGACACGGTCGATCAGCGACGCGAGGCGGCCCGTCAGGGCCGAGCCCTCGGCGGAGCGCAGGACGCGCAGCGCAGCCAGCGCAGCCGCGGCATCGGCCGGCGTCGGCGCGGTCGAGAAGATGTAGGGGCGGGCCCGGTTGACGAGGAGATCGATCACGTCGCGTGACGCCGCAACGAAGCCGCCGAGCGAGCCCAGCGTCTTCGACAGCGTGCCGACCCGCACGACCGCTCCCCCGCCGGCCCGGGCGGTGGGCGGGAGGTCGGGGCCCAGGACGGCGTGGGCCTCATCGAGGACGAGCAGCGCCCCGTGGCGGCCGCACAGGTCGAGCAGCTCGTCGACCGGCGCCACGTCCCCGTCCATGGAGAAGACCGAGTCGGAGATCACGATCGTCGGCGTGGCGGATCCGGACCGGGCCGAGAGCAGCTCGTCGAGATGGCCCATGTCGCGGTGGCGGTACACGGCGAGCACCGAGCGGGAGAGCCGGCAGCCATCGATGATGCTCGCGTGGTTCAGCTCGTCCGAGAGCACACGGACGCCGGGTCCGCCGAGCACGCACAGCACGCCGAGGTTGGCGGCGAACCCGGTCGGGAACGTCACGGCGGCCTCGGTCCCCTTCCAGTCCGCGAGCGCACGTTCCAGGGTGCTGTGGATGGGGCGCGAACCGGTGACCAGTCTGGATGCGCCCGAGCCCGCCCCCCAACGGTCCAGCGCCTCGTGCGCAGCCGCCACCACGGCGGGGTGCGCGCTCAGGCCGAGATAGTCGTTGGACGCGAACGACACCACCGCGTCGCCCTGCAGCACGCCCGCCGGCCCGCGGGCGTCGAACTCCTTCGGCGCGCGCCAGCGGTCCTCCTCGACCACGGCGACGAGCTGGGCCCGGATCCGCGCCTCCCACGCGCCGGAGCCGGAGCCGGAGCCGGAGCCGCCGCCGGAGCCGGAGCCGCTCATGCGCCGGGGGCTCCGCCGCCGCCACTGCCGGTCACCTCGTCGAGCGCCCCATCCAGAGCGTCGACCATCCGCACCACCTCGTCCCCGGTGATGGTCAGCGGCGGCATGAGCACGACGACGTCGCCCAGCGGACGCAGAAGCACGCCCCTCGATACGGCACCGGCGCACGCCCGCCGCCCCCAGCGCAACCCCGGCTCGGGCGGGTCCAGCTCGACCCCGACCATCAGCCCGCGCTGGCGCACGGCGCGCACACCCGCACGGCCGGCGAACCGTTCATCGAGGAGGACCGCCAGCTGCTCGGCCCGGGCCCGCACGTTGGCGAGCACGTCCCAGGACTCGATGAGGCGCAGGTGCTCGAGCGCCACGGCGGCGGCGAGGGCGTTCCCGCCGTAGGAGTGCCCGTGGTAGAAGGTCAAGGGCCCGAGGTCGGGGCCGAGGAACGCGCCGAACACGTCGCCCGATGCCACCGTGGCCGACATCGCCAGGTACCCGCCGGTGATGCCCTTGCCGAGGCAGAGCAGGTCGGGCCGCAGCCCGCACTGCTCGGAGGCGAACAGCGTCCCCGTCCTCCCGAACCCGGTCGCCACCTCGTCGCAGACCACGAGGACGCCCGCCTGGCGGCACGCCTCGCCGACCTGCCGCACATCGGACGCGGAGGCGCACAGCATTCCCGATGCACCCTGCACGAGCGGCTCGAGCACCACGGCCGCCAGCTCGTCGGCGTGCGCGTCGATGGTGGCGCACGCCTTGGCCGCCCATCCCGGGTCGGCATAGCCCGGCGTGCGGATCACCGGGAAGCACAGCGGCTCGAACACCGCGCTGAACACACCGCCGTCGCCGAGCGAGAGCGAGCCGATGGTGTCGCCGTGGTAGGCGTCGCCGAGCGCCAGGAACCGCGTGCGACCCTCGACACCCCTGTTCACCCAGTACTGGTACGCGATCTTGAGCGCCTGCTCGACCGCCACCGCACCGTCGGCCGCGAAGAGGAAGTGCGGGTCGTCGACGGGGACCACCGGGGCCAGCGCCTCCGCCAGCTCGACGACGACCGTGTTGCCGTTGCCGAGCATGGTGGAGTGGGCGACCTTGGCGGCCTGGGCCGCAAGAGCCGCATTCAGCTCGGGGACGCCGTGGCCCAGCGTGTTGACCCAGAGCGACGAGATCGCATCGAGGTAGCGCCGGCCGTCGGCGTCGATCAGCTCCCGGCCCTCGGCCCGGTCGATCACCAGGGGCGCGCTCTCGACATAGGCCCCCATCTGGGTGAACCCGTGCCAGACCACGGCCGCGTCCCGCTCGACCCAGGTCCCCGCCGGCTGCGCTGCCGCGTCCGTTCTGCCCGGATCGGTCGGATCGGTCGGATCGGATTCGCTGGGATCGGTGCCGTTCACCCCGCGATTCTCGTCGCCGCCGGGCCGTCGGGTCCACTGCGCGAGAATGGGGCATGGACCTGATCGGCGTCGTCGACACGATGTTCGCCCGCTACGACATGGGCGCCGAGGCGGTCGACGAGCTGTCCGAGTGCCCCGGCTACGGGACCCGCTTCACCGTCGTCCGCCGCACCGTCCCCGGCTTCAAGGACCTGGCCGTGGCGGCAAAGAAGCTGATCGAGGAGGAGGGCTGCCGGATCGTGGTGGCCCTCGGCATGCCCGGCAAGGAGAAGGTCGACAAGGTCTGCGCCCACGAGGCGTCCACCGGGATCATGACGGCCCAGCTCATGACGAACACGCCCATCCTCGAGGTCTTCGTCCACGAGGACGAGTCCGACGACCCCGCCACCCTGGCCATGGTGTTCCAGAACCGCTCGCGGGACCACGCCCGCAACGCCTATCTCATGCTCTACGAGCCCGAGGCCCTGACGGCCCGGGCCGGCCAGGGCATCCGCCAGGGCTTCGCCCACGCCGGGCCGCTCGAGGTCTGACAGAGGACCGACTCCTCGGCCGGCGGCGGTGAGAGCCCCCCGCTGCAGTGGCCAACCTGATCACCTATGAGTTGTCCCAGCTCACGGTGAACACGACTTGTCCGGGCTGAGGCTGCTCGGCGTGGCCAGCGTCGAGCCGTTGCTGGCCATCGTGATCTCGTTGGCGTCGAAGGCCGAGAGCGAGCCCTTCGAGCCCGCGGCGTCGATGAGCGACGAGCCCGAGTAGGACACCTGCCCGAAGTCGGCCAGCGGCACCTCGCTGCAGAAGAGCAGGCTCAGGGATCTCGCGGAAGACCGAGCACCTTCTCGCCCACGATGTTGCGCTGCACCTCGGCGGTGCCGCCGCCCACCGTGAGCGCGGGCGAGAAGAGGAAGCCGCGGGACCAGGTCTCGTCCCCGGCCGCGGCGCCGGCGGGGCCCCAGCCGCCGACCGGACCCGACCCCGACAGCATGGCGTGCGGCCCCGCCAGGTCGCGGGCGAGGCCCATGATGTGCTGCCCGTGGGCGTCGGCGATCGCCTTGCGGACCGAGGCCTCGGCGCCCGGGGCCCGTCCGGCGAGGACGGCCGAGACCATGCGGAGGCGCAGGACGCGGAGGATCTGGCTCTCCACGTAGACGTCGACGAGGCGGTCACGGGTCGTCGGGTCCGGGGCGCCACCGGCGGCGCGGACCAGGTCGACCAGGTCGTCGGCCGTGGGCCCCATCCCCCACAGGGCGCCCTCGCCCGACAGCGACACCCGCTCGTTGCCGAGCGTGACCTTCGCCAGGTCCCAACCCCCGTGCTCGGGCCCGACGAGGTGGTCGGCCGGGATGCGCACGTCGGTGAAGAAGACCTCGTTGAAGGCGTGCTCGCCCGTCATGTCGATGAGCGGGCGGATCTCGATGCCGGGCGCATCCATGGGGCAGGCGAAGTAGCTGATGCCCATGTGCTTGGTGGCGTCCGGGTCGGTGCGGGCGAGGAGGATCCCCCAGCGGGCGATGTGGGCGTAGCTGGTCCACACCTTCTGCCCGTTGACCACGTAGTGGTCGCCGTCGCGCTCGGCCTGGGTGGTGAGCGAGGCCAGGTCGGAGCCCGCGCCGGGCTCGGAGAAGAGCTGGCACCAGAACTCCTCGCCGCTCAGCAGCGGCCAGAGCCAGCGGTCCTTCTGCTCCTCGGTGCCGGCGTACATGAGGGTCGGCCCCGCCCATCCGATGCCGATCGGGTTGATCGGGCGCGTGACCCCCGCCCGCCGGAGCTCCTCGTCGATCATGAGCTGGGTCAGCGGGTCGGCGTCGAGGCCGTAGGGCGGCGCCCAGTGGGGCGCGACATAGCCGGCCTCGGCGAGCTGCCGGCCGCTCGGCTGCGGGTGCTCGGCGAGCCAGTCCCTGACCCGGCGCCGCCGGGGGTCGTCGTCACCCGGCAGGCCGAGGTCCACGCGCGCAGCGTAGGCTCATCGCCTCGCTTGACGCATGTCGGCGGGGCGGGGGGATCGACGGTGGTCGATGGTCGATCAGCGGGGATTGTGGAATAGCGGGGAATGGAGCGACGCATGACTGACTGGAACTACGCGGACGTCTGGGAGGCGGTGGCCGAGGCCCAGCCCGACGCCGTGGCCATCACCCAGGGGAGCCGCAACCTCTCGTGGCGCGACTTCGACCACGGGGCGGACGGGGTCGCGCAGTTCATCCTCGACCTCGGCGTCGCGCAGCAGGACAAGGTGGCGGTCTACCTCCACAACTCGCCCGAGTACATCCAGGCCACCTTCGCGGCCATGAAAATCGGCCTCGTGCCGGTCAACACCAACTACCGCTACGGGGACGACGAGCTGAGCTACCTGTGGGACAACGCGGACGCGGTGGCGGTCGTGTTCCACGGCGTGTTCGCCGACCGGATCGAGCACATCCTCGACCGGGTGCCCCGAGTCAAGGGCTGGCTGTGGGTCGACGACGGCTCGGGCCCGTGCCCGGACTGGGCCACCCCCTACGAGGACGCCGTGAAGTTGGCCCTCGGCCGGACGCGGGCACCGTGGGGCCGCAGCGGCGACGACCTCTACATGCTCTACACCGGCGGCACCACGGGGATGCCCAAGGGCGTCATGTGGCGCCAGGACGACCTGTTCGTGCGGCTGATCGACGGCGGTGTCCGGCACTACGACGCCAACGGCGGGCTGGAGGGTGTGCGCGCCGCGTTGGAGACCAGCCCTAACAACGTCACGCTGATGCCCGCCTGCCCGCTCATGCACGGGACGGGCGCCTTCACGGCGAACACCACCCTCACCGAGGGGGGGCGGGTGTGCCTGCTCGAGAGCCACAAGTACGACCCCATCGAGATGCTGGACACGATCCAACGCGAGAAGGTCAACGGCCTCGTGATCGTGGGTGACCCCTTCTCGCGCCCGCTGCTGGCGGTGCTCGACGAACACCCGGGCGAGTGGGACCTGAGCTCGCTCCTGATGATCATCTCGTCGGGGGCCATGTGGAGCGAACCGGTCAAGGAGCGCCTGCTCGCCCACCACGGCGCCATGATCCTGGCCGACGCCTTCAGCTCCTCCGAGGCCCTCGGCATGGGCATGTCCGTCTCGGGCGGGGGCGCAGCCGCCAAGACGGCGTCGTTCACCCTGGGGCCCGACGTCAAGGTGCTGACCGAGGACGGGCGCGAGGTGGCGCCGGGGTCCGAGGAGGTCGGCGTGCTCGCCCTCGGCGGGCGCAACCCGCTCGGCTACTACAAGGACGAGGTGAAATCGGAGCGCACGTTCAAGGTGATCGACGGCGTGCGCTACTCCATCCCGGGCGACTACGCCCAGGTGGACGCGGACGGCACCATCCACCTCCTCGGGCGGGGGTCGGTCTGCATCAACTCGGGAGGCGAGAAGATCTTCCCCGAGGAGGTGGAGGAGGCGTTGAAGACGCACGACGCGGTACGTGACGCCGTGGTCGTCGGCGTGCCCCACCCGACCTACGGCGAGCAGGTCGTCGCCGTCGTGGAGCCCGTGGAGGGGTCGGAGGTGCCCAGCGAGGCGGAGCTGATCGGGCACGTCAAGGAGCGCCTGGCCCACTACAAGGCGCCCCGCCGCGTGCGCAGTGTCGCCACCATCGGGCGGGCGGCCAACGGCAAGGTCGACTACAAGCGCCACCGGGCCGAGACGATGGAGGAGATCGAGGCCGCCGAGAGTTGAGCGGCAAGACTGGGCCGATGTTCATCGCCCCGGTCGACGCCACCCGCGGCGAGGAGGAGTGGCGCCCCTTCGTCGATGCCCATCCCTTCGGCCACCTGATCGCCCCGGGCAGCTCCGGACGCCACCTTCCGGTCGTCGTGCCCACCCAGTTCGTGCTGGCCGGCGACGTCGTGTGGCTGCATCTCGTGCGTGCCAACCCGGTGTTCGCAGCGCTGGCCGAGAACCCGTGGGTCCTCCTCAGCGTTGCCGGCGACTGGGCCTACATCCCCTCCTCGTGGAAGGCAATCGGCGACGAGGACCCGGCGCTCGGCATCCCGACGACGTACTACGGCGCGGTGCAGCTGACCGGCACGGCGACCGTGCACGACGAGCGGACGGAACCGGGAAGCGTCGCCGCCATCCTGCGTCGCCAGCTGGCGTCCTTCCAGCCCGACGTCGAGGTGGCCGACCCGGGCCAGGCGCACGCGACGAAGCTGGTGGGGATCCTCGGCATGGAGATCCGCCTCGAGCAGGTGACGGCCAAGTTCAAGTACGGCGGCAACGTCGACGAGGCCCACCGGCGGGCGGTGGCCGACCGGCTCGTGCGCCGGGGCGGCCCCGGTGACGACGCGGCGGCCGGCCACGTCGTGCGGCGCCTGGGTGGCTGACGCCGGCGATCCCTTGCCACGCGGGCATCCTCGTTCTCGTGACTTCGAGCGAGGGTCCTTGCTAGTGGTGCCCCGCTGCACCAAGCTGCGGAGCGAGGGGATTCGGCCCTCACTCTGAACGGAGGGCAAATCCATGCGGTCGTCGTCGTTGCAGCGCGGGTGTATCACCGCCATCGTGGCGGTGTTCGGTGCAGTGGGATGGGCGGCGGTCGCGGGTGCCACGCCGGGACCCGGATCGCAGGTGGCGGCCACCTCGTGGACGACCAACACCCCACCGGCCGTCGGGACCGAGTCCTACGACGGCGACGTCTCGTGCGTCTCGTCGACCTTCTGCGTCAGCACGGTGTTCGTGGAAGCAACCACGCCGACCCCGGCTCTCCAGCAATGGGACGGCTCGAGCTGGCACACCGTCACCCTCCCCGCGCCAACCGGGGCCACCGAGGTGGAGGTCGAGGGCGTCTCGTGCGCCTCCGTCTCGTTCTGCGTCGCGGTGGGCGCCCTGGACAACGGCTCGGTGGTCCTCCCGGTCGTCTATGCGTGGAACGGCACCGCCTGGTCGACCAGCACGTCCGCCACCCTGCCCAGCCCGTACACCCAGGCCATCCTGTCGGGTGTGTCGTGCACGGGACCGACGTGGTGCATGGCGATCGGTTATGCGGACAACAGCTCGACGACCGACACGGACACCTTCGCCCAGCAGTGGAACGGCACCTCGTGGACCGTCGTGAGCACGCCGGACATCGCGACGCACGTAGAGGACCTGTTCAACGCCATCAGCTGCACCGGGCCGACCAACTGCATGGCCGTAGGCGCCAACTCCGTGACGGGTTCCGGACTCGAAGTGCCAAGCTCCCCGGCACAACCCGGTACGGGGCAATCGGGATTCCTCGGTCTCGGAGACCCGACGGCCAACGCGCATGCGCTCATGCACAGCGCGAGCCCGCACATCTCGGTGCCGATCCACGTCCTGGCCGAGCAGTGGAACGGCACGACGTGGACGGTCACGCCGACCGTCGACCCGACCGGCGTCACCAACCCGGAGCTCTTCGGCGTGTCGTGCGCCGGGGCCGGCTTCTGCATGGCGACCGGCTACAACGAGGCCGTCTCGACGGAGACGGGCTTCGCCCAGGAGTGGTCCGACGGGACCTGGTCCCAGTCGGCCATGCCCGCCCCGCCCAGCGGGAGCTACGACGTGCCACTGGGGGTCAGCTGCATCAGCCCGACCTCGTGCACCGCGGTGGGCACGACCTACAGCACCACCTCGAACGAGGTCATCCTCACCGCATCGTGGAACGGCAGCACGTGGACAGAGGGCACGGTGCCCACGCCGTCCTATCCAGAGGCGGCGTGGTTCGGCATCTCGTGCCTCGGTGGCGGTAACTGCATCGCGGCCGGCGGGCTGAGCAACGGCGGCTCCGGCTCCAGCAACACCACCATCCCCTTCAACGGGGAAGCAGCGATCGGCCGGTCCGGCTACCGCATCGCCGCGTCCGACGGCGGCGTGTTCGCCTACGGGCCGAGCGCGCCGAGCCTGGGGTCCCCGTATCTCGGCTCCATGGGCGGCACACCGCTCAACGCGCCCGTGGTGGGCATGGCGGTGATGCCCTCCGGTGACGGCTACGACCTCGTGGCCGCCGACGGAGGGGTCTTCAACTTCGGTTCCGCCTCGTTCTACGGCTCGACGGGCGGCATGCACCTGAACAAGCCGGTCGTCGGGATGGCGATGACCGCGGACGGCGGGGGGTACTGGTTGGTCGCCGCCGACGGTGGCGTCTTCAATTACGGCGACGCACAGTTCTACGGCTCGACCGGCGGCATGCAACTGAACAACCCGATCGTGGGCATTGCGGCCACGCCGAACGGGCGGGGCTACTACCTGGTGGCCTCCGATGGCGGCATCTTCGCCTTCGGCAACGCCGTCTTCGCGGGCTCCGAGGGCGGCAAGGTGCTGAACAAGCCGGTCGTCGGCATGGCGGTGACCGCTGCCGGTGGCTACTACCTCGTCGGCTCCGACGGCGGGATCTTCACCTTCAGCGCTCCCTACCTCGGTTCCACCGGTGGCACGGCGCTGAACGCGCCCGTGGTCGGCATGGGGGTCGCCGGCGGCGGCTACTACCTGGTCGCGTCCGACGGGGGGATCTTCACCTTCCCCGGCACGGGCAACCCGACGTTCTACGGCTCGGCGGGCGGCCTCACCCTGAGCAAGCCGATCGTGGGGATGGCGGCCTGATCCTTCGCACGCAGCGCCAACTTGGCGCCGGTCCTCGTCTACTCGACGGCCGCCGCCAAGTTGGCCAGCGTCGCCGCCATCTCGGTCTCGGCGTGCGCCGCGCTGTGGTCCCCCATCACGCGCGCCACCGTGACGAACCAGGGCTTGCGGTGGTCCTCCCAAGACTCGGTGACCCGGCAGCCCGTGGCGGTGGGCTCGAACTCGTAGCGCCAGTGGGCGATCTCGAGAGGGCCCGAGGTCACCGCGAACTCGAACACCTTGCCGGGCTCGCAGGCGATCACCGTGGCATTGGTGGACCAACGCCGTAGGCCGTTCTTGTTGGTGCCCTTGAAGACGGCGCCGAGCGCCGGACCGTCAGTGCCCTTGATCCACCTCCCGCCCGCGTTCTCGGGCGACCACTCCCCCATCCGCGGCAGGTCGGAGACGAGTGCCCACACCTTCTCAGCTGGGGCGGCGATGTCACGGGAGGTTGCGGTGGGGTAGGCCATGGGGGGCACGCTAGTTGTGCGTGAGATCGATCCGCGGGTCGCAGAGATCTCGTCCACGGCAGCGTCGCAGACCGGACGCATCTCGTCGACATCGGCCGAAGCCCTGGACAAAGAGGGCGCGCCTCCCTCCCGGGCGGGCTCTTCGCCCGCGGAACGAGAACGTGTTCTAACCTGAGCGCGATGGAGTTCAACCTCGCCGATCTGTTCGAAGCGGCCGTCGACGCCTACCCCGACCGCGAGTACCTGGTCGCCGACGGCACGCGGCGCACGTACGCCGAAATGGAGGCCAGGGCCAACCGGCTGGCCCACCACCTGGCGGCGCAGGGAGTCGGGCCCGGTGACCACGTCGGGATCTACGCCTACAACTCGGTCGAGTGGGTCGAGACCGCGTGGGCCGTCTTCAAGCTCCGGGCGATCTGGATCAACATCAATTACCGCTACGTCAAGGACGAGCTGCGGTACCTGCTCACGAACGCGGACCTCAAGGCCCTGGTGCACCAGCGGGAGTTCTCGCCGCTCGTCGCCGCGCTGCTGCCCGAGCTGCCCGAGCTCCGGCACGTCATCGTGATCGAGGACGGCAGCGACGTCGAGCCCACCCCCGGCGCGATCGGGTACGAGGATGCGCTGGCGGACCAGTCCGAGGAGAGGGACTTCGGGCCCCGATCCGGCGACGACCTCTACATCCTCTACACCGGCGGGACCACCGGCATGCCCAAGGGCGTGGTGTGGCGGCACGAGGATGTCTTCTACGCGCTCGGGGGTGGGACGGACCCCATGACCAACCAACGGGTGACCGACCCGGCGGTGATGGTGGCCAAGGGGGCGGGTGGCGGCATGGTGCACCTTCCCGTGGCGCCGCTCATGCACGGGGCGACGCAGTGGTGCGTCATGGGGCAGAGCTTCGTCGGCTCCAAGATCGTCCTGATGGCCAAGTTCGATCCGCACGACGTCTGGCGGCTGGTCGGCGAGGAGCGGGTCAACTCGGTGATGATCACGGGGGATGCCATGGGCAAGCCGCTGATCGAGTCGCTGTCCGACGTCGGGTCGGACCACGACCTGTCATCGCTCCTGGCCGTCGTGTCGTCGGCGGCGCTGTTCTCGGCGCCCGTGAAGGACCAGTTCTTCGTCCACCTCCCGAACCTCTTGATCACCGACGCCATCGGCTCGTCGGAGGGCGGCAACAACGGGATGACGGTGGTGACGGCGGGTAACACCGCCATGAAGAGCGGGCCGACGGTGCACCTGCTGGGCCAGACGGTGGTCTTCGACGAGGACCTGGAACTGGTCGAGCCCGGGTCGGGGGTCATCGGCAAGATCGCCCGGTCAGGTGACATCCCGCTCGGCTACTACAACGATCCGAAGAAGACCGCCGAGGTGTTCATTCAGGTCAAGGGCACCCGCTACGTCATGCCGGGCGACTACGCCACGGTCGAAGAGGATGGGTCGATCACGCTGCTCGGCCGGGGATCGATCGTCATCAACTCCGGCGGCGAGAAGATCTTCCCCGAGGAGGTCGAGTCCGCCGTGCGCTCCCACCCCGACGTCATGGACGCCATCGTGTGCGGGGCGCCCGACGAGCGCTGGGGCCAGACGGTGGCCGCCATCGTGCAGCCACGGGCGGGGCACGAGGCACCGTCGTTGGAGTCGCTGCAGGAGCACTGCCGGGAGTCCATCGCGGGCTACAAGCTGCCACGTCGTCTCCACGTGGTCGACACGGTGGAGCGCTCACCGTCGGGGAAGCCGGACTACACGTGGGCAGCCGGCATCGTCGGATCGGCGGCAGGAACCCAGGCCGGCGCGGCAGCGGCAGGCTCGTCCAAGTCCTGAACAACCTTTTCGACATCACCGTCGGGGCGCGTTACGGTGCGCCCATCACTCGGGCCCGGACACGACGCATGACCCACCAATCGAGTTCGCCCCGGCGCGGCGTGCGGCACACCCTCTTCGCCGCCTGTGCAGGGATCGCGCTGCTCCTGGGTGTGATCGGCACGGCCACGCTCCCGGCGGCAGCCGCCGACGTGGCCCACGTCGACGCCACCTCTTCGTGGACCGTGTACCACGGCAACCCGTTGGGCACCGGCGCCGACCCCTCGGGCGTCACCTTCAGTCCGCCGAACCTGGCCTGGAAGTCGCCGGTCCTCGACGGCCAGGTCTACGGCGAGCCGCTCGAGGCCACCGGACGAGTCTTCGTGGCGACGGAGAACGACACCATCTACGCGCTCCGGGCCGACACGGGCGCCATCCTGTGGTCGGCGCACGTGGGGACCCCGGTCCCCTCGGAAGGGGGCGGCAACCTGCTGCCGTGCGGTGACATCCAGCCAACCGTTGGTATCACCGGGACGCCCGTGGTCGACACCGCCCGCGGGGAGATCTTCGCCGTGGCCGACGAGCTGAGCAACGGCGTGCCGGCCCACGTCCTCGTCGGGTTGTCCATCTACACCGGCGCGTCGCTGATGGCCCAGCGCGTCGACCCGCCGGGACAAGACCCGGCCGACATCCTGCAACGCACCGGCCTGAACCTGAGCAACGGCAACGTCGTCTTCGGCTACGGCGGCAACGACGGCGACTGCGGCACCTACAGCGGCTGGGTCGGCTCGGTGCCCGAGGGCGGTGGGTCGCCGAGCTACTACCAGGCGGTGCCGATCGGCCATGACGGGGCCGTGTGGATGGGAGGCGCCGCGCCCGAGGTCGACGCAGCAGGGAACATCTGGGCGACGACGGGCAACGGTTCGTCGTCGACCCCCTACGACTTCAGTGATTCGGTCCTGGAGCTGTCGCCTGGTCTGGCCCGCACGCAGTACTTCGCCCCGAGCACCTGGTCGTCCGACAACGGGAGCGACCTCGACCTCGGATCGAGCTCGCCGGCGCTGCTCTCCAACGGGACCGTCCTGCAGGTGGGCAAGTCGTCGACCGCCTATCTGCTGAGACAGGCCTCCCTGGGTGGGATCAATGGGCAGATCGGCTCCCCCATCAGCGCGTGCGGGAGCGACTCCGACGGCGGGGATGCGGTCGCGGGGACCGTCGTCTACGTCCCCTGCGGCAGTGGGGTGGAGGCGATCGAGACCAGCCCGCTCAGCGTGCAGTGGCAGACCTCGTCCGGGGCGCACGGTCCCCCGATCACGGCGGGCGGGCTCGTGTGGTCGATCGGCGGGTCCTCGCTCTACGGACTCAACCCGGCCGACGGGACGAAGGTGCAGCAGGTCTCGATCGGTGGCAACGCCAACCACTTCCCCACCCCGTCGGTGGGCGACGGCCTGCTCCTGGCACCGTCGACCGACCAGGTCTACGCCTTCTCGGGATCGGCCGGGCTCCCCGGTCCGCCGTCTCCCGCGCCGCCCGCCCCGCCCCATTCGTCGTACTGGATGGTCGCATCCGACGGGGGGATCTTCAGCTTCGGCAACGCCGGCTTCTTCGGATCGACGGGCAGCATCCGTCTGAACAAGCCGATCGTCGGCATGGCAGCGACCGCATCGAAGAACGGCTACTGGTTGGTGGCGTCCGACGGGGGGATCTTCAACTACGGCGATGCCGGGTTCTTCGGCTCCGAGGGTGGCAAGCCGCTGAACGCGCCGATCGTGGGCATGGCCGCCACGCCGGACGGGGGCGGGTACTGGCTCGTGGCGTCCGACGGCGGGATCTTCAGCTTCGGTGACGCGAAGTTCTACGGCTCCGAGGGGGGCAAACCGTTGAACGAGCCCGTCGTCGGCATGGCCTCCGGCTCCAACGGGGGCGGGTACTGGCTCGTGGCGTCCGACGGCGGGATCTTCAGCTTCGGTGACGCGTCCTTCCACGGCTCCATGGGGGGCACGCCGCTGAACAGGCCCGTCGTCGGCATGGCGTCCACCTCCGACGGGCTCGGCTACTGGCTGGTCGCGTCGGACGGCGGGATCTTCGACTTCGGCGACGCCGGGTTCTTCGGCTCGGCCGGCAGCGTGCCGCTGGTCCGGCCGGCCGTCGGGATGGCGGCGACGACCGACGGGCATGGGTACTGGATCACCGCCTCAGACGGCGGCATCTTCAATTACGGCGACGCGAACTTCTACGGCTCCGAAGGCGGCGTCGCGCTGAACAAGCCGGTCGTTGGCGTGGCGTCCGCCAGCTGACGTCGGAGCCCGGCCGATTCCCCCAGTTCGGACTACCGCAGTGCGATGAGCCCCGCCGGGGTGGACGCGAACCCGCACGCCTCGAAGTAGAAGGCGCGCAGATCGTCCTCGAAGTCGACATGGAGCCATTCGCAGCCGGCAGCTCGGGCCTCTCCCGTGGCCACCTCGATCAGGCCGGTGCCGATCCCCTGTCGGCGGGCGTCGGCGGCGACGAGGGTGTCCACGACGAAGGCATGGACACCGCCGTCCCAGGCCACGTTCACGAACCCGACCAGGCGCTGCCCTGCGTAGGCACACACCCAGCCCAGGCTGTGACGCTCGACCTGGTCCTTCCAGCCGACGTCCAGCGCGGGGTGGACGAAACCCTCCGCGTGGAGCGCGTTGAGGTCCGGGTCGGTGAACGCGCCGCGCCAGGCGTAGGCCACATCCATGGGGCGACAACCTAGGCCCGCCCCACGCGATGATGCACGGGTGCCGAAGGGCCCCCTCCTCCTCTTGACCGGCGCCCCCGGCTGTGGCAAGACGACCGTGGCGCCCCTGGTGGCAGAGCACCACGACCCGTCGGCCTGCCTCGACCTGGACTGGTTCTTCGCCAAGCTGCGGCGGGGGGCGATCGAGCCGTGGCGGGAGGAGGCGCACGGGCAGAACCGGGTCGTACTCCGTGCTGCGGCCGCGGCGGTGGCGACGATCGCCGAGGGCGGCTACTTCACCGTTGCCGAGGGCATCCTCTACCCCTTCATGCTCGACCTCTTCGTGGCGGCCTGCGAGCCGCACGGCGTCGACATCAACTACGCCGTGCTGCGGGC
This sequence comes from uncultured Acidimicrobiaceae bacterium, assembly GCA_964457065.1. Taxonomy (GTDB): domain Bacteria; phylum Actinomycetota; class Acidimicrobiia; order Acidimicrobiales; family RAAP-2; genus Bog-473. Next base: position 2,800 of record CAYWDQ010000024.1, on the reverse strand, counting down.
GCCGATCGGCGTGGTCCAGCAGCGGGTGCAGGATCGCACGCTCGAGCCGCCACACGCCGGGGCCCTGGCGGACGCCGGTGTGGTCGACGACCTGTGGACCCAGTTCGAGAGCCACGGCGTCGAAGAGCGCCACCGGGTGGACTCCGGCGCGCGCCGGCCGGCCGAGGTGGCCGAGGAGATCGATCGCCGGATGCAGGCCGGCGAGTTCCGCCTGTAGTGACTACCTGCCGCCGGCGGCCAGCCGCAGCTTCGTCGTGAGGTGCACGGGGTCCTTGTCGAAGTCCTTCAGCACGTGCTTGCCGAACGTCTCGGTGGCTTCCTCGCACGCTTCGATGGGCATGGAGGTCGAGAGCATCCCGAACGCCAGTTGGTCCGCGCCGGTCGCCACGAAACTCTCGACGGCCTTGCCCACCTCGTCGGGTGTCCCGATCGCGGTCACACCCGCTGCAATGGCGGCGTCGAGCGTGGCGGCGTCCATGCCGGGAATGATGGCCGGCCACTCCGGGATGCCGGGAGGCCTGGGGAACGTGTCGAGGTAACGGAAGACCAGGCTCAGGTGATAGTTGGAGTCGGCCTCGAGGAAGGTCTTGCGCGCCTTGGCCCCGTCCTCCATGCAGATCATCTGGCTCGTGATCATCACGTTGTTGTTCACGAAACCACCCACGGGGTTGGTGCAGTCCTCGATCTTCTCCTTGTAGCGGCTGACCAGCGGAGTGAGCTGATCGGGGGTGGAGAAGCCGAAGCACAGGACGCCGACGCCGAGCTCTGCGGCGAGGTCGAACGTGGACGGGCTGCCCGCTGCCATCCAGATGGCGGGGTGGGGCTTCGAGTAGGGCTTGGGCAGGACGTTGCGGCTCGGCATGGAGAAGAATTTGCCGTCGTAGCTGTAGTCCTCGTCCTTCCACATGCGCACGATCTGGGGCAGCGTCTCGGCCACCATCTCACGGGTGAGATCCGAGTCCTCGATCCCGAAGCCCTTCTGTTCGGTCGTCGACGAGCCACGCCCGGTGCCGAATTCGAAGCGGCCCTCCGAGAGGTGGTCGAGCATCGCCACCCGCTCCGCGATGCGGGCCGGGTGGTTCACCGGCGGTGTGATGTTGAAGATGCCCGACCCGATGTGGATGTTGCTCGTCTTGGCGGCCACGAAGGCGAGGAAGGACTCGGAGGCCGACAGGTGCGAGTACTCGGTCAGGAAGTGGTGCTCGGACGCCCAGGTGTACTTGAAGCCGGCCTTGTCCGCCGCCACGATGAACGCCACCTCGTCCATGATGCGATCGTGCTCGGCCGACTCACCGTGCTGCTCGACGTACCTGGGCAGCACACACGCGGCGTTGAAGATGCCGAATTCCATGGGGTTGCACGTCCTCGTCTACGGTGCCGCGGTCCGTTCCGCCGGCGCTGGTGCGACGCTAACACGGAGCGGATTAAAGTGCAACGTGTTCCAATAATGGCCCTTACATCCCAGGTCAGAGACGTTCGGAGATGCAGTGACCCAACCTGAGGCCGCCCAGCCGGCACGCACCGAGACCATCGCGGGCGCTGTGCTCGCCCGGGCCGGTGACTCGCGCCTCGGGCTCGTGGCGGGCGAGGCCCGGCTGACCCACGCCGAGGTCGTCGCCCGCGCCGCCCAACGGGCGGCCTGGCTTCGGGCCGCTCGGGCCGACGACCCCTTCCACGTGGCCGTCATGCTCGACAACGTGCCCGAGTTCGTCTTCTGGCTCGAGGCGGCCGCGCTGGTGGGCGCGGTGGTGGTCGGGGCCAACCCGACGCACCGGGGAGACGAGCTGCTGCGCGACCTGACCCACACGGAGTGCCAGTTCCTCGTGACCGATTCGACCTACCTACCCCTTGTGGAGGGATCCTCCATCGGCGGCGTCCTCGGTAACGTCACGGCCGACAACCCGCGGGTGCTGGTGCTCGACACGGCGGCCGCGCAACGGGATCTCGGCGCCCACGAGGGGGCGCAGCCCGGCGACGTGGCCGAGCCCGGCGTGACACCGGAGTCCCTCGGCTACCTGCTCTTCACCTCGGGTACCTCGGGCGCGCCGAAGGCGTGCCTGTGCAGCCAGGGCCGCCTGGCTCGGATCGGCGGCATCGTGGCGCAGATGTACGCGCTCACGCCCGACGACGTGTGCTACCTGTCCATGCCGCTCTTCCACTCCAACGCGTTGATGGCCGGTTGGGGGCCGGCGCTCATGGCGGGCTCCACGGTCGCCCTCCCCTCGTCGGGACGCTTCTCCGCCTCGGGCTTCCTGCCCGATGTGCGGGCGGCCGGTGCGACCTACTTCAACTACGTCGGGAAGCCGCTGTCGTACATCCTGGCCACGCCCGAGCGCCCCGACGACGCCGACAATCCCCTCGTGCGGGCATTCGGCAACGAGGGGTCGCCCGATGACGTCGTGCGCTTCGCGAGGCGCTTCGGCGTGGCCGTCACCGACTCCTACGGGTCGACCGAAGGCGGCGCCACGGTGCAGCGGACACCGGACACGCCGCCGGGCGCGCTGGGTCGGGCACCCGAGGGGACCGTCGTGCTCGACCCGGCCAGCGGCGAGGAATGCCCGCCCGCCCGCTTCGACGAACACGGGCGGCTGCTGAACGCCGATGAGGCGATCGGTGAGCTCGTCTCCAAATCGGGCGGTGCGGGCTTCGAGGGCTACTGGCGCAACGACGACGCCGAGCGGTCGCGGCTCCGCGAGGGCTGGTACTGGACGGGGGACCTGGCCTACCGGGACGAGGCCGGCTTCTTCTACTTCGCGGGGCGCGACCACGATTGGCTGCGAGTGGACGGCGAGAACTTCGC